>CALUQD010000001.1 GCA_944322825.1 Candidatus Avelusimicrobium pullicaecorum
GAAAGGGGGCACCGGCTCGGTGCCCAGCCTCTGGCCCCTTGCAGGAACATCCACAATTTTTTGTTCCCTTATTGCGTAAGCATCGTACCTGCCGCAACCCTGTCCGAGGCAGAGCTCCCGGGCCTGGAAGGCTGTTGCGTAAGGGCGCGACATTTCGAAACAGTGTGGCCCCACTAATCGTGTTAGTGGGTTTAGAGTGGGGATCCCAGGCTCTGGGCCTTGACTTGTTTTTTTTTTTTGATAAATTTTGGCTATGAACAAAATTTATCAAAAAACCCACCCGGCGGGGAAAAACGCCGGATTCACGCTAATAGAACTGTTAGTGGTCGTTTTAATCATTGGTATTTTGGCGGCGGTGGCGTTGCCGCAATACCAACTGGCGGTGCTCAAAGCGCGGTTCACCGAATTGCAAACCGTCAGTTCTTCGTTAAGCAAAATGATAGAAATGTACTATATGGCGAATGGAGAATATCCGAAATACTGGGGTGATTTGGATATTGATATACAAGGATGTACTCCGTCCTCCGCAAGTACTCTTACCGATTTGGTATGCCAAAAAATTCGCATTGATTTAAATGCAAATAACTTTGTGGGGTGGGATAGTGCAGAACGGACAGGCGGCACAAATAGTGTTGCTGCAAATAATCAGGTGCAATACTACTATTATTTTTTAAATGCGGGTAATTCTGCTGATACCGCAGGCAAATTTCGTTGTATGGGTGTGACCGAAACCGGCAAAAAACTTTGCAAAGGTCTATGCGGCGCAACTGCTTGCTACCTGCAGTAAAGCAATAAAACTCGCCCCGGAGGGTTTCCTCCGGGGCATTTTTTCAGCTGATATTTTTAGCAATTTCCTTATTTATAGGCTTCTTTCATAATTTGGGCGGCTTCTTCGTCGGTGAGTGAATGGACGTCCAGGGTGAATAATCCCCCCATCGTTTCTTTGGCGGTTTTGGCCATTTTGTCCATATCGTCGGCTTTCACGCCGTAGTCGCTCATTTTCAAGTTGTCCACGCCGCAGGCTTTTTGCAGGTTTTCCAACGCCGTGATAAACGCTTGGGCGCGTTTTTCGGCGGGCAGGGAGCGGACGTCTTGCCCCATCACTTCGGCCATTTTGGCGTAGCGTTCGTCCGCTACCTTGCCGAGGAAAAATTTATAGTACGGCAGGGAAATCATAATCAGCCCCGCCCCGTGCGGCAGTTTGGGGTAGTACGCACTCAGCGCATGCTCCAGCGAGTGTTCGCTCGTGCAAGAGGAGAAGGTCTCCACCATACCGCCCAGCGTGTTGGCCAACGCCACCTGGGAGCGGGCTTCCAGGTCGTTGCCGTCCTTGACGGCGCGCGGCAGGTATTTGGCGATAAGTTCAATGGCTTTTAACGCCAGTGCGTCGGAAACGGGCGTAGCGATATTGGCAATATATCCTTCCGTGCAGTGGAACAGCGTATCAAAACCTTGGTAAGCCGTCAAATGCGGCGGGACGGACGTCATCAGTTCCGGGTCCACGATAGACAGCACGGGGAACGTAAATTCCCACCCGGTGCCGATTTTTTCGGGCCCGTTGGTAATCACCGTCCACGGGTCGGCCTCCGTGCCGGTGCCCGCGGTGGTGGTGATGGCGACAATCGGCAAGGCTCCTTCTTTAGGAAATTGCCCTTTGCCCGAGCCTCCGCCGATGTAATCCCAGTAATTGCCGGGGTTTTTGGCCATTACGGCGATGGATTTGGAGGAATCAATGCTGCTTCCTCCCCCCAAGCCGATGACGAAATCGCACCCTTCTTGGCGCGCCAAAGCCGCCCCTTCGGTGACGTGGTCCAAAATCGGGTTGGGTAAAATTTTATCAAACACTACGCTTTGCACCCCTTGCTGGGCCAGCAGTTTTTGCACGCGTTCCAAATAGCCGTATTTGCGCATAGACGTTCCGGCGGAAATAACAATTAAAGCCTTTTTGCCGGGCAGTTTGGCGGTGGCCAGGTCGTTTAGGCGGCCGGCGCCAAACAAAATTTTAGTCGGTAAATAACAATCAAATTTCATAGTTCCTCCTTGAGGCCAAAGCCTGTACCTTAATTATAACAAATCGGTCCAATCATTTTTTAAGCGCGTTTGACGGGAATTTATGCTATGATAAAACAGCGGAAAACCTGTTGACTTTTTGTTTGCAAAATATGCTATACTTTATTAGGAATAATTATTAATAATTTATGCACAGCCATTTACACGAACAAAAAGAAGAATTGGAAAAACGCTTGTCCCGTTTCGAAAACGCCTGCCGCCAAAAAGGCCTGCGCGTGACGCAGCAGCGGCGGGAAATTTTCCGCACGGTGGCGCAGTCGTGCGCGCACCCCAGCGCAGAAAGCGTGTTTTTGGCTGTGCGCAAACAACTGCCGAATGTGTCGCTCGATACGGTGTACCGCACGCTTTCGTCGTTGGAAGAAATGGATTTGCTGATGCGGGTGGGATTATCGTCTAAAGCCCGCTTTGACGGGGATTTGCGCCCCCATTGCCACTTTGTCTGCACGCGCTGCGGCGAAGTGTATGATATTTTCCCCCAACCGGGCGAGGCACCATTGCCGCTGCCCGGCGGTGCGCGGGAAATGGGCGAAGTGCGGCAAGTAAATGTGCAGCTTCGCGGAATTTGTAAAAAGTGCCAGGCGGTAAAATAGGCACAGTTGGGTAACTTATAGGAGAAATTATGGAATTGAAAGGTTCTAAAACGGAACAAAACTTGATGGCGGCTTTTGCGGGTGAATCCCAGGCCACCAACAAATATACGTACTATGCTTCCAAAGCCAAAAAAGAAGGCTTTGTGCAAATCAGCAAAATTTTTGAACAGACGGCCGGCAACGAACGCGAACACGCCAAACTGTGGTTCAAAGCCTTGCACGATAACGGCATTCCGACCACGGCTGAAAACTTGTTAGATGCCGCCAACGGCGAAAACTACGAATGGACCGATATGTACGCCACCTTCGCTAAAGAAGCCAAAGAAGAAGGTTTCGACAAATTGGCTTACCTCTTTGAAGCTGTAGGCAAAATCGAAAAAATGCACGAAGAACGCTACCGCAAGCTCCTGCACAATGTGGAAGCCCAGGAAGTGTTCAAAAAAGCCGGTATCGTTATGTGGGAATGCGCCAACTGCGGCCACATCCACATCGGCGAAAAAGCCCCCGAAGTGTGCCCCGTGTGCGCCCACCCGCAGGCTTACTTTATGATTCACCCGGAAAACTACTAATTTTCCGATTGTTACAAAAAACCCCGCTTAACCGCGGGGTTTTTTATGTCCAAAACAGCGATTAGTTTTGAGGGGACGGATAAAAACGCGCGGAACCAGTGGTTCCGCGCGTAAAATGTAACAGGCGCAGGGGGTTAGTCTCGCTTGGCGGATAAAATTCCCCCAGCCACGGCTGCTGCCGCCCCAAACAGCATAGCAGCCCGGTATCCGCCTAAAAACGCGTTTTCCGCACTGGCTCCTCCGGCAGCCAGGTGGTTTTGCACCATCGCATACACCGCCACGGAAAGCGCAATGCCCATAATCATCCCGGCGTTGCGCGCCAAGGCGTTGACGCTGGATACAATGCCTACCTTGTTGCGCGGCGCGGCGCTGATGACGGTGTTGTTGTTGGGCACCTGAAACGTGCCCGAGCCGCAGCCGGCAATCAGCTGCGCCAGGGCGATATAGAAAAACGAGGTCGTGCCGTCCATAAACGAGAACATCAAAAGCCCCGTGACGGTCATCCCCAGCCCGGCGGTGGTAATCAGTCGTGCCGGATATTTTTCCGACAGCAGCCCGCTTAAGGGCGAAGATACCGCCAGCGCCACTGGGAACGGCAGCATCAAAAGCCCGGTGCGCACGGGGTCAATGTGCAAAATGTCCGTCGCGTAAAACGGGAATAGCACCGAGTTGGTAAAAATGGCCATAAAGCCCAGCACCGCCACGGCGTAGCCGTACGAAATGGCCGGGATTTTGAAAATGGACAGCCCGATAAACGGTGTTTTGGATACTTTTTCCCGGTAATAAAACAGCCCGAAAAAGACCACCGCCGCCGCAAATGCGCTTAAAATAAGCGGCGAGGACCAATGTTTGGACGGCCCTTCGTTAAGTGCGTATAAGAAGGAAAAACACGCAACAATAAAAAATGCCGCGCCCCACTTGTCCATCCGCATTTTGCACTTGGGGTTAAAACGCGGAATAATTTGCATTCCGCGCCAGATGCCAATGGCACAGACGGGCACGTTGACCCAAAACACGCTGGGCCACCCAAAATGCTGGATTAAAAAGCCCCCCACCGCCGGGCCCGCCAGCGAGCCTAAGGCCACCACGGCCCCGATGCCGCCTAGTGCGCGGCCGCGGTCCTTGCCGGAGAAAGCTTTGGCGATAATCGCCTGCGAGTTGGCCATCATCGCCGAAGAACTCAGCCCCTGTACGGCGCGGGCGATAATCAACATCGGCAGCGACGTAGCCAGCGAGCACATCACACTGCCTACCCCAAACATAAAAAAACCGCCCAGGTACAGTTTTTTGCGGCTGTACATATCGGAAAGTTTGCCAAATACGGGTAAAAAGCACGTCACCGCCAGCAAATAAATGCTTACTACGGCCTGTATGCTTTCAATGTCGGCGTTAAACTGTTTGGCGATAGACGGCAGGGCGATGTTTACAATCCCGCCGTCCAAGGTGCCCATAAAGGTTCCCGTGGCGGTGACGGTGAAAATCAGCCATTTATAGGGCAGATTAAGCAGTCGTTGTTTCATAAAATCCTTTGGGCTGTTTTTGGCGTTTCTTGCGTTTTTCGCGCGCGGCCGAGAAGTACGCCGCCGCTAGCGACATTACAATACAAAATACCATTGCCGCTTGGTAGGCGTACATAAACGAGGTGACGCTGTCCGCCCCGGCCGCCGTGTAGTGGCGCCGGACGGAAGAAAAAATCAGCACCGAGAGCGCAATCCCCATCACCGCCCCCATATTGCGTGCCAGCGCGCTTAGGCTGACGACCATTCCCAGCCGGTCTTTGGGCGCGCCGCCGATGATGGTATTGTTGTTAGGCGCCTGGAATGTGCCCGAACCGCAGCCCATAATCAGCTGGGCCGTGATAATGTAAGCGAAAGAAGGGTGGGTGCCAATCCCCACAAACATAGAGGCTCCGATAATCAAAAATCCAAATCCAATGGTCGTTATCAAACGGGCGGAATACCGCTCCGAAAGCCAGCCCGAAAAGGGCGAAGAAATGGCCAGCGCCACCGGGAACGGCATCATCAGCAGGCTCATTTGCAGCGGGGTTAAGTGTAAAATGTCCGCCATATAGAACGGAAACAAAATGTTGTTGCAGTTTAGCGCAATAAACCCGAGCAGCGATACGATGCACCCGTAGGAAATAGCTTGTATTTTAAATAAAGAAAGGCCGATAAACGGGTTTTTAGACGTGCGTTCGCGCATATAAAAAATCACAAAAAACAGCGCCGACATCGCAAACGAACCCATAATAAGGAAAGAAGTCCAGTGTTGGCTTTCCCCCTCGTCCAACCCGTACAAAAAACAAAAACAGAACAGAACAAAGCAGATCGCGCCCATAAAGTCCATTTTTACGCGTTCGTGGGCTTTAAAAAGCGGAATAATCTGTATGCCGCGCCAAATCCCTAGGGCGCTGATGGGCACGTTAATCCAAAATACCGATTGCCATCCCCAATGCTGGATTAAAATACCCCCCACCGCCGGGCCCGCCAAAAAACCGATGGCCACCATCGCGCCAATACCACCTAGCGCGCGGCCGCGGTCCTTGCCGCGAAACGCTTTGGCGATAATCGCCTGGCAGTTGGAAATCATCGCGCTGGCGCCTAAGCCTTGCACCACGCGCGAAAAAATCATCCAGCTTAAACTTTCCGAAAATGCCGCCAGCAAGGAACCTAGTCCAAAAAGCAAAAACCCCGTCAAATAGAGGTATTTGCGGCTGTACATATCGGACAATTTGCCAAACACAGGCAGGAAACAGGTGGTCGTCAGCAAGTAAACGCTCACCACCCATTGTATCCGTTCCAACCCGGCGTTTAAATCCCGCGCCATAACCGGAAGCGCGATATTGACGATGCCTCCGTCCAGCGTGGACATAAAAACGCCAATCGCCGTGACGGAAAAAATCAGCCATTTATAAGCAATATGCGGCGTGTGTATCTTCATATATTTTTAATACTGGCGTGTTGTAAACGGGTATTTGAGCGCGTCAGTACGGGTAATTCTCAGCCGGTCCTTGCGGGGCGGCTGCAAAAGAACAGTTTAGACGGCATTCTGTTCGGCAGCGGTTGGGCCGGTGCCGGAAAAGCGAATATACAGCCGGGCAATAGGTAAAATTTTTACTTGCTCCAAGTGTGCTGTTTTTGGTACGCTTGTATAATATAAATTTTATTTTATTTAAAGTAAGTTTACAAATATCAGTCGTTTCAAACGCGGCGTTTTCCGCCTTGGCTTGAAAGCCTGCTGGGCGGAAATGAAAACCAGAAATGGGGACGGTCTTCCGTCGGCGGAAAGCCAGGAAAGAAAAATGCTGAACAAACAAGATGTAAAAAGAATGATTGCCGATTTATTCCGAACGGAAGCCGCCCGGTGCAGGCTGGATGTGTTGGCCGTGTTGGCTCCCGGCAAAGAAGAGGAGTTGCTCACCCGCATACCGCGGGAAGTCTTGGATGCTGTTTTGCAAAAAGCGGCTGCTTTGTTTGGATTTGCAAAACGTGATTTTTCCTCCCTGGAGTTAATGGCGGACTATGCCTTTGCGTCATTTGTGCAAAAACAGCAGCTGACTTTTTTTACTTCCGGTACCACCGGGGAGCCTAAACCCTGCGTCCATACGTTGGAAATGATTACCGAAGAAGCCCAAGGCATAGCGCCGTTGTTTAAAAACATTAAGCGGGTGGTGGCGTTGGTGCCATCGTGCCATCTGTATGGATTTTCGTTTACGGTGGCGTTGCCGCATATGCTGAAAGTCCCTGTGCTGCCGCTTGCCCCCTTGCCCACCCAGGATTGGAACGCCTTGCTAAAAAAAGGGGATTTGCTGGTTGGATTTCCGCTTTTTTGGAATTATTGGGTGCGGGTGAAAAATGCATTTCCGCCGCAGGTAGAGGTGCTTTCTTCTACCGCGCCTTGCAAGCCGGAAACCGTCCAGGCCTTATACGACGCCGGCGCCGCCCGTTTTACAGAAATTTACGGCGCCAGCGAAACGGGTGCAATTGCCTACCGCCACCGGGGGCAGGACCCGTTTAAAATTCTTCCATTTTGGGAAATCTCTTCCCAAAATCCCGTGTTGCCGCGTATCCGGCGCAGCGCCCAGCCGCAATGGCAAGATTTGCCCGATTATGTAAGCCTGCCTAAAGACCGCTTTTTGGTCCCCCAAGGGCGGACGGATGAATCCGTACAGGTGGCAGGAGTAAATGTCTATCCCAAACGGGTGGAAAAAGTGCTGTTGTCCCACCCGGCGGTAAAAGCCTGCCGGGTCCGGCTGATGCGCCCCGACGAAGGCGAACGGTTAAAGGCTTTTATTGTATTAAATGAAGGCTACACGCCCGAACATTTGGGGATTATCCGCACGTATTTAAGCCGCCGTCTTACCGTACACGAATTTCCGCGTTCATTTACTTTCGGCTCCCAGCTGCCTCTTTCGGCTTTAAGCAAGGATGCGGACTGGTAAAATAACAAAAATTTGCTTCAACCGCTTGTTTTTATGTTACAATAACAGAGGAAACGGCACCCCGTTTTAATGCTATGCAAGGGTCAAAAGGTCCCACTTATAAAGTGGGCCTTTTGGCCCTTGTTGCCGAATAGTTTTTGTGTTAGCATTAGGATATAAGCCGTGCAGTGTTCTATACTTAAACCCAGTGGAGACAACGTATGAATAAACTGATATCTCTAGTATTGAGTATATCGTTAATTTTCGGAAGCATTACGCCTTCCTTGGCCCAGTCTAAGATTGTTCAGGGGGCTTCAAAAGCATTGGATAAGGGCGCGCTGGAGGCCGCCGGTGCAGCATCAAAAGCCTCTAAACTGCCGTTGAATATCAACGGGATGCGCTATATCCCCGGTGCGACAGTCCCCTCCGCCAAAGCCCCTTATAAAGCAGCGAGTGCTTCGTATAAGCAAACAACGCATGCCGCGGGACAGCAGGCTGCTGACATTTCTGCCAGACAGCTTAATCCTAATGCGGCTGAGATAAGCACTGAACTTACCAAACGCATTGTTAGAAAGATTAACAGCCAAATCCCGGTGATGAGTTTGACGCAAGTTAATGAATTGGCCACGAAAGCCAATTTGAATGCGCAAGATGCCAAAAACATCTATCACCAAATTTTTGAAGTAACCCGCAGCGAATCTGCCAAAGACTTTTTGGTGCTCAGCACGCTTCCGACCATCACGGTGGAGCGTGGTTTTGCATTGCAGAAGCAATATGCAGACCAAGCGGTAGATTTGTACCGTCGTACGTTGTTGGCTAACAATACTCAAGCGCAAGTTTCCACTCCATTAAGTGAAGAACAATTAAAGAATTGGTCTAAAACGATGGCAGCCGCCACGGACCTGGGGTTCTTAGGGGCCGCCAAAGACGCTACTCTTTTAATTGATACTTATAAGAAATCTCCAGCGGCTTTACAACCGATTACACAAGTTGTAATTGGTCGTGCGTTATTAAATTTGCAGGCGTATGACGCATTAGAACAGTTGGCGCAGATGTCCTGCGTGAACGGCAAGCTCTCCGGCGATTTTTGGAGCGGCGTACAAACCTATGTGCGCGAAAACTCCCTTTCCGTTCAGCTGCCGGAAATAGTTGAACCGGCGACAGAATTATCGGCGGCTAAATTAGGTAAATTGCTGTCCTCTTGGAACAGAATGAACATCCATCACTTGGATGCTTCTGCCGAGGCTACCGCAGAATGGGCCGCTTTAAATGAACATAAAGGAAAAGTCCTGGCCAACCCGTTAGGCGAAAAACAGCCAGTGGAAACGGCAGCTGCTGCTGAACAGCCCCTGCCGGTAGGTGATGTTTCCGTTAATTTGGACAATATACAGGCTGCGAATAATTTGTCGGTTGGTGCGGTATCCATTCCGGAGGGCATGGAAGCAGCAGAAGGAGATTGGTTCGCCTCTGAACAGGTCGACCATATCGCCCGCATCAACAGCCGCTATGCCAATGTTTCGTATACCAAAGAAGTTTCGCAAGCCTTGCAGTATGGCTTAGAAAAAGCGGAACGCAAATATATTAAAGAATATGGAAAAACCCCGGCTTTGCAGGATCCTGCCTTCCAGAAAATGTGGGTGGAATCTGTTAAACCGGAATTGGAAAAATTAGCTGCAAACAATAAAAAACTGAATGCCAAAGCACAACAGGATGTGCTGAATACGTTGGAAGCCAGCTTTGATCCTACTTATGAAGTCAAAGCCATTGAACCGGTTCCCTTCTTTTCCAAAGCGGTTCAGTTTTTCCGCAGCAGAGCCGACCGTGCGGCGGCCACTAAAGCGATTCGCGCTGCACAGGAAGCCAGAATCCAAGGGATGGAAGTACGCTACCCGGCTAATGTAGAAAGTGCTCCGGGGGTGTTGATCCCGCAAGATTACGACATCAAATTTGTGTTTGATTCGGAAGTTACGAAAAGAGCCTTTTTAAATGTAGGAAAGTTAGATTCTGAAACCTTTGTGATTGATTCCAATGGTTCGTTGCTGTTGCGTTCTCCGTCTGGCTCCGTAAGAGGTTTAATGGGCGTACGCATTAATGGCGGAAACAACACGACGCAAGAAGTCTACCGTGTGCTGGCGGCCCGCAATTTGGCCCCTCGCTTTTCTGAAACGGTAGCGCAAAACGATGTAGAAAGAGCCCTGTCGCTGCTGAGCGAAGTACGTGTTCCGCTGCGCACGGTCCTTTCCAAAAAAATGCAGCTCGCCAATAAAGAGCTGAAACAGTTCTTGGTCGCAAAAGACCTGGAGGCTGCAAAAACCGCGTTCATTAGCAGCGGGAAAGTAAACGAATCCTTAGCGGCAGTGTCCAAAGAGTTGGATGCGATTGTAGCCAACAATGCGGATATGAAGGATATTGTCTTTAAGCTGCACACCGATAAAGCCGGCGATTGGGCGTTGAAGCTGACGGCTTTCTCCGAAGGTTTAAGTTCTTTTGGTCAGGCCATTGCTGCGGCAACCAGATTGTTCGGCGATGTAAGCTCGTTTATGGCGAACTTGCCTTCTTCGGCTGGTCAGTTTGGGCCGGTTTTGGCTCCGTTCATTAGTGGTTTGCAGACTCGCTTAGGCTTGAAAAATACGGCTTATGTAGGACAAATTTTGTCTGCGCTGGGGTTGGGCATTTCCGCTGGCAGCTTGGCGTTGGGTGCGGCCGATGTCTTAACGCCGCTGTGGGCCTTTGGCGGTATGGTAGGCGGTATTTTGGTCAACGGTATTGCCGGTAACGGTATTATCAAACAGACCAACAGCCCGATTGCCAAAGCGGTCGCTAACGACCCTGTCAGTGCCTCTTCCACAGTGGCTGATTTGAACTCCTGGGCTTCCGCCGGCGGTATTTACTGCTACTTGTTCCTGCCGGTGGTAGGCGCAACGATGACGGCGCTATTCGGCATTGAAACGGGCTTGTCCACCTTGGCTGCTATGTTTGGTGTGGCGGGTGTAGCCCCGTTGGCTTCTGCGGCCTTGCTGCGGATGTCCAAAATCCAAAACATTAAAGAAAGCACCGTGGATACCAGCAAAAAAGGTGCCTTCTGGAAAGGTATCGGTCAAAACTTGCGGTTTGCTTTCACCGGTACGCAAAAACAGGAATTGGCGCAGTTAATCAATAAAAAAGCTGCTAAAACGGGCGTAGCCCCCTCTGAAATTAAACCGACGAAGTGGATGAAAACCAAAGCTTTCCTGAAACAGTATTTGGTACAGATGGCTGCCCGTGTAGGTCTGTATCACTTTGGCGGCATGGCGTTTAACTCTGGCCCGGGTACCGTGCTGAAAGACGTGTTTGCCAAGCCGGAACAGGCCATGTTGGCTTCCTTCTTCGCCGTGTACTTGACGGTGTTCTTAGGGCGCAAACTGGGTGCCAAGGCGATGGGCCAAGGGTTGATTACCGATAAGGCGTTAATTGGTCTGTCCAGCTTGATTGCCGTAGGTGCCGGTGGGTTGTCCATCTTGCCGGGATTGGATATCTATACACGCAGCGCTCTGTGGGCCTTGGCCGGTTTAGGGTTTGCCAACTTGGCGAACCAAGAACAAGCAATGGCGCTTAACCGCCCCGAAAATGCGGGCCAGAAAGCTGCTGTATCTATGATTTACGTATTGGCTCGTTTAACGGGTATGGGAACGATTTTGTACGGTATGTTCTCTGACCAATTGGCGACGCTGCCTGGCTTAAATTCTACGCTGGGGGCCATTTACGGGTTGTCCATGCCAGTGCTTGCTACGGCGATTGCTACTCTCTGGAACAAGAACCTGATTACAAGTGACTTGAAAAATCAGATTAAAATTTGGACGACCAAAAAACCGAAAGTGTTAACCTATTCTAACCTGCGTATGGAAGTAGAGTCGGCCATGATCAATAACCCGAACTTAGGGGTAACCCAAGATCCGGCCGAAATGAAGCAGGTGGTTAAGAACTTGAGCAACGGGCTGATGAGCCGCTACCGCATTGACTTGGCGAGCTTGGAACAAATGATGATTTCCGCCAACGATAAAACTTCGTTAGATCTCTATCGCTTGAATATGGTGGAAAAACTGTACCAACGCTTGCCGGAAAATACGCGTTTGGCTACCGGCGATCCGTTGACGTATGAACAATTCCGCGCCGAAGTAGAACCGGTATACAATAGCATTATCAGAGCGCGTGTTCTGGGCAAATCCGAAGAAGAAATTAACAAGCTGATCAATTTTTCGCTGGACGGCATTATGGCCAAATATCCGGTGGGCCGTTCGGACCTGCGGGTGATTGAAGCGCGCTTGCTCAAAAAGACTCGGATTGATCGCATCCGCTTGGCGACTATGCAGTATCTGTATGCTAAACAGCTGACTAAAGAAGCTGAAACGGAAATCAACTCCCAGCTCAAAAAGATGACTTCCGTTATGGATAAAAAGGCTGTTGTCAACCATGTGCTGGAAAAATACCAAGCGATGGCAAAAGCCAGAGGCGTAGATTTCATCCCGCCGGCCAATGCTGCGATATAAGTCCACACGTAACAGGTATTTAAATCCCCCGGGTGCTTGCAAAAGGCCCGGGGTTTTTAGTCGGAAAAAAGAGGTTTGAAAACGCAGAAAAACGCATCTTAAAAAAATGCAATTTTCTTCCGAAAATCGACCCCGAAATGTGTTATAATAATGGTGTAAGGATGTTCGTATTAATAATCAAACAAATAGGAGACTTGAATGCTACGGAAGTTTATTGATTGGTTTAAACCGTTGCCTGATGCAACGGAAAAAATAACCGATCCTCAAGAAATTGCAAAGCAATATAAGCGCTGGAGAATTCGCTTATTTATCAGTGCCTATATCGGTTACGCCATGTACTACGTAACCCGCCAAAACCTGAACCCTATCGCCCACGTCTTTAAAGAAGAAACGGGTATTACCAATGACCAGTTCGGTTTAATGGTATCCATTTCCTTAATTGCGTATGGTATCGGAAAATTCGTAAGCGGTATGTTGGCTGACAAAAGCAACATCCGCGTTTTTTTGGCCTTTGGTTTGATGGCATCTTCGGTCATTAACCTGTTTTTCGGGTATTTGACTTCTTTCTTCCTCTTAGTGCTGTTCTGGACCTTGAACCAGGCCTTCCAGTCTATGGGATTTCCTCCGATTGCGCGTATTTTTGCGTATTGGTTCTCTCCTAAAGAAAGAGCAAGCAAATGGACGCTGTGGGCTTCCGCCCATACGGTGGGTATTTCCATCGCGGCCATTATTGCTGCGGTTATCCTGAAATTGATGGACATTACTCCGATGATACACTGGCAGTTTGTTTTTGTATTTTCCGGTATCTTGGGGTTGATTACGTCCTTCTATATTTTGCGCAGCGTAACAGATACGCCCGCCAGCGTGGGGCTGCCCCCGGTGGAAGAATTTATGGGCTGCCAACAGCTGGTAACCAAAGAAGCCAGCGAAGGCGAAAGCTATTGGGTGTTGTTACGCAAATACGTATTAACGAACAAATACATTTGGATTTTGTCCGTAGCGTTCTTGTGCGTGTATTTTGTGCGTTATGTAACGCTGTCCTGGGCGGCTATCTTCCTGGATTCGCGCGAACTTTCCAAAGCCAGCATTCCGCTTATCTTTACGCTGAACCCCTTGGTGGGTGCGCTCGGCGGTATTACGGCTGGTATTTTAACGTCCAAGGTGTTTGGCGGACGCTGCACGCCCTCTAACGTTATTTACTTTGTATTGTTAGCGATTTCCGCTTACGGCTTCTACCTGTTTGCGGGTCCGAACCACTTGTATTTAACGTGCTTCTTTATTGCGGCGCTGGGCTTCTTTGTGGACGGCCCGCAAAACTTGATCAACGTGCAGATTTCCTTGCTCACCACGAAAGAATCCGTGGCGGCGGCTTGCGGTTTCTGCGGGTTGTTCGGGTATGTAGGCGGTTTCTTGGCCGGCAGCGGTGCTTCCTTTATTTTGGAACACTGGGGCTGGGCAGGTGTGTTCAATTCTTGCATTGTTGCCTGTGTTGTGGGCATTTTGCTGGTAATGACTGCCTGGAAGAAAGAAAACAGCGATATTCGCGCAGCCAAATAACGTTTAAGAAGATCCTTTACAAAACCCCGTGCCAAAGCGCGGGGTTTTTGTGTCTATGGGTGCCAAAGCCTGGTCCATTGTGCTCAGTCTTTGCTGAGATCGGTTCTGATAGAATGCTGGCGTTAAGCAAAGCGGCAGCGGGCGCGCGGTGTTTCCAATTCAACCGCAGCTAACGGAGCCCGCTGCCCGCATGGTGCATGACCGCAATTCGTCTGTCTTATACCGTTTTTCCGCTTCATTCAAAAGGAATTTATTTTAAACGTAATGGCGAGCGGGCCATTTGTTTTCGGTGTTTTGGCGTGCTATCAAAAGCCGGGCCTTACAAAGGCCCGGCTGATAAGGGAAAACTGCCAGTTACTGGACTTGCTTGATACGCAAATCCGACGGGGCGGTAAGTTGTTTTTCAGAAGGGTTGGCTCCCGGCAGCTGTTCTACTATATCAAATAACAGTTCGCCGCTGGTTTTTTTGTAGATTTTTTTCTGTTTGTTGCGGGTGATTTTGAAAGGAGCTCCCTCAAAATAACCGTCCGGGATGTGTGCAATAGCGGCCGCCCGGTAGACTTTCCGGACAGACATTTTTTTGCCGTTTAAGAGGATTTTGGTAATTTTGACGGGTCTTTTTTTATTCGGGCGGCATTTATATTCAATATACACATTATCCGAATAGGCAAAAAGGGAATAATTTTTGCCGTCCGGATTGCATTTAAGGCTTTCTTCTGCCGCTTGCTTGAATTTTTTGCCTGTAATGTTAAAAGTGGATACATATTCGGTATATGGCAAAAGCTCCGCCAGATCGCGGCCGGTCAAGTTGCCTGGCAGAATATCGCGCCGTACGCCGGGCAGCTGGAACATAGCAAAATCCACTTTTTCCTGGGGTTCCAGCCAGGTTTTCATATAGTCTGCCAGCAGTTTGGCCACATCGGGTGCAGCATCCGGCCCTTGCGGATATTTATACAAAGTGGTCGGAACCGCGGCAAAAACGCGCGTAAGCGTTTTATCCTCTAACTGATCCAGTTTGGCTTTTACGGCTTTATTTTCCCCCCATTTTGCGGGATTAAGCGCAATATATTCCGCATTGGCACTGGTTAAAAGGCCGGAATCGTCATCAAAATTCAGTTCTACGCGGCTGACGCCTTCCAGCATAGAGCCACTTTCCACAAACAGCGGCCCCTGCGGCCCCAGTTTGCGTTGGGCGTGCTGCAAATGGGCGTGTCCGCCTAAAAAAACATCAATCCCGCTGGCCGGCTGCAGCTGGGCCAGCATATCCAGCAGCTGGGAGGGTTTACGCGGGTCGGCAATAGAATCGTGCGCCAGCAGGATAACGGCCTGCGGCTTGTGGGAGCGGACTTCGGCTAACAGTTTTTCCCAGTCCGCGTTGGACAGGCGGGCTAATTCCATTCCGCTCATTCCCGGTCCGTCCATAGAAAACCCGATAACGGCAATTTTATGCCCGTTCCAGTTGAAAATATAATAAGGCCGCAAGGCTTTGCCCGGGATTTGAAGGCCTTGCAGATTGGCGGAGAGAATTTCCCCGTTAAAACCGCCCAACATTTGTCCCAGGGTTTCGGCACCGAAATCGCTGTCGTGGTTGCCGACGGTCAGTGCGGCGTAGCCCTGCCCGGAAAGATTTTTGGGGGTTTTGCCGGCGTGGTTCATTAGGTCAATGGAATAGCGCCCGTCCGAGGAGTTGGCTTCTTTGTTGCCGCTTGAAAAATCACCCGAGTCCAGCAAAACAAAAGGTTCTTTTTCCTGCAGCAGTACATTTTCCAGGACGGCAAACCCGCCCAGGGGCTGGCCGTTCTTACCCGGACGGGCAAAGTAATAGCCGTGGATGTCGCTGGTGTGGTAGAGTACCAATTTTTCGGCCCAAAGCGGCGAAAAACAACAAAGCAGGGCCGGTAAAAGCGCCCAGGAAACGGATTTTTGGCACCAAAACATAATAAGCCTCCTGGCTGGGGTTTTTGATAGTGTAGCAAAAAAACGCCCCCGTTTGAGCAGGGGCGTCAGAAAATACATTATGCGCTAATTAGACGTTAAGCACATAAAGCATATTGGTGGTACCGGCTTTGCCGAACGGAATACCGGCGGTTACTACGACGTTGTCCCCTTCTTTGGCGAGTTTCTGGTCCAACACCGCTTTGCGGGTTTCGGCGGTCATATCGTCAAAGTTTTCCAAGTTTTCGATGACAATCGGCGTTACGCCCCACACAACGGCCAGCTGGCGGGCGGTGGTGATGTTGGGGGTCATACCCAAAATCGGCAGGCCGCCGGCGCGCTGTTGGGAAGCACGCAGCGTAGTGGAACCGGAATCGGTGAACGTAACAATCACGTTAGCCGTATCCAGGTTGGTGGCCACAATGCCGGCCGCGGAAGTGATGGCGCCTTCTTTGGTGGAATCGTTTTTGCGTTCCAGGGTAGAAAGGCCTTTGCGGTAGCGGTGGTCTTTTTCCACGGTTTCGATGATGCGGCGCATCGTGGCGACGGCTTCGTAGGGGTGGTCGCCCTGGGCGGTTTCGGCCGAGAGCATTACCGCGTCCACACCGTCGTAGACGGCGGTGGCCACGTCGGAGGCTTCGGCGCGGGTGGGCATAATGTTGTGGATCATCGATTCGAGCATCTGCGTGGCTACGATGACCGGTTTGCCCGCTTTGCGGCAACCGGAAACGATTTTCTTCTGCAATACCGGCACGAGTTCCGGGCTGGTTTCTACGCCCAGGTCGCCGCGGGCAACCATAATGACGTCGGTTAAATCAATGATTTCGCGCAGGTGATCGATGGCGGAAGGTTTTTCAATCTTGGCGATGATGTGCGCTTTGGATTTCATCAAGCTGCGCAGTTCGATGATGTCTTCCGGTTCCTGTACGAAGGACAGGCCGATGAAGTCGGCGCCCAGCATTTCGGCGATTTTCAAATCTTCTTTGTCTTTGGCGGTCAGCGCGGAAAGCGGCAATTTTACGCCGGGCACGTTGACGCCTTTTTTGTTGGACAGTTCGCCGCCGGCGATTACCGTGCAGTCGGCGGTGTCGGCAGTGTGGGCATCTACGCGCAGGCGCACGACGCCGTCGTTAAGCAACAGTTCCAAGCCGGGTTTCATCGCGGCGAAGATTTCTTTGTGCGGCAGGCACACGCGGGTTTGGTCGCCGGGTTCCGGGTTCATATCCAGGCGGAATTTATCGCCTTGTTTCAAGGTAATGCGGTAGTCTTTAAAAGTGCCGATGCGGAGTTTCGGGCCTTGCAAGTCAAATAAAATACCCAGGGTGCAGTTGTATTTCTTTTCCATTTTGCGGATGTTGGTGACTCTTTCCTGGTATTCAGGCAAAGAACCGTGGCTGCAGTTGCAGCGGAACACGGACACCCCGGCCAAAACTAATTGTTCGATAGCTTTTTCGTTGCTGGTGTCGGGACCGATGGTCGCGACGATTTTACAAAAGTCAGTATTCTTAGGCATAATGTATCTATTCTTCCTCAATCATAACTTCTAAAGTAAGGGAATCCAAAAACGCTTTTCCCTTCCGTCTTATATTTTATTATTTTTGGAGCGCGTTGTCACCGGGGTGTTGGCGAAAAAAGGGTTTTTCGTCTGATGTGCAAAATTGAATTAGCGATGGAAATCCGCTACAATATACCCATATGAATGAAAATCCTTCCTTGGAACCGAAAAAAGATTATTACGCGCCGATGCACACGGCCGAACATATTTTGAACCAAACAATGGTACGTTTTTTTGGCTGTGCACGAAGCACGACTAACCATATCGAAAAAAATAAATCCAAATGCGATTATTCCCTGCCCGCCGCTCCGACGGAAGAACAATTGCGCGAAGTGGAAGATATGGTCAATGACGTTATTTCCCGCCAGCTGCCCGTTACGGCGGAAGAACTCCCGCGTGAAATTGCCGAAAAAAGCGTGGATTTGTCTTCCCTCCCCCCCGAAGCCGGGGACAACGTCCGCCTGGTGCGGGTGGGCAGCTACGACGTGTGCCCGTGTATCGGCAAACACGTGCAAAATACACGGGAAATCGGACGTTTTAAACTCATTAGCTGGGACTATCAAAACGGCCGCTTGCGGGTACGTTTTAAGCTGGAAGAAACCCCTGGAGGAACATTATGAAAAATATCCTAGGGGCATTTTTGTGCACGCTCCTTTTGTGGGGCGGAACCGTACCGCCGGCCGGGGCGGAAGGAGTGAAGCGCGGGTGGGAGGTGGACCTTTCCAAATTGGCGTTTGATTTTAATTCTACCGAAGTGAAAAATGCCGCGGCGTACCAGGATTTTTCCCAGGCGCGTTTGACGGCGGATTCCCAAACGGCGGTGCGCGGGCTGCTCAATGCATCGGCCGATTACCACGCCCGGCATTACTTGTGGAGCAACGAACTGCTGCTGGATTACGGACGCACCAAAATCCGCCCGGTGGATGACGAAACCATCGTCAACGAAAACGCCGACCAAATCCTGTTTACCACCGGCTACACCCAACGCTTGTGGAACATACCCAACCTGTTGGGCGGTTTTGAAATGGGTCCGTTTGCCAACCTGGGCTACGAAACCGAATTTACCAAACCCGAAGACGCCCCCCGCAAGCGGGTTTTGCGCGCCACGGCTGGCGTCAAATTGTTTGAAGGCAAATACTTAAAAAGCCTGTTTGCCGCGGTGGTGGGCGAGCGGGATTATACTTATTCCCCCACCTCCAACAAATTGGCGTGGGAAGCCGGATTTAAAATCGAACAGCCCTTGCGCGAAGGCGTAAAAGCCCAGTACGAAGTGTTGTTCCGGGATTATTTAAGCGAATCCGAGCGCGTGCAAACGGATTTGGATTATGAATTTTCCGCCGACGCCCGCCTGGAAGTGCAGCTGTACAAAAACTTGTATTTGGCGCCGTTCGTCAGCTATTATACGGCGCAGGCCAAGTATTTTGGCAAACGCGGCGAAAATGTATATGTAGGCGTTTCGCTGTCCTTTAGCCACTTATTTAAAGCGGCAGAGGTGGTGGAGCAATAGCCCCGCGTAAAAATGTTAAAAAACCGCCTTTTCGGGCGGTTTTTTAATAGGTTGCGGGGGTTATTTTCGGCGGGTATATTGCCGTGTATTGCCATCGGAAGAAAGAATTAATTCCCCCTCGTCTAATTTTTCAATTTTCAGTGTTTCGGTAAAGGGAATGGTTTGGCCGTTTCCGATACTTTTGCCTTCTAAAACCAACTGCCCGTTGGCGGTGTTCCAGCGTTCATATTGCAACGTGGCCATATTAACGGAAGAAGCCACCCCCCCTTGCTGCAAGGAAACCCCTTGCATTTGCCCCGGTATAGAAGGAATAGGTTCCACCCAGGTACCGATGAGTTGTTTTTCGGTGGACGCACAGCCGCATACGGCCAGCGCCAGCAAAGCGGAAAATAAAGCGTTTTTCATTTTTTCTCCTATTTAATTTTGTAAGTTAACGTGACGGCGGCTTTAACCGAAATCATTCCCGTTGCCGGGCCTGGCATCTGCCCGTCTGCCGGCAGTTCCTGCGTCATATTTTGGCTGATATTGCTGGCGGTTAGCCGGGCCGAAGGCCATTGGGCGGCGGTGTTTTCGGTAATGTTTACGATTTTGCCCAGCCGAATGTCGGCCGCTTCTGCCAAGAGCGCGGCTTTTTCGCGCGCGTATTGCACGGCCAATTGGCGGGCCTCATCGCGGGTTTGGCGCAGCTGGGTGGAATAGAAGGATACATTTTCTACCCGGTTGATGCCCAGCTCCAGCAGGGCGTAGAGAACATCTTCGTACTGGGCGGGATCTTCCAGCGTAACGGTGAAGGTTTGGCCCAGTTC
This sequence comes from Candidatus Avelusimicrobium pullicaecorum, assembly GCA_944322825.1. Classification (GTDB taxonomy): domain Bacteria; phylum Elusimicrobiota; class Elusimicrobia; order Elusimicrobiales; family Elusimicrobiaceae; genus Avelusimicrobium; species Avelusimicrobium pullicaecorum. Next base: position 19,536 of record CALUQD010000001.1, read on the forward strand.
GTATTTTACCGTTTCTTGTTGGGTTTTGGCGCCGTTTTTGGCGTAGACGGTTTGCGTGATATAGATAGGCTGGATGTGCAGACTGTCGGTTTGGATAAAGCGTTCTTCTATCCCGCGGTTACGCAGGTAGTCGGTCACTTGGCGGGAGAGCGCATTTAATTTTTGGGCGCCTTCCCGCAGGGTTGCGGTCTTTTCGTACAGGCCAAATGTCAGGGCGGCGCGGTCCGGCTTGACGCGCACTTCCGCTTCCGCACTGACGTTCATCAGCGCTTCTGTGGCCTCGGCCAAAAACGGCGCCGCCACAAAAAAGAAAACCAATAAAAACAGGTAAAATTTTTTCATTTTTTCCTCCCAGGATTTCTTTAGCTATCATAACATTATTCAACGAAAAGGGAAATAGTTATTTCCGACTTTCTTTTTGGCAGATAAATTTCACCCGTGCAAGAAACATAAAAAAAGCGGGCCCCGAAGGACCCGCTTTCTAACTGTATTAGCGTTATTTGTTGACGGAAGCCATATGGGCGATCAAATCGAGCACTTTGTTGGAGTAGCCGATTTCGTTATCGTACCAAGATACGACTTTCACGAAGGTATCCGTCAAGGCGATACCGGCTTTGGCGTCGAAGATAGACGTAAGCGGGCAGCCCAAGAAGTCGGAAGACACGACGGCTTCGTCGGTGTAACCCAAAATGCCTTTGAGTTCGCCGTTGGCGGCTTCTTTCATCGCGGCGCAGATTTCTTCGTATTTGGCCGGTTTAGCCAAGTTGACGGTCAAGTCCACGACGGACACGTCCAAGGTCGGCACGCGCATAGACATACCGGTCAGTTTGCCGTTGAGTTCCGGGATTACCTTGCCCACGGCTTTCGCAGCGCCGGTGGAAGAAGGAATGATGTTGCCGGAAGCGGCGCGGCCGCCTCTCCAGTCTTTCATAGACGGGCCGTCTACGGTTTTCTGGGTGGCGGTGGTGGAGTGAACGGTGGTCATCAAGCCGTCTTTAATGCCCCATTTGTCGTTGAGCACTTTGGCGATAGGAGCCAAGCAGTTCGTGGTGCAGGAAGCGTTGGAAACGAACTGGGTGCCTTTGACGTAGGTTTTTTCGTTGACGCCGACTACGAACATCGGGGTGGCGTCTTTGGACGGAGCGGACATAACTACATATTTGGCGCCGGCTTTGAGGTGAGCCTGGGCTTTTTCTTGGGTGAGGAACAAACCGGTGGATTCTACCACATATTCGGCGCCCACTTTATCCCAAGCCAGGTTGGCCGGATCTTTTTCGGCGGTCACGCGGATTTTTTTGCCGTTTACAATGAGCTGATTGTTTTCAACGTCCGCTTCCACGGTGCCGTTGAATTTGCCGTGCATCGTATCGTATTTGAGCATATAAGCCAAATAGTCCACGGGGCACAAATCGTTGATACCGACGATTTCAATATCTTTGCGTTCTTGCGCCGCGCGGAATACGAAACGACCGATGCGGCCAAAACCGTTAATACCTACTTTAATCATAGTTGTTACATCCTCCATAGATTTTTTACTTCTACTATATTTTACAATTTTTTGCGGCTTTCGTATATCCGGCTCTTTGGAATTACTGGGCCGCGGCGGGCTGGGGTTGCCAGGATTTGCATACATCCACCCATTTTTTGGCGCGGGAGGCTTTTTCCAGTTCCTCCAGCGTCAGTTTCACCGCCGTATTGCCGCTTCCCCCCGCCGGGTAGACGGTTTCAAACCGTTTTAAAGAAACGTCCAAATAAACCTCTACGCCTTCTTTGGCGGCAAATGGGCACACGCCCCCCGGCTGGAACCCGGTTAAGGCTTCCACTTGTTCCGGGGCGGGCATTTTGGCTTTGGTGCCGAAAACTTCTTTAAATTTTTTATTGTCCACTTTCGCGTCCCCGGCAGCCACCAACAAAAGGGCCGAGCCGTTGTATTCGAACGAAAGCGTTTTGGCGATGAGGGCTTCTTGGCAGCCCAGGGCTTGGGCGGCCAGGGCTACCGTGGCGCTGGACTTTTCCAGCGTGCGGATGCGGTCTTGCAGGCCGAAAGCGGCCAGGTATTGGGATACACGGTCAACGGAAGTCATACCCTTATTGTATCTTTTTTGGTTATTCTTCGCTTATCCGAACAAGTTTGTTTTCTTTTAAATCGTAGAAGTATGTTTTAGACGGAGTTTCGTCTAACCAGTCCCGGCTGACCAGCAACGTGCGGCCGTCTGGCGTCCATTGGATGGATTTTGTAGTCAACTTTAAATACTCGCTCTGCGGATACTGCCGGAGCATTGTGCTTACTTTGGAGTGCGAAAAACGGAACGAAACGTATTCTTCCGCCAGGGGGCGCTCGGATTCGTCCAACAGCATAATCGAGGTGACGTATTCGTCGGAATTAAGGCGGATGGAAATGTTTTCATCCACATAAAAGGCAATTTTGGAAATTCCTTTGTTGTGGTAGGCCGCCACCAGGTCGTGCAGGTAATTGGCGGGCGTGGCGAAAGAAAAGTCTTCGCTGGGGTTAAACGTGCTTCCCGTGTGGATGCCGACGAGTTCGTTTTTTTCGTTTAGCAGCGCGCTACCGCACAGGCCGGATCGCCTGTTGCGCGCCAGCGGCATCGTGGTGCGGATGGAAAAATGGCTGTTATGAATCACTTTGCGGTTGGGCACATAGGCAAAACGGCCTTGGGCAAACCCGAGGGAGCGCAGGGTTTCGCCGTCTTGGGCTTGGCCGAGGGTGAATGGTTTTAACAGGGCTTCTTTATCTGCCGGAAATTTGACCAGCGAAATATCCAGCATACTTACCGGTGAAGAAGCCACTATCTGAGCTGGAATTTGAACGGGTTTCCCTTTATGGTATACAACCGCAGTAAATTGGCGGCCGACGCCTATTAAATCCATGTCGTCACTGGGAACGATGTGGGTGGCAACAACGCCGTAAATTTCACGTTTTCCATTGTAATCAAGGGCGAATACCGTACCCGAGTAGCGGATGGAAGGATCTAAGTCGGATGTGGCAAGAAAAATATGTTCATCCGGCGCGATGAAAGACGGCGCTTGCTGCTGGGCGCGTATTTTGCTGGCAAGGAGTTTTTCACTAACAAGCGGTTTGGCGGTATGTTTTTGGCGGAATACTTTGGCCGTTGCGGCCGTATGGCCCGCCGCCGGGGTTTTGGGCAAGCGCAAGGTCTGGGTTATTTTGCGAAGGGCGTTGTTTAAATTGGTTTTGACGTTCGGCGCTTTCGGGGCGGATTTGGATAAGCCGGCTTCGGCCGCGGCACTGCCGGCTTTTAAATAGTTCTGCGCCGACAAAGGCAAAGCCAAAAACAGGCTGAAGGAAAAAAAGATAAAAAATAGTTTCTTCATATATCTATATTTTACCCCCCCGACGCCGGCGCAAACAAGGGTCAAAAGACCTAGCGGACCGTGGGCCTTTGGGCCGGTATCAGCCCTTGACTGGGCGCCGCGCGGAAGAGGTTTTTGGGGTATTCGGTTGCAATAAACGAGCTAAAAGGGTAGAACCGTTTTTACCTCGCGCGTGGAGATGATTTGATTGCTTTGCAAATCATAGGTATACGCAACGGGCGGAAAATTGCGGTCCTTCTTTTTAAGCAGCGTGCTGCCGTCCTCTGACCAGCTGATTGTTTGGGTGACGACTTCCAGGTAACGGGTTTGCGGAAAGGATTTCAGCGCTTCGTTCATTTCCGTCCGGGAAAAACGCTCTTTTACGTTGTAGCGGTAGAGCGGCTGGCGCGCGTTGTCGAGCAGTACCACCCGGGTGACGTATTCATTCACGTTTAAGCGGATGGAATGCGTCCCTTGCAGCAGAAAAGAAACAGAAGATTGCCCGTTGTTGTGGTAGGCCTCCACCAACTGGTTCAGAAAAGCGGCCGGCGCCACAAAGGTGCGGTCCTGCTCAGCCCAAGGGGCCAAGGTGCTGCCTACGATAATACCGACTAATTCTTGTTCTGCGTTTAACACGGCGCTTCCGCATAAACCGGGGCGTTCTTCGCGGGGGAGCGGAATGTTGATATGAATGGAATACGGGCGGTTGTTTTGAATGGCGCACGAGGTCATATGCACGGCGCCGCCGTGGTTAAAGCCGCAGGTTTGAACCGATTTTTCCGATTCTATTTTTCCAATTGAATAGGGGTTTAACACTTTTTCATATTCGGCAGGAAATTTAACCAGTGATAAATCCAAATGGGAAGGTGCGGACACGGTGATTATTTCGGCCGGAATAGAAAGGGGTTCCCCCTTGTTATCAAAAACGGCGGAGAAGGTTTTTTTAACATTATAGCCGGTGCCGTCATTGGCGGCTAAAATGTGGCTGGCCACGACGCCGTAAATTTCTTTTTCCCCGTTGTATTCCACCGAGAACACCGTCCCGGAAAAACGCGTGCCGGGATTATCGGGCATCATCGCTTGGAAATTGCGCATTGGGGAAAGCGGCCGTGAAAGGGACAGCCTTTTGGGGTTTTTTGCCGCACGTTCCAGTGCGGCGATATGGAGATCCGGCTTGGGCTGTTTGGCGGATTGGCGAAACCCTTTTGCGGTGCCCGCCGCTTGGGAGTTCGCGGGCAGCTTGGCCTTCGGTTTAACGGAGTGGAACACTTGGGCGGCTTTGCTGCGGATATTGCCCATAAATTTTGTGAATGAACCGCCGCTTTTGGCGGCCGGCGCGGACACGCCGGCTTTCACGGCCGAGCGGCCGGCTTTTAGATAATTTTGGGCCGACAAAGGCAACGCTAAAAACAGGCTGAAAGAAAAAAAGATAAAAAATAGTTTCTTCATATATCTATATTTTATCCCCCGAAGCCGGCGCAAACAAGGGTCAAAAGACCCACATCCAGCTAGGTCCTCGGGCTTATTAAGCGTAAGCTAACGGGACCCCGGCCGAAAGTAACGCACGATGCCTTGTTTCAAATTATGCCAGGTAAAATCGTTCATCAGCATAGCCAGCAGCCCTATGATGAGGAGCGGACGTACCAGGGAGCCGGCGTTTATCACCAGCGAGTAGAAGGAGCGGTAGTAGGCATAGCACCAGAAATTCATCGGAATACACAACAGCGCCAGCAGGACACACAGCGTTGTTTGCCGCGGCGCGCGGCCCGGCGCAGCAAACAGCAGCAGCACCGGCAGCACCAAGTGAAGCAGGGTATAATCGTAGGAAACGAACGGGAACCCCACTTCGGCCAGGGTTAAGAGCAAAACGGCTTTCCAGCGGGACTGGTTGATAAACACCACGTACAGGCAGATTACGGCAAACAAGGCAAATACAAACAGCATATACGGAAGGGATATTTTGCTGGAGAATTGAATAAACACATCCCAGCGTTCTTGGTTTTGGTACAGCCGGATAAATACCGGCATACGGATTAAATTTAGCAGCGAATGGGAAAATTGCAGCCCAAAAGGCTGGTAATGGTTAAAAACGGCAAAAGATTCTAAATTGCGGAACAAATACTGGTGTGCATCCGTTATAAAATAGCTCAGCACAAAAAAGGCCGTCGTCCACAGCAGGGTCCAAAAGAGTTCGCGGTATTTTTTATCGGCGGCAAACAAAACAAGGAAAACCGCGGGATAGAGCTTCATATTAATGGCCGCGGCCAGCAAGAAACCGGCGGTTTTCAGATATCCTTTTTGGTAGCAGTAAATGAATAACCCGCAAACCATAAATAACAGCATTTCCACATTTCCCCGGTTTAATGCAAAAAGCAGCGGAAACGAACACGCGGTAAATACCGTCACCCACGCCAATTTATGCGGCATAGCGGGCATCAGTTTGTTTGCCAGCCAGGCATAAAACCCCACAAACAGCAGGCTTATCCCCCACAGCCCCGCCTGGATGGGGATGTATTTAAGCGGCATCAGCAACAGCATAAAAAACGGAAAATAGTTAGGACCGCCGTTGGCGTACACGTTTAGGCCGCGCTTGGCAAACTCGGCGACGTCGTAAAAATCGCTAAAGCGGAAAATAGGGTCAAACAGAAATGTTACATCCGGGTAATACGCCCGTTTGAGCAGTAAATTGACGACCATCAGCGCCAAGGAGGCCACCATCGCTGCCAACAGCACGCCGCAAAAAACCGCCGTGCGCTGCTGGGCGGGTGTAAAAGATTGGTATCGTTTGATGAGGGAATGAAACATAAAGATACTATATTCTGCCATTTTACAATGGGAAGTGCAATTGCCTTTGAGGGTTGGGCCTTCGAAGAAAGGCCGATATCCGAAAAAATAACATTGCCATCGTACGGGTGTTTTTTTTACAATAGATTTTTATTGTTACGAAGGGAGGAATGAAAGATGATTAGAATAGCAATTGCGGGGTATGGCAATTTAGGCCGCGGCGTGTTGGCCGCGCTGCGCCAAAACCCGGATATGCAGGCGGCAGCGGTGTTCACGCGGCGCAATCCGGCGTCTTTGGTGTTGGAAGACAAAAATATCCCGGTCGTTTCGCTCAGCGAAGCGCCGGCCTGGAAAGACAAAATTGATGTAATGATTCTTTGCGGCGGCAGCGCCACGGATTTGCCCGAACAGACGCCCGCTATGGCACAGTATTTTAATGTAGTAGACAGTTTTGATACGCACGCCCGTATTCCGGCCCATTTTAAAGCGGTGGACGACGCCTGTAAGCAGGCCGGCACCGTGGGGCTGATTTCCGTGGGGTGGGATCCCGGGCTCTTTTCGCTCAACCGCCTCTATGCCGGGGCCGTACTGCCGCAGGGCAAAGATTATACTTTTTGGGGCAAGGGCGTCAGCCAGGGCCATTCGGACGCGCTTCGCCGCGTAAAAGGCGTCAAAGACGCCCGCCAGTACACCATTCCCGTAGCGGCCGCGTTGGAACGCGTGCGCGCCGGCGAAAACCCGGAACTTTCCACCCGCCAAAAACATACGCGCGAATGTTTTGTGGTATTGGAGCCCGGCGCCGACCCGGCCCGCGTGGAGCAGGAAATTAAAACCATGCCCAACTATTTTGCCGATTACGACACCACCGTGCATTTTATTTCCGAAGAAGAACTCCGCACCGAACATGCGGGCATTCCGCACGGCGGTTTTGTGCTTAGAAGCGGCGTAACGGGCAAAGGAAGCAAACACTTGATTGAATACAGCTTGAAACTGGATTCCAACCCGGAATTTACTTCCAGCGTGCTCGTGGCTTATGCCCGCGCGGCGCACCGCTTGGCGCAGGAAGGCGCTTGCGGCTGCAAAACCGTGTTTGACGTTCCCCCCGCCTATTTAAGCCCCAAATCAGGCGAAGAACTGCGTGCGGCATTGTTATAACACACGCTAAACAACGAAACAAGATGGAACCGCCCCGAAATAAATTTTCGGGGCGGTTTTGCAAAGAATGGAAGAATGCATTAGATTTTGTTTTCTTCCAAGATTTTCTTTAAGGTGTCGGCTGATTTTTTCAGCGCGGCCACTTCTTGTTCGTTTAATTGCAACGGAACGTGGGTTTCCACCCCGTCGCGCGTGACGATGGCCGGCAAACTAAGCGCCACGCCGCTGATGCCGTATTCCCCATTCATCAGCGCCGAAATAGGCAAAATGGATTTTTCATCCCGCACAATCGCTTCGCAAATGCGTTTGACGGACATCGCAATCCCATAGTAGGTGGCTTTTTTGCGGGCGATGATTTCATACGCGCTGTTTTTTACTTCTTCGGCGATGCGCTGGGTGGCTTCCTGGTGGTTGAAATGGCCGCGCATTTCGCAGAATTTATCCAGCTTGATGCCCGACACGTTGGCGCAGCTCCAGGCGGCGATTTCGCTGTCGCCGTGTTCGCCGATGATAAACGCGTGCACGCTGCGGCTGTCCACATTCAAGTGCTGGCCCAGGTTGTATTTTAAGCGGGCGGTGTCCAGCACGGTGCCGGAGCCGAACACGCGGTTGGGCGCGTAGCCGCTTAATTTGAGGGCTACCGACGTTAAAATGTCCACTGGGTTGGCCACGATGAGCAAAATGCCTTTAAAATCGCGTTTGACGATTTCCGGGATGATGGATTTAAAAATAGCGATGTTCTTTTTGACCAAATCCAGCCGCGTTTCGCCGGGTTTTTGGTTGGCGCCGGCGGTGATGATGATAAGCCCGGCGTCTTTTAAATCGTCGTAATTTCCGGCATAAATTTCCATCGGTTTGGCAAACGGAATGCCGTGGCTGATGTCGAGCGCTTCGCCTTCGGCGCGGGCTTGGTCGCTGTCGATAAGCACCATTTCCCTAAATAGCCCGCTTTGCATCAAGCTAAAGGCCGAGGCGGCCCCCACAAAACCGCAGCCGATAATGCCTACTTTATTAAAGTTAACAAAATTTTTTTCCATAAACGCTCCTTTTCCATTTAGTTGATATCATTCTAGCAAAATAGAAACGCGTTGGGCTGGCGGGATTTGGGTTAGAAAAAATCCGCAACGGAAGGGTGGGCGGGATAATTGGTATAATATAAATAACTTACTAACTAAAGAGGAACAAATGTTTGCTAATTTCAACCCGTGGCATCACGTATCGCCCGGTGATAAAAAGACTCTTCCGTATGTGGTAAACGGTATTATCGAAATTCCCAAAGGCACCCGCGCCAAATACGAATTGGACAAAGAAAGCGGCCTTTTGCGTTTGGACCGCGTGTTGTATTCATCCGTCTATTACCCGGCTAACTATGGTTTTATCCCGCGCACTTATGGGGCCGACCGGGACCCGCTGGATATTTTGATTTTATCCCAGGCCGAAGTAGTGCCGCTGTGCATTGTGCCGGCGCGCATTATTGGCGTAATGCGGATGTTGGACAACGGCGAGGCCGACGATAAAATCATCGGCGTGGCGCAGGGCGACCCGAACGTCAGCCATTATACCGACATTTCCCAACTGCCCGACCATTTGGTGGCGGAAACGATGAGCTTTTTTGAAGATTATAAAAAATTGGAAAACAAGAGCGTCGTGGTGGAAAAAATCTTCGATAAAAAAACCGCTGTCCACATCTTGCAGGAAGCGTTTGTGGCGTACGAGGAAAAATTTGTCAATTACAGCAATTTTTCCGCTTTTTGCGACAAGTAACCGCACGCGCTTGCCGACGGATTTTAAAGCTCCCTTTACCGGGAGCTTTTTTACGCCCGCATTACGTATAATATAGCTATGGTTACGTTATTGGTATGGACGGGTGATATCACCCGGTTGCAAGTGGATGCTGTCGTCAACGCCGCCAACCGCACCTTATTGGGCGGCGGAGGCGTGGATGGCGCCATTCACCGTGCGGCGGGGCCGGAACTGTTGGCCGAGTGCCGCACGTTGAACGGATGCCAAACGGGAGAGGCCAAAATCACGCGCGGTTATCGGTTGCCGGCTAAGTACGTGATACATACGGTCGGCCCGGTGTGGCACGGCGGAAAATATGGCGAGGCCGAAAAATTGCGCGGATGTTATATCCATTCGTTGGAACTGGCGGAACAGTACGCGTGCCGGAAAGTGGCTTTTCCGTGTATTTCGACGGGCGTGTATGGATATCCGAAAGCGCCGGCGGCGCAGATTGCTGTTTCGGCGGTGCGGGAAATGGCTTCGCGGTTGCAAGCGGTGCAGGAAGTGATATTTGTATGTTTTTCCCCCGCCGATGCTGGCTATTATGAGCAGTTACTAAAAAACTGATGTGGTGTGCAAATTGAGGGTAGGCAGTGGAGGAGTGTAAACAAGCCAAGGAAAAAAGCGTCCCCAGTTTTTTGGTAATGTCCCCAGTTTTTAAATCATATACTGTCCCCAGTTTTGAGCTTGTTTTTTCTTAATTTACCTTAATACGCCTTAACACATCTTACTATGTTCCCCGTCGTAAAAAGGCAAAAAAAGAACCCGCTTCTTCAAAGAAACGGGTTCTCGTCTAAATACGGAGTGTGTAGTTTTGCCAGCAATATGCTATTAGCTTTTGGAGGCAAATTCCCTGATAAGCAGGGAAAATACAGGGAAAATGACCATTTGAGTCGATTTTTAAGCTCATTTTCCCCAGTTTTTCCTATACAACTTGCATAAATTCCCTAAAAACAAAACAGGGAATTAATTCAGGTTACAGAGAACTTATTTAGGATTTATATTCTGCCCCTCCTGAAGCAGTTGTTTAACAATTTTCGAGGCTTGTTGGGCTGCCTGTGTCTTTAGTAATTGGTCAATTTGATGTTGAGGCTTATCAGAGGTGCGCGGAACCGAGGAAAGCCATTCTTCCAATACATGAGTAAGAAGTTCTTCCGATTGGTTCGGAAATTTTTGGCTATATGCCATATAGATAAATAAGGATGGCTCATTAACTACTTTGCCATAAGTATTTTTCAAGTATGACATTTGCGATGCAGAAAGTTCCTGTGCGTGATTTATGCGTTCGGTGTTTATATAAAATCCCAACAATTTCCGCTTATACTTTGCAAGGAATTCGTCTGTCCATTGCCTGATCTCTGCGGAAACCGGATAAGGGGTTGGCTGTTCCCTGGACAGCAGAAGGCGCTTATTCTTTTGGCGATTCAATACAAACCATACGGCCGTGCCAGCCAGAGCTAGTGCCACTGTATACAAAACAATATGCGTATAATTCACAGTTTTTCTCCTATTCCTGTCCATTTAAATTCTTGCTCCATTTCTTTGATTTTAGCAATTTCCTGATTCAGTTCTGTTATTCTGTTATTACAAGCAACTTTCTTTTGTGCTTTTTCAGCTTGAGATGTTTTTAAGTTTTTGTCCTTTTCCTCGAACCGATTATTTATTTCTTCGCCTAATTTATCTCTGGATACTTTTAATTCCATTTGATATTTTTCTTGTGCTTTTTCTTTGAATAACATTTCTTTTATTTGCTCCCGTATTTTAAAAAGAGGCTGCTCTAATTTTGCTATGATGTCACTTTCCAAATTGTTGGAGTTATAGAACAATTGGGTAAAGAAATTAGACGGCATATATTCCATCAGGTCTTGACAAATGTTTTCGATAGGCAGTTTTATGTTACAACTGATAGTAGTGAAAAATTTATCCGCTATGCCGGTTTGCAGATTGTGATTGGTACAAAACTTATCTAATTCATTTTTCTGAAATACGCTAATTTCTTCCATTTGGTTCCTAAACTTGTTAATAACCTGTCTTGCATTGCGTTCCAGTTCTTCAAGTGGAGCGTGCAACTGCACGATGTTCCTTCTCAAGGCCCTAACTGAACAAAATTGTTTCATCTGTTGTTCATAAAATTGCTTGAACACCGTGCCTAATTTCTCTTCAAAAGTTATACATAGGTTAAATATCTTGTCTCTGATAGATTTTTCTATTTTTGTATTTTCTCCTAACCATTCTTTGTTAAATGTTTGCGCAGCTATCAGTTGCTTTTTTAAGTCTTCCGCGGAAGTATTTAAATCTTTTATGGTTTCTTGCAGATTTATTTTTTCTATTTCCCGGTTATTAATCAGGATAGTATAGAGGTTAGCCATAGCGTCTTTGCAACGGGATAGGCGTTCTTTATCCCGCGGATGATACAATTTAGCCTCCAGTTTCTCTTCTAAATGGTCTGGGTTCCATACAAAACCCTGCGATTTTTGCAATTCCATTCTTTTGCGGACAAATGCATCAGTTTCCAGATTTTTTGCTATCATTTGTTCCGTCAGTACAAACAAAGAAGAATAACCGCAGAAGGTTTCTTCCGGCCCGAACAACCCCTCTTCTTTAAATCGAGGCTCAAGACCATATTGCCTGAAGCGTTGTTTTACTTTTTCTAAGTCCGTCATATTGTTATAAGAGTCTATCCGATTAATAACAAATAGACGGTTGGAGACCGAAGTTTTAATTTCCTTTAATAAAAAATCCAAATCGCTCGCGGACGCTCCCTTTGCCGGGAACAAATATATCAGAGCATGGGTTTTATGAATCCATTTCAGCGTTTCTTTACTGTTGATGATATTGCTGTCTCGCAGGCCGGGGGTGTCTACAATCCGTATGTTTTTTATGTCCGGATGATGAATATAGATGGTTACATCTTTTACAAACGGTGTATATCGCCCCGCCTGATTATCCTTTTTATCTTCGGCAGCAGGGTCGGACACGAATTGCCCCAACTGGGACAAATTCCGCACCTCAATGGGGGTATGCCCAATCCAGTTTGATGCATATTCTCCGTATTTTTCCGCGACGGACTGGAGCCGCTTTTCCAACAAGTCTAACGCATTTGGGTCGTGTCGCTGCATGTATTGTTTTAATTCGTTGAATTCTTCCCGAGTATAAAAAGTAGCGGAAAAATAGTTTTGAGGTTGATCCGTGTATTCCAGAAATGTCAGTTTGGCAGTCATCGGTGTATAAAAAGCAGGAAGTATTTTATCCCCAAAGAGAAGTGCATTTAAAAAAGTGGACTTACCCGCTTTAACTACCCCGCACACAGAAATGGTGAATTTGTTTTCAAATAAGATTTTCAACGTTTCCTGCTGTGTTTGAAATGTATATATGGTCCCAGTACGTTTATCTGTAAATGGAAAGAAACCAGCCTTGTTTATCTTTTCCAATTCCTTATAGAGGCGTTCCGCCTGGGCATTATAAGTTTTAGTTAATACGGACATTTTTCTCTCCTTTTGGGTTTAACCTTTGCGTAAATTCCCTGTAGCATGGTTCATTTGTTGTATATATTTTTTTAACAATTTTCGGGTTATCTGTTTTAATTCTTCTGCGTGGCACAATTTCTGTCCCGTCTGCTCTTTCATATAGGCATCTATTTTTATCGGAAAAATTAGCCTGCTACGCTGAATAAAAACATAATTGACTGTGTGAAAAATACATTGGATAGCCTTTTTTATTTCACTCTTAGGGACGCCTTTAGTTATCCATCTGGCATATTTTTCGGTTAATTCTGTTGTCAGATTTTTTTGAAGGGAAGAATTATCAAAAATTGTTTTGAATCCTTTTCTAATTTCTGGCGGCATTTTACCCTTTTTCTCCAAATAGCGATAGGTGTCTGTCTTATTCCAGGAATCATATCTCTCGTCAAAATAGTCCAAATTTATCTCATAGGTGGAATCCTTAAAGAAATCCCACCAATTGTTTTGTTCTATCAGTAAACTATTGTCGTAATTGGTATCAGAATTTCTCAAATTTATTAGACATTCTTCGGCAATCGTTTCAACCTGCTTTGTATAGAAAACTAACAGCTTGCGTTTATCTTCTTCTATTTCCCCTTTTACTTTCTCAGCTTCTGCGTTGGCAATAGGAAGAACCTTTTGAAGGATATCAGCAATAGTTTGCTTCAATGCGTTTATTTTCTTTGTTTGTGTGTGCAATATATGCGTCAATTTATGTTTCAAGATAAGCTGATAGCGCAATGCCATTTTTCCTAATTCTGCCTCAAGCTGTTTGCGTGACGATAGCAGAAAATCTTGCTCTATCCAATTCTCGGGGGAGTTAGACGCATAAAAAAGCACATCTTCCAGTGGAATACCTTCTTGGGCACACAGCGTTTTAATATGCTTACCCACGAAGAGGCAACCTTCTTGTCCTCTTTTGTCACTTTTATTAAGAACAATATACAATAGTGCGGGGTCTTGCTTCCGGCCGTCAAATAATTGTTTTAATAGATCCACTTCATTTTTTTCTAGTGTTCCCTGTTCGTCTCCAAGGAGATACAGTAAAATATTGGATGTTTGAAATACAAATTCATCTTCTGGCCGTTGCTCTTTGGCAGTTCCTTGTAAGCCTATGGTATCAAAAAAATCCATTTTTTCAAGTATTACGCTGGGGTATGTTATCAGGAAATGGTGCATTTGTTTTGGGTCTTGCACGGTTTGTGCATAATCTTGCGGCGTATAGGATTTATGTGTTTCATCTTTTATAGTCAGTTTACTGCCGTATGTAAAACAAGTAATCGTCTGTGTCGTTTCATTAATGTCCACCGGTGCTAGTTGCGCCCCTAACAGCGAATTGATAAAACTGGACTTGCCGCAGCTGAACACCCCCATCAAAGCCACCTTAATGTGTGCAGATTTTCGTTGAGCACATTCTTCCACTTTTTGGGTTATACCAGCTAGTTGATCATTCCATTGTTGGATAAATGTATTATTGGGACCTAAAAGTTGTTGGAAGAAATGCTTTCTAGCTAGGAGTTGGATATCCGCTCTTACAGAGCGGATATCCAAATATAACTCCTCTATCTTGGCTGTTATTTTATTTGAATTCATATCATTTATTCAGGGTTTGCTGAAGGGATTCTATATCCTGAGAAATGGCTTGCTTATTTTTTTTATATTGTTCAAAGCTTTCCTTTCCTTTTCTCAGAAGTTCTTCAATATGCGCCTGTTTGTTGTTTAACTCTGCCAATATAGGGTTAATAACCTCTTGCTGGTAGTTGGTTCTAATACTTTCTACCAAAATCTCAGACACTTGCCAGGCCATTTGTCCTAATTTCTTTTGCATATGCAATTCTTTAAGGGCAGGTCCAAGCAAACGTTCTCCATAGGTAACAGGATTCAGTGAATCTACAACTTTTCCGAGAAAGATACATGCTTTTGCCAAAAAGCCTTTTTTTACAGCTTCCTTTCCGGCCTCTTTCACTACTTCCTTGCCTACTTGTTTAGTTGCCTGCTTTGCAGCTTGTTCGCCGACACCAGCAGCCATAGCGCCGCCGGCTGCTTCGGCCGCATTGCCTCCCAGGCTGGCGGCTGCACCGGCTCCAGCGGCCAATACGGCCGGGATTCCTACTGTTAAAGCCTGCCATATTATGTCATGGATCTCTAACAACCGTTTTACTTGATTACTTAAGAGATTTAACGCAGCAGTTGAAACTTGGCCATCTTCTAAATAACATTGTATCTTTTGCTCGCATTGTGCAGAAAGATTCTTTTGGAAATCTTCCAACACCGTTGAAAGTTGATCAGCATGAAGAGTAGAAAAAGCCGTCGTAAAAGTTTCTAGTTCCCGCAGAATAATCTGTTCCAGTTCTGCTTGTAGCTTGATAAGTTTCGTTTGTTGTTCTTGTTGGTTTTTCTTTACTATTTCAATGCTTTGTTGGGCTTCTTCAAGCTCTTGTGTCAGTTTCTGGCTATCATAGGGCAATGCTTGTAACTGTTGCAAAGAGGCAATAATTCCTTCGGTCAATCGGTGAATTGCTTCCTGTTTGTGTTTTTGAAAAATTTCCTGCTGTTTTGTCAGAATGTGTTGAGTAATATACTTGATCACATTGGTGCAGGAATTTTTGTCAGTAGCCACAATCGGTACAATTTTATTTGCGATGTTAGAAGCATGAAATTTCTTTTCTACGGCTAAATCTTCCAGTTGGGATAAGATTTTGGCCTTTACGTTTTTTACCCCGTTCTCCGGGAGAGTATCACTATGTGTAAGTGCAATTATCAGTCGGTCATGTAGACCTTCCAACGCCGGATGAAACAAAAAATTCAGCGTATCTTGATTGATGGAGCCTTCATTAACATCAATACACAGGATAGCCGCATCCAAAAACGACAGATAATTATAGGTAGTCTTTGTGTCTTGCTCGGAAAGTGAGTTTATGCCAGGCGTATCTATAAACACGCACTTATCAGGTAAAACATCCGTGGGTGGTATTTCTGCCACCGCTACACCTGGTTTATCCCCTTCCAAAATAGCGCAAAAGTTCATAAAAGAGACGGGCCTCCGGTCCATTCCTTCTTCTGCATAATATTCAATTTCGTGTGCCTCTTGGCAAGATTCTATCACGCAAATGGCTTTGGTTGTTGGATTGATATTGATAGGGAATTTGGTACCTAGTAACGAGTTGATTAAACTGGTCTTGCCTGAACTGAATTTACCAATAAACCCTATTTGAATTTTGGGGTTCATGGATTCTATTGCTTGAAGCTGTTTTTTGCTGCCTTCCAAATTCCAACGCTCTATTATGCTTTCCAGTTGTTGGTGCGTACTTTCCATATTTTATTCTCCTTATCATTGAATAGATGTTTTTAAAAATGGCATAGTTTGGGGAATTTGCCGTTCCAGTACGGTTCTCCATTTATCGGGCGAGAAAAACGCGCCCGGGTGCCGAATAGCAGTGCCAACGATGGTGCCCCAAGGACGGAAAATTTCAAAACGCGGTCTAGGATAAACGCCGCCAATGGCTTCTTTTTCCCAAGGTGTAGTGCCGGTTATTCGGAGCTCATCTGGCAAATTATCCAAATGATTGATTGCCTCAAATCCGGCAAAAATACAAACATCTGGCCGTAAAATATCCGCTACGGGACAAAAAGAGTGCCAACCGGCAGCAAAATCGGCAGCCGTGGGACGGGCTGACGGAGAAGACATCGGCCGTTGGACAAAATTATACAAAGCAACTTTTCTCCATAATTCTTCCACTGAAGTGCCGCAAACTGGTGCCCCGGTCAGACAGATCGTCAGGTTGTCAAAGGTGTTGCTGTGCCAATCCTGTTGTATTTGCTCTAAAACAATCCGGCGTGTAAAATTCGGCTTAGAAATAGCTTCCAGGTTCGAACGCTCTTTATTGATATAGTGTGATTCCAATACAACCAATACTTTCACGGGGGCTGAGGAATATTGCTTTCCCGCCCACGGATACCAAGCTAAAGCATTGGCGCGAAGTTTTTCTTTAAATAAACGGTCAAAACTGGTATCTAAACAAACATCTTTATTTGTGTAAGGCATATGTTCCTTCCTATTTACCAATACCATTCTTCTTTTTTATCAATGGCTTTTGAGTATTGATTTTCAGCAAAATGACATTAATCGTATCAGGAGCAATCTGTCCGGCCTGTTATTCTAATTCAGTCATATTGTCTGAATCAATGGCCGGCCAAACCATTGAAAAAACAAAATTGGTTGCATTCCCGCCAAAGGCCAACAGGTTGTCTATATCGGTGGGAAACTCTATTGGCAACAGTTCATACAGAAACACCAGAAAAGGCAGTATCAGCCAACCGCCGTTGATTTTCCCGGCGCGGTGCATGAAGAGCATAATGGTTAAAAACAAACTGGCTGACAGACAAGTTACTGAAGAAAAATACTCATCCCTGCCAGGCTGATAGGCGCAAAGAGCACGGCCGCCATAAGCCCAACCGGAATGGGAAGGAAACAATCCAATACAGTCAATTGCTTGGCGTTATTTACCAAATAAACCGTTAAACAGGCAAACACAACAAACAACACAATTCCCGTCAGGATCCCTAATCCAACGCCATATTGTATTCCTATCCCTATCCACCCACCAACGGATAAAATACATCCCGCGGCAAACCCCATTATCCCGCGCAGGCAGCCCGCCATGCCGGCGGTAGCCTGGGAGACAGGCTTGCTGTTATGCCGGTATTTGTGCGGATTTTCTTCCATTATTTCCACCTCGTTTGTAATATTTCTCATATTATCTGCTCCTCAGAACCCACTGCCTTCCCTGGGTGGTGGAATAATAAGTGCCTTTGCTGGTAAGTGCAATAATTTCCCCACCCACGACTTGCAAGTCCATAAATTTTCCTGCAGCCGTACCCATATAACGTATTACCCAGCTTCGTCCTGCATTATAAGAATATTCGATGTGGCAAGCGTTTTTCGGGCTGATACGGAGCAGTTCTTTTCCCAGTACAATCATTTGACTCATTGCGTTCTCCTTTTGAAACAATATAGCTATATCCTACTGTAAAAGGCCGACAATACTATTGTCGCGTGATTATTCTATGATGAATACGAGGCAGGTGCGATGGTCAGAATAAAAAGCGGCGCGTTACGAGAGCCTTTGGAGTAACCCCTGTAACCGCCGCTTGCCTGTTTCCAAAGGAAACAAGCCAGAACGATTATCTTGAGGACTCCAAAGTGCTGTTAACAACTAAACAGCTCTGTCTGGCCCGCAGCCAGACTTCCTAAAATAATAAACAACTGCTTAAATTGTGTTACCTCTTTCATTATATCAAACAATGTTAAAATAGTAAGTATGAAAAAATCCAATATCAAAAAATTTACTCGCATTTTAGCCCTTTTGTATCAATTGGAAACAGGCCGCGTGAACCTGCGTTTTCAAGCCAAAGAACTGGGGTTTAGCCAACGCACCTTGGAACGGGATATGCAAGAAATAGAAGCCGCCGGGTTCCCTTTGGTAGAGGTTTCCCCGGGGTGTTACCGTTTTTTGGAAGGTTTTTCTCTTCGGAAATTGCCCCTTTCCATGCGGGATAATGCCTTATTGCAGCTGATGGGGCAGTTGGCCGAAAGTTTAGGGCCCCAATGGAGCGAAAGTTTCCGCCGGCTGCGTGCCCGTACGGCCCGCCCGGAAGGAAAAGATGTCTATTTTATTAAAATCCCTCGTATGCGTCCGCGGACCATATCCCCCCGCATATTGGAACCGTTGGAACAGGCTATTTTGAGCTCTACGTACATTGACATTTATTATCAAGCTCCGGAGCGTAAGGTAAGCTGCCGCCGGCTGCGGCCGTTGAAAATAGCGCTGTTTGACGGTTTTTGGTATTTAATCACACTAAATACCGTCAATACCTATATGAAATTTTCGTTAGATAAAATACTGAAAGTGACGTTGGCAAAAGAACATTTTAAACCGGTAATGATTGAGAAAAAATTAGCGGAAAGCCCTAATATCTGGTTTGACCAAGAAGCACATTTGAAGGTTAAATTAAAAATTGGTTTACCGGCCGCCCGCTATTTTCAAGATGTGGAATTTCTGCCCGGGCAGAAAATAGAAAAGGTCTTTCCGGATGCCAGCTTGCTTGTATCGTGCCAAACAGCCAATTATATGCAGCTTTTGCCCACCATCAAACGGTGGTTACCCCATATAGAAGTATTAGCCCCGAAAGAGTTAACTAAACAACTAAAAGAGGAATTAAAAGCTTATTTGAACAAATTGCTTTAAAATAATGTTCATCTTCAATCAACGGAGATTCTCGCAAAGCCGATAGGAAAAAATTAGAGCAAGAGATTGTTTCTGTTCATTTACCCCACTAAATCATCCGTTACCGCTTCGGCCTGTTCCAGCACGCGGTCTATGGCGGCTTGTTGTTGGTCGGGCGGGTAGTTGTATTTGCGCAAAATGCGCTTTACCTGCAGCATAATGCCGGCTTTTACGCTTTCGCGCTTGCTCCAGTCCACTTTTACGGAACGGCGCAAGTAATCCGTCAGTTCCTGGGCGATTTTCTTTAACACCTCATCGCCCAGTTCCCGCACGGAGGCCTCGTTTTCTTCCAGCGCGTTATAGAAAGCCAATTCTTTTTCGCTTAAACCCAGTTTTTCGCCTTGCCTCACGGCCTGATTGGTCTCTTTGGCTAAATTAAGCAGTTCGTCTATTACCTGCCACGCCTCTATGGAGCCGTTGTTGTATTTATTTACCGTTTCCTTTAGCTTGGCGGAAAATTTCTTTTGCAGTGGGATATTTAAGCGGAATTTGCTGTGTATTTCCCCCTCTATCAGCCGCCGAAGCAGTTCTGCCGCCAGGTCTTTTTGCTTCATGGCGTGAATTTTGTCTAAAAACCGCTCGTCTACCAGGGATAAATCCGGCCGCTCCATACCTGCTTGGGCAAAGATATCAATGGGTTTATCCGTGGCCACGCTTTGCGCTACTAACGTGCCAATGATTTTCCCCAGTTCTTTTTGATTGGGCTTATTGGGGCTGCCGGGCTTTTTGTTCATAGCGCTGCGGATGAGCGAGAAAAACGCCAGTTCTTCATTTACTTTGGCCGCTTCCGGCAGGCTGGCACACAGCCCATAGGCCTTTTGGGCGCTTAATACGTTATCCGAAAAATCCTTCTGGGCCGTTTCTTTGTTTTTGGCATGGGCCAAGATATGGTTCCAGGCATCGGGCAAGAGGTCAAAGGACTTGGTCTTAAACTGGCTATAATCAAACCCGCGCAAAAAGCCGCGGCATACGTCCATATACGCAAGCAGCTGTTCATACGCGCGGTGAATATCCGCCGCCACATCCCCCCGCCCGCCGCCGCGGGTATAGTTGCGCACGGCACTTTCCAAACTGCGCGCCATGCCGATATAATCCACCACCAGTCCGGCCGTTTTGCCTTTGAACACGCGGTTTACGCGGCTGATGGCCTGTATTAAATTGTGGGAGTGTATGGGCTTGTCTATATACATGGTATGCAGGCAAGGCACGTCAAAGCCCGTCAGCCACATATCGCACACGATGACCAATTTCAGCGGGTCTTCCGGGTCTTTCATACGGTTTTCAATTTCTTTTTTTACTTGGTCATTGTATAAATGAGGCTGAAAGTTCTGCGGGTCGGCGGCGGAGCCGGTCATAATCACTTTAATAACGCCTTTATGCGGGTCCGTGCTGTGCCACTGCGGGCGGATTTTGACGATTTCGTCATACAGCCGAACGGCAATATCGCGGCTCATACACACAATCATTCCCTTCCCGTCCACCGATTGCAGGCGTTTTTCAAAATGTTGGACGATATCGGCCGCCAACACCTTTAACCGCTCGGGCAGGCCGGCCAGTTTTTCCACCGTTACCCACTGCATTTTTGCTTTTTCCAAGTCTGTCATATCGGCAGACAGGCGGGCCACTTCCTCATCCAAATGCTTTAAAAGTGCTTCGCGGGTGTTTAGCTGGATGTGCCGCGCCTCGTAATAAATGGGCACGGTGGCGCCGTCCCGTATGGCGTCCTGCATATCGTACACGTCAATATAGGGGCCGAAAACGGCCTGTGTGTCCCGGTCCTCCTGGGAAACGGGCGTTCCCGTAAACCCCACAAAGCAGGCATTGGGCAGGGCGTCGCGCAGGTATTTGGCGTAGCCGTATTTTAATTGTCCGTTGCGGAAGGTAGCCTCAAAGCCGTATTGGGTGCGGTGGGCTTCGTCGGAAATGACCACAATGTTTTTGCGTGTGGAAAGCACCGGGAACCTATCTTCCCCCCGCTGAGGCAGAAATTTTTGCATCGTGGTAAAAATCACTCCGCCGCTGGGGCGGTTTTTAAGCAAGGTTTGCAGTTCTTCGCGCGAGTTGGCCGCCTGGGGCGAAAGTTCCGCCGCCGTGCGGGAGAACGTGCCGAACAGCTGGGTGTCCAGGTCGTTGCGGTCGGTGATGAGCACGAGGGTGGGGTTGTGCATTTCGGGCGTTTGCATAATTTTATGCGCCACACACACCATAGATAAACTCTTGCCCGAGCCCGTGGTATGCCACACCACCCCGCCTTTGCCGCTGCCCGTTTGCAGGGCGTGGAGCACGCTTTGCACGGTTTTGCGCCCGGCATGGAACTGGTGATAGCCCGCTATTTTTTTAATGGTTTTATTGGTCAGTTTTTCAAATACCACAAAATAGCGCAGGTAATCCAACAAGAGGGGTTTGTCAAAGAATCCTTTTATAAGCACTTCGGCTTCCGGCTCGGTGGGGTTGTCTCGCTTTTCACCGTGGATGGTGCGCCAGGGCATATAGCGGCTTAAATCCGCCGTAAAGGAGCCCACACGCGCCACAATCCCGTCCGACAGTACACACGCCAGGTTGTAATCAAACAAGGCGGGAATGTCCGTTTTGTAGGTTTGAATTTGGTTGTAGGCGGCTTCAATGTCTGTGCGTTCGTTGGCGGGGTTTTTTAGTTCCAATACCGCCAAAGGCAACCCGTTGATAAACACCACGATATCGGGCCGGCGGCGGTTTATCGGGCCCTTTATGGAAAATTGGTTAACGGCCAGAAATTCGTTATTATCCGGCTGGTTAAAGTCTATGATTTGCACCAGGGAGGCCGTATCCTGCCCGTCCGGGGTGCGGTGGGGTATGGAAATGCCGTTTGTTAAATAGTGGTGGAGTGTTTCGTTGCGGGTGATGAGGGACGGCTCCTGCAAGGAGGTTAAACGTTCGTAGGCGTCCTCCAGCACGCTTTCGGGCAGAGTGGGGTTCAGGCGGCGCAGGGCGGAGCGGATGTTGCCGGGCAGGAAGGGCTGGCGTTCGTCCGTGCGCAAGGGATTGTCCGCCCCCGGCAGCATATCGGGCCCCAAGGCCGTTTGATAGCCTATAGAGCGGAAATACTCCATACAATACTTTTCTAAAACCGATTCGTTAATTATGCTTGGCATATTTTTCCTCTAACATGCTTTTTACTCTATTATAGGCCTGTTGGTTATATATGTGTGTGCAGTATCTTGGTTTCCCCGTTCGTTCAAATTCACGTTTCCATTTCGGACTTGAAAAATTATAATAGTGATATTTTTTGTTTCCTTTTAATTCCGAAAGAGATTTTTGTATATCTGATGTTCTAATACTAGGGAAAACTCCTTTTAATTTGGTTATAATTTGTTGTGAAGTAAGAGGATATTGGTCTAGTACGTTACGTTCTTGAATTAAAATTGTTTCTGCTTTTGCGGATAAAGATTCAATGTCCTTTTGTTCACCTTTTACAATTTCTACAACAGAATCAGCCTGCCCTTCTCTATTAACAGTTTTTGGTAACAAATAGACCCCATATGAATATTCTTGGCTGTTTTTTATCTCAGGAGGCAATTCTTTTTCAAAATTAGAAATAAATTTACCAATATTAGTAGTTTTAAAATTTTTTTCCTTTTTCATGATATTTATTTGCTCATCATTGAAACGAGCAAATTGAATTGCTAATCCAAAATCTTTTTCTAATGCGAATTTAGATTTTGACATTAATTTTAAGAAAGCAGAAAAATTATAACAACAAGCAAATAATTTGGCTGAGATGTAATCGTCGATTCTTTCGGTTTTACAGTGCTCAATTTCATGCCTAATTTGCAATAAAAATTGAATATTAGTAATGACTGCTGGAGACAGGGGACATTCATCTTGCTTTAAACAATGTTCTAAATCCCAATATTTATTTATGTATTTCTTCCTTTTTCCTCTTTTTTCATAATATTGATAACAAATGCCCTGCTGATGATAATATGCATGTAATATATAGGTCCACGCAATCATCATTAAGACAATAAAACTTTCTGTTTTAAATTTGATTAAAGGACTGTTAAATATTTGGGTAGCAGCTAACGCTACTTCATAAGATTTTTCAATAAGATCATTTTTAATGGAAAATATTTTTCGATTTCGTTTTAGTTCCATATCTTTACACTCGTATTTTGCCGGAGATGAGGCGCGGCAAAAGTCCGTCCCGCATTTCCGTTAATGTTTGAATTTGATCTAAGTTAGTTAATAATTTAGGAAAAATATTTTTTAGATTATCATTAAAGTTATCAACAATTTTCTGATCATATACTATTTGTAAGTGATCAATTGCTTTTCCTGCGTGTTTTATAGTTGTTTCAGAACCAGCATATTGTTCCAACATATGTTTGAAATAGGATGAACGCAAGAAACATAAAATGTATGTTTTTGACAAAGAGTCATTTTTTGTAATAATTTTTCGAATTCCACTAGAAAAGCCACCATAGGCACCAATAAATACTCGTCCCAAAGTAGCATCTAAACTTACCAGAATATCATCATTATCAAAAATCTTGTTTTTTAGTAATTCTGGGGAGACAAAAGTTTGGGATTTGTTACCATATGAAGATATGTCTTGTACTCGGTAGAAAGGAAGATTTATTCCTTTAGCAAATTGATGAGTATAATTTTTAGATCCAGGTTCAATACCTTTTTCAAAATTGACAAACTCAGTAATTTTTTTTACCTGCCAGCCGGTGGGGATGGGGCCCAGGGCGGAGGGCTCAAAGCTGGACGGGAACAAATTATACAGTTCTTCCGTTAAGTGGTACTGCTGCATAACGGCGGCTTTGGGCTGGCCCTGCTGTTTGGCGTGTACAACGTCAAAATCCACAAACCAGCTTTTAAACAAGGCCTTGGCCATATTTTCCAGCGTGGTATTTTGTTTTTGCAGCAGTTCTATTTTATCGTCAAACGCCCCCAGCACCCCCGCAATCCTTTTCTGCTCCTCAATCGGCGGTAAGTAAATTTCTAAGTTCAAAAAATCTTTAATTGGAAGTTGCGGTTGCGCAGAGCCGGTGCTGAGGCCAGCAATTTGTTTTCGCACAAATGAAGAAGCTAATTGGAGAAATAAAAACTTTGTATCAATAAGATTATCTTTATTTCGTAAAATAACCATGCCTGAATTAATCCGTACGTTTTTATAGAGAATATTATCTTTAAACCACGCTAAATGCCCCAGAGTTCCCCTGGTCGTGAAAACAATATCATTATTTTGTAATTTTCCTTTACGCAAAGCTGAATCTTTTTCCTGACTTATAAATTGCGTTGAAGAAAAATCAAAAACGGAACCCGGTAAGTTTTTTGTATTTAAAAAAAGACAAAATCCATGAGGCAATAATTCATTATTTTTTGGATAATGTTTGCCTCTGTCTCCATCGATTATTTCAATAGAGGTGTCCCTTATTTTACATTTTTTCCAATTACTTTTTTGCATTTTTACACTATATCACTCTTTTTAATGTTGGCTAGCATTGACCTTTGTATATCTTCCCAAGTTGTAAGTATCTTTGCGGATAAAGAACCCATATTTGTTATAATTTCAACTTCTTTTTCCTGGTTGGATTTATTATTACAAATTGTAAGTCTACTATCATTTGTCTTTAGCTCTTTTTGTAGTTGATACATTTCTTGGTAATTGTTAGCTAATTTGTCACATTTATCAGATATTTCTGGGTCAAAGATAATAGAGAGTTGCTGGCTCAATGTTTTTAGCTGAGAATAGAATGTATTATAATTCTTTATTCCATCGGCTAAAAAATCTTGTTTCTGTGTATAGGATTGCTTCGCCAGGACTTTTAATTCTTCGTACAAAGCCCATCGTTTATTAAACAAATCTAAATTATGTTGTTTTTTCATAATAGTCGTTTGTTGTTTTGCTATCCATAGCGTAATTAGGCCAAGAATCACAGTTGCGATAAGCTCGCAGTAATCCAGGGAAGGAGATAGATTATTGGCAATATAAGACAGTAATTTATTTTGTTCTTCCATGAGTTGTTGTAAAGCAGTTGTATCAATATAGTGATATAACATTGGAAACATTTTATTTTCTCAATTTTGCCAAATTCTCTTTTATTTTCGCGTCCAGTTTCGCGCTTTCTGCCATTTGTGCGGTCAGCTCCGCCGTCAGGCGCGCCATTTTGGCGGCAAAGGCTTCGTCGTCCTCTTCCTGTTCGGCCACGCCCACATAGCGGCCGGGGGTGAGGACGTAGTCGTTCTGTTTTATTTCTTCCAGCGTGGCGGATTTGCAAAAGCCCTTTACGTCCGCATAGGTTTTATCTTTGGGGGCAAATTCGTCCGCGCGCCAGGCGTGGTAAGTATCCGCTATTTGGGCGATGTCCGCGTCCGCAAATTCCCGGCGGGTACGGTCCGCCATAAAGCCCAGTCCGCGCGCGTCTATAAACAGCACTTCCCCTTTGCGCTTTTTCTGCTTGCGCAAAAACCACAGACACACGGGAATTTGCGTGTTAAAAAATAACTGCCCCGGCAAGGCCACCATACATTCCACCAGGTCCGCCTCCAGCAGGCGCTGGCGGATTTCCCCCTCGCCGCCGGTGTTGGAACTCATGGACCCGTTCGCCAGTACGGTGCCCATTACGCCCGTGGGGGCCAGATGGTACAGCATGTGCTGTATCCAGGCGTAGTTGGCGTTGCCGGCGGGCGGAATGCCGTACTGCCAGCGGGGGTCTTTTTCCAGCTTTTCGCCCCCCCATTCCGACACGTTAAACGGCGGGTTTGCCAAAATGTAATCCGCGCGCAGGTTGGGGTGTTGGTCATCGTGAAAGGTGTCCGCCGGTTCGGCCCCCAGGTTGAACTCTATGCCGCGTATGGCCAAGTTCATGGCTGCCAAACGCCAGGTGGTGGGGTTGCTTTCCTGCCCGTAAATGGACAGGTTGCCCGTGCCTTGGTGGAGTTTTACAAAGCGTTCGCTCTGCACGAACATCCCGCCCGAGCCGCAGCAGGGGTCGTACACTTTGTGGTTTTCCGTAGGGGCCATGATGGCTACCATCGTTTTTACCACCGAGGCCGCCGTGTAGAACTGCCCGCCGCGCTTGCCTTCCGCGTCGGCAAACCTGCCCAAAAAGTATTCGTACACTTCGCCCAGGGCGTCGGGCGCGGTGTGGCC
Source organism: Candidatus Avelusimicrobium pullicaecorum (assembly GCA_944322825.1). GTDB lineage: Bacteria > Elusimicrobiota > Elusimicrobia > Elusimicrobiales > Elusimicrobiaceae > Avelusimicrobium > Avelusimicrobium pullicaecorum. The sequence goes on from CALUQD010000001.1 coordinate 45,518, forward strand.
GCTTTCAAAACCAATGGTGGAAATGGTGTTAATCAAATCCGCCAGGCGGCCGGGCGGCAGGGATAGGCGCGCGTAGTTTTTGTTCAGAATGTTTTTTAGTTTGGGGTTTTCGTCCTCGATAGCCAGCATGGCTTCGTCTATTAATTTGCCGATGTTGGGCTGGGGGGCGTTGTCGCGCAGGAATTCCCAGCGGGCCTGCGGCGGCACCCAAAAAACATGGTGCTCGGTGCAATAGTCCCGCATGTCCCCCTCTATATACTGCGGGTTTTGCACATAGTATTCGTCCTGCTTCATTTGGGTTTGCAGAGCGGAGAAAGAATCGGAAATATATTTCAAAAAAATGAGCCCCAGTACGACGTATTTATATTCGGATGGGTCCATATTGGAGCGGAGTTGGTCGGCAGTTTTCCAAAGTTTTTGTTTGGTGGCGTTATCCATAATAAAAAAATCCTAATTTAAAAGGTATATATTTACTATACAAAATGAAAAGTAAAAATAAAAATACCGTCGGAAAAACTTGACTTTCCCCCTTAAGTAAGCGCCAATGTATACGAGGAGGGCTTATGGAAACATTAAAACGGTTAAACCGCAGGCAACTGGCTGAAAAGTGGACGGCCTGTATAGGAGAAACCAGGCCGCAGGTGCGGAAAAATTTATTAATTAAATTTATCTATTTTTACCAACAAGCCCAAAAAGAACGGCTTTCCGTGCCAAAACTGGTGAGGGAACTAGCAAAAACTGCCGCTAAGCCCACGGGGAAACCTGCCTTGCCATGCGGCAGCAAACTGGTGCGTTCGTATAAGGGCATTTTGTATGAAGTAGAAAGCCGTGAAGAAGGCTATTTATACCAGGGGCGTCTCTATAAAACCCTTTCGGGCGTAGCAAAAGCAATCACGGGCAAACATTGGAACGGAAAGGTATTCTTTGGAGTAAACAATGCAAAATAAAATACGCTGTGCTATCTATACCCGTAAATCCAGCGAAGAAGGGCTGGAGATGGATTTTAACAGTTTACAGGCCCAGCGGGAAGCGTGCGAAGCATATATTGCAAGCCAAAAGCAGGAGAATTGGCGTTTAATAAGCAGGGCATATAATGACGGCGGTTATTCCGGCGGAACGCTAAACAGGCCGGCCCTGCAGCGCCTTTTGGCGGATGTAAAGGCGGGGCTGGTGGACATTATAGTGGTGTACAAAATAGACCGTTTAACCCGCAGTTTAATGGATTTCAGCAAGATAGTAGAAGTGCTGGATAAACACCAGGCTTCTTTTGTGTCTATTACCCAGCATTTTAATACCACGACCAGTATGGGACGGCTGACCTTGAATATGTTGCTGTCTTTTGCGCAATTTGAGCGGGAAGTAACGGCGGAGCGCATACGGGATAAGTACGCGGCCAGCAAGAAAAAAGGCCTATGGATGGGCGGAATACCCCCTATGGGATACATCCGGCAGGAGAAAAAACTGGTTCCTGATAAAGAACAGGCCCTCAAAGTACAGCGTATTTTTGAAAAATATATTGAACTAAAGAGCATTGGGCTCTTAAAGGCCTGGCTTGATAAAAAAGGTATAGTCAGCCAACGGGGAAGGGCGTTAAGTGTTGGGAACCTGAACAAAATTCTGCATAACAGGGCTTACCTGGGGGAAGTGGGGCATAAAGGAACTTGGTATAAAGGCGAACATCTGGGGATAATTAGTGAGGAACTCTTTAATAAAGCGCAAGCCATTATGGCGGAAAATTACCGTATTAGGCGGGAATATAACCCCAACAAAAGCCTGCTTGCGGGAAAGTTATTTGATGATAAAGGAAACTATATGAGCCCCAGCTGGAGCGGCGGGCGAAAAGGCAAGAAATACCGCTATTATATCAGCCAGGCCGTTATTCGAAAGGAAAAAGAGAAAATAGGGGCTATAACTAAAATATCTCTGCCGGAAATAGAAGGGTTTGTAATGGGCTGGGCAAAAGGGTTTTTGCAAGACCGGACGAAGGTATATCCTTATTTGCAACAATTACCGATACCAAGGCAAAAAGAGGTGTGTGAAAAACTGTCCCTCCTTTCCGTTTCCCCCCAATGTGTACACGTGTTGATTAAGAGGGTAGATATATTTAAGGGCGAAATAAAAATAAGTATCTACCCGGAAAAGATAGGAAACATCATAGAAGCCCTATGCGATGGCAAAGAACTGACGATAGATAATGCGCTATTAGAGCGAGTCGTTGAAAGCTACACCGCTCCCTACCAAATAGCCACCATAGATAATGGCGCTAAAATTATCATAGGAACGGTTCTGCGGCCAGCTGTTCAAGATAAGTCTCTTATACATATTTTGCAAAAAGCCTATCGATGGCATAAGGATATTTTAACAGGCAAAACAATAAAAGAAATAGCGTTGAGCGAACAGTTATCCGAGCGATATATATTGCGCATTTTGCAATTGAGTTTTTTGTCCCCTCGTATTACCAGGCATATTTTAGCGGGTACCTTGCCAAAGGGCGTTACGCTAAAGAGGCTGCTAATGATCAAATCCGGCAATTGGGCAGAGCAGGAACAGCTATTAAATTTGCAGAACGGAACTTCGTTGGAATCAAAGAGAGCATAGAAAACAAAAAAGAGTAACTTTTAATAAAAAGAGCCCCAAACAGAGCAACGAAAGTTCAGAAACAGCAAAATCCCCGTCGGGCACAAAGCCTAACGGGGATTTTGATAAGAAACTTAAAACTACAATACGGAGAGGGAGGGATTCGAACCCTCGATACGGGAATTAACCCGTATAACGGTTTAGCAAACCGCCGCTTTCGGCCTCTCAGCCACCTCTCCAAAATCAACTTTTTACGTCTGAAATATCAGACGGCTTATATATTATAACAAAATTTAAACCGCTTGTCCGTTTTCTTCCGCTTTATCAACGGAATACCGTCCGCTGGGTCGAAAAAAGACTAAAAACTTTTTTTCAAGCCTTCCGCCAGCGGCGTAAACTGCTGGCCGGTTAAAGTTTGCCATTTCTTGCCCGAGCAAATCCAGTGGCCCGGGATAGTAGCCTCGGTTACTTTATCGTAGTTCAAAGCCGGCTGGGCGCCGCTAATGTGGGCGGCCAGTTCGTATATCCACGCGGCCGTACGCATCATCCATTTGGGCGCATTGGGCATAAAGGGTTTATGAACATTCATCGCGCGGGCCATTTGGGTGATAAAATAATCCCACGAATAAACGGCGTCTTCCGTTACGAAATATGTTTCACCTGCGGTATCCTCGCGCGAATAAGCCAACCAAAGCGCTTGCACCAAATCATCCACGTGCACAAAGCTGAAATAGCCATTGCCGGAAGTATTCACCATAATTCCGCGGCGCACCCACAGGGCGATTTTGGACACGCCCGAGTCGTTTTTTCCATACACAATCGGCGGGCGGATAATCGTCCATTTTACGCCGGGGCGCAAGGTATGCACGGCTTGTTCCCCCCCTAATTTGGTGATGCCATAGTCGGACACGGGAGCCGGTTCCATTTCTTCGGTGCGGGGATGGTCTTTATCCGGCGCAAAGCCGCTGGCGGCCAGGCTGGATATGTGCACAAACGTTTTAATATCCGGCGATTGGTTGACGGCCTCCACCACGTTGCGCGTAGCGGTGACGTTGGCTTTTTCGAAATCTTGGCGGTTAAACCCAAAAATAGCCGCGGCCAGGTGGAATACCCCCACGCAGCCTTGCAAGGCGTTTTTGAGGGATTGCACATCATTATAGTTGGCTTTAACCAAGGTAACGGCCGGATTAGCGGGCTGCTTTTTAGGCGTGCGGCGTGTAACAATGCGCACATTGAAGCCTTCCTGCAGGAGTTTATCGGTTAACGCGCGGCCGATAAAACCGTTTCCGCCGGTGATTAAAATCGTATTTTTCATAGGTTATTCTACCTGGATATCAATGGAATCAATCAGGTCGTCGGTGGTATTGGAAACTTTCTTTTTTATTTCCTTTTTTACTTCTTCTTTATCCAAGTCCTGGTTGATGAAATTTTCTTTGCGGCGGGCGTTGCGGCGGACAAAGTCGAAATTAAACGTAAAGCGCTGCAAGCCACGTTTGATGTCCGCTTTGGTGGGGATTTCCCCGTATTTAATTTTATTAATGGGGGTTACTTTGTCCTCTTGCGGGAAGTACCACAGCAACGAGTACATAATTGCACAAATCAATACAAAGAAAATCAATTTGTTGAGCGATTCGAACTTATACAGCCCAAACAAGTTGGAAATGACCGATAAGACCATAATCACGCCCGTCCACATTGCAAAAGCAACGCCCATAAACGTCCAGCCGGAGGCGTCAAAATGGGGGTACAATACCATTACCACAAAACAGCATAAAATGAGTACTGCAAAGCGTTGCCATCCATTCATATTATTTCTCCTGTCGGAACTCTACGCTTACGGTGAGTTCGTCTTTTTCGTAATACATCGGCAGCGGCGCAAAAGGCCCGGCGTTGATGACGGCGGACGTAGCGGCAAAGTCAAAAGTGTCATCCCCGGATTTGCGGTCTACCTGTAAATCTTTTATTTTCCCGTCGCGCGCGATGGCAAAGGACACCAGCGCGGAAAGTTCCGTCCCGGCGGGGCGCCGTTTTTCCCATTCAATCCACAGCGAGTTGCGCACTTGGGTAATGTACCACGGGTACGGAAAGTTGGCAAAATCGGTTTGAATGTTGCCGCCGGCAAATTCCCCTTCTTTGGAGGCGCTCCCCCCTGTTCCGGCGGCTTTGGCGTCGGCTTCGTCGTCCAGCACGCTGGGGGCCGCTAGCGGGGCGGCTTTGGGCTGGGCTTTTTTGGTTTGTTTTTTAGTGGTGATTTCGCTCTTGGACGCGTAGGCCTTTTTGTTGGTTTTTGTTTCCGGTTTGGCTACGGCGGATTTATCGGGCGCGGGCGCCTGTACGGCCGCTTTGGGGGCCGCCGGCGCCGGGGAGGAGGCTTCCTGCCCGGTGGTGGCTACCACTTTGCCCGTTCCGATAAAGTCAATCGTATACGTGGCCGAGGCCTTCTTGGCGGAAGGGGCCAGTAACAACAGCAGGAACAGGGCGGCCAATACGTGAAGGCCGCTGGAAAGGGCCAGGTAACGGTTCATTAGTTTTTAGAAAGTACTCCAATTCCCAGTTTAGCGGCGCCGAGTTTTTTGGCGACGTCAAACACATCCACTACTTGCTGTATCGGCACGTCTTTATCGGCTTGCACTAAAATGGTTTTTTTGCTGGCTTTGCCCATACGCAAAATCAGTTCGCGTTCCAGGTTGCGCATCGTCAGCTTTTTGTTCATTACAAAAATCGTTCCGTTTTTTTGCACTTCGACGCGAATGACGTCATCTTCCGCCTGGGTGTTAATCGCTTGGGATTTGGGCAAATCCACCGTCAGCTGCATTTGCACCAACAGCGGGCTCATCACCATAAAAATAATCAGCAAAATCAGCGTGATGTCGATAAACGGCACCATATTGATTTCGGCCATTACCGTTCTGTTTTTGTGTGTACTCATAGCTTAAAACTCGCCGGGTTCTTCGTCTTGGCGGCAGATTACTTCATCGGCCGCGTTTTCCAGTTCTTTGGCAAAATAATTTGTTTTGGACAGGAAATAGTTATACGCAATTACCGCCGGAATGGCCACAAATAGGCCCGCCGCCGTGTTGATAAGCGCTTCGGCGATACCGGCCGCCACGACGGACGCTCCCGCCCCGGTAGCGGTGGTGGAAGCCAAATCCTTAAACGCGTGCATTACCCCAATTACCGTGCCGAATAAGCCGATAAACGGCGTAATGCTGCCCAGCGTACCCAATACCGTCAGGCGGCGCTGGAGTTTGGAAATTTCCCAATCAATGATAGAATCCGAAATTTTTTCCAGTTCGCCCTGGCTGCGGTGGCGTTCCTGCACCAAGCGCGAAAGAAGCGCCGCGGCCGGAGTGTTTTTTACGACTTCCTTGTGGCAGGCATCCAGCACTTTTTGGTAATTTTCCGAGCGGAGCGGATGGCGGCAGTAAGCGATTAATTTGCGTGAAAGCGAAACAGACGAACGCAATTTAAAAAAGCGTTCCAAAATAACGGAAATGGAATAAACTGATAATAACAGCAAGAGAATCAGCACCGGTCCGCCGGCGGCTAATAACTCGCGCACATTGGTCATATTGGAAAAGTCCATAATTCATTATCTCCTTGGGTTACCCCTTCACAAAAAATATAATAAAAAGCTGTATTAAGATATTGGCCATCAGCCCGCCGGCTACGTCGTCAAACACAATGCCGAAGGGGTTTTCCATCCGGTCGAATGTTTTTACCAGCCACGGCTTGAGGGTGTCAAACGTCCGAAACAGCACAAACGCCGCCAGCAGGTAAGGCCACGTACGGGGCAAGAATGCCATTGCCGCAATATAACCGGCCATTTCATCAATAATGATTTTGGGGTTATCGTGCCCGGTCTGTCCTTTAAATTGTACTTTTTTACAGATGATTACCGCAAATGCCCAAAATGCCAGCATAGCAATCAAATAGAGCATTGGGTCGGACGGGAAGGCCAATACTAAAAGCACCCCCCACAGGGTGCCCAAAAATCCGGCGCCGGTATTTTTTTTATATTTAAATACCAAAGGCGGCAGATAGCTGACAAACAACCCCGTAGCCAACGCGCGGATAATTATTTGCATACGGGCAAGCTCCAGGATTTTTTAAGCAAGTCCCAGTTGTTTTTTAAGTACGAAATCGCGCTGATCCACGTAATTATTGCCGCAATAGCCGTGATGGCATAGGGCACTTTTTGCAACGTGATAAACAAAATGATGGCCGTGGTTTTGGCTCCGCCCGTCAAAATGTGGGACAGGTGATAGACGTCCAGCACAAAGAAAATAGTTCCCACCGCCGTCATTTGAATAACGGTTTTGAATTTGCCCCACCGTTCGGCCGCCATCACTTTGCCTTCCAGTGCGGCAATCACGCGCAGGGTGGAAATCATCAATTCGCGCAGCAGGATAAAAAACACCGCCCAAATCGGGATATCCAGTTCCTTAATGCCTACAAACGCAAAGAAGGCCGCGGCAACCAAAATTTTGTCTACAAACGGGTCCACAATCGCGCCAAACGGGGTGATGGTGTTGGTTTCGCGGGCGATTTTGCCGTCCACCCAGTCGGTGCTGGCGGCTACGATAAAAATCAGCGTAGCAGTAAAGCGCGCCCAGCCGAAAGGCATTAAAATAAACAAAAACATCACAATAGACAGCGCAGCGCGCGTAAGGGTGATTTTATTGGCTAAAGTCATCATTTATGAAATCCTCCGAACACATCCGCCGGAAGCGGCGTATTTTTGTGGGTGTTTTTTAAGTTCGCCCGTGTGACCATCAAATCCGAGTGGATGGTGATGGTTTGTGGGAAGTAATCTTTTTTGGAAAGGGTTAAATAGAGGGTATATTCCTCCCCTTCTTTGGGGGTGAGCACCAGAACGGCGGTTTGAGCGTTCTGGCTTTGTACCGAAGCGTTATGCCGTTCCACCAGTGCCGTGTAGTTGCCAAAATCAAACAAGGCCTGGTTGGGCTGGCCCTGCTGCCAATCCGCCCAAGACAAGGTGGTAACGTGTTGGTTGTTTTCGTCTAAAATAACGATGTCTTTTTTATCCGTAACGGCGGATTGTTCCATTTCGCCCCGGGGGTTGAGGGTATCTAAGCGCAAGCGGTTTTGGGGCTTGTCGTAAAAGAGTTTGCCCTGCGAACGGCTGATTTCCACCCCGTCGTAAGAAGTCGTCTGTTCGAAATCCGTTTCCAACGTGTTTAAATTTTTGTCCCATTGTTTAAGCCGTTCGGCCAGTTCGGCGGCGGATAAGCGCGGCGCGGCCGGCGGTTGGGGTTGCGTGGCGGCAGCGGGAGCCGGTTTTACCGGCGCGGCGGTGGGTTGTTCCGCGGCGGACGGTTTGGGCTGCGGGGCTTGCGCGGCCTTAGCTTGGGGGGCCGGAGCCGCCGGCGCGGTTTGCGGCGGAGTGGGGTTGGAATCCGAACACGCGGCCAACAGCAGCGCGGCGCATACGGCGGGGAATAGGTTACTTATACACGGTTTCATAGGTTTCTTCCTGGTAGTTTTTGTCGTACGGCAGGGAATTTAATTCTTCCAAGGCTTGGTCAATCATTTCGTAATGGATTTCCCAGCGGTTGGAGCCTTCCGGCTTGGAAATATATCCTTTCATTTCCAGCACGCTTAACATATTGGTCGCGCGGGCGCTGGACCCGAAATGCGCTTTTAGCAAATCCTGCGACACGCGGCGGCGTTCCTTAATTAAATTTAACGCCTGGGTTAATTCTTCGGGGCTGGTGCCCAGTCCGTCCTGCGGGCGTTGGTTGGGGTTGTGTTCCGCCACAATTTGCACCGGGTAGTCCGGCCCGCCTTGGGCGCGCAGGAAATCGGCCACGGCTTTGATTTCTTTTTCCGACACATACGCCCCCTGGATGCGAAGCGGCGTTTTATCCGAAGTGCTTTGGTAGAGCATATCGCCTTTTCCGAGCAAATCTTCGGCGCCGGTAGCGTCCAAAATAACTTTTGAGTCGATAGACGACGCCACCTGCAAGGCAATGCGGGAAGGCAAGTTTGCCTTAATTACGCCCGTGACCACCTTTACCGACGGCCGCTGGGTGCATAAAATGAGGTGAATGCCCAGCGCGCGGCCCATTTGCGCCAAGCGTTGGATGGAATCTTCGATAGAGGCTTTGGTTTGCAGCATTAAGTCGGCCATTTCGTCGATGATGACGAAGATATAGAACATCTTTTCTTCGTTATTTTGTTTGGCCCACTGGTTGTAGCCTTCGATGTTTTTGACCTTTGCCAACTGCATAATTTGCAGGCGTTTTTCCATCACTTTCACCAGCATTTGCAGCGATTTGGCCGCCCCGTTGGCGTCGGTGACGACGTCTACATCGTCGCACGAGGTTTTGGGGTCGTAGAGGTACGGGATGCCTTCGTAGAGGGTTAATTCGACGCGTTTGGGGTCAATCATCAAAAATTTCACTTCGTCCGGGCGGTGTTTGTACAGCAAGGACATAATAATCGTATGCAGACAAATGGATTTACCGCTGTTGGTGGCGCCGGCAATCAAAATATGCGGCCATTTTTCCGCCACGGAGCCGGCCGGGTTTCCGTCGGCATAGCGGCCCAAGGCAATCGGCAGGACGGCTTTGGACGAGGCATACACCGGCGACTGGAGAATTTCCTTCATCGTTACCATCACGGGGCGTTCGTTGGGGATTTCGAACCCAACGGCGTTTTTGCCCGGAATAGGCGCCTGCACGCGGATGGCGCGCGCTTCCATACTGGCCTGGATGTCCTGCGTGCGGGCCGTGATGGAGGCAATCGTCACGCCCGGGTCGGGCTTGATTTCGTAGCGGGTGACCACCGGCCCCGGCGATACGCCGGTCACGCTGGCGCGGATATCAAAACTTTTTAAAGTGGCTTCCAGGCGGCGGGTGGCCTGGGCGATTTCGTCGTCCGTCGGGCCGACGATGCCGTCCCCCACCGGGTCGTTAAGCAAGTCCAGCGACGGCAACACAAAAGTTTTAGGGTCAAATTTCTTTACTTCGCCGGTTTCTTCGGCGGGGTTATCGGCCGCCGGGTGCTGGGAGGATAATTCTTCCCGGCGGGGCAAGGTGATTTGCTCCGCTACCGGCCGGCGGATTTCCGGCTTGGCGCGGTGGATTTCCGGCGCTTCGTGGATTTCCTCCGCTACGGGGCGGGGTGCTTCTTTGGCGGATTTTTCTTTCAGTTCGCTGCGTCCTTCTTGCACGCGTTGTTTCAGTTCGGCGCGGGCGTCGATCCAGCCGTCAAAATCGTTGCGGATAAATTCCACCGTCTTTTGCAAAATAACCGACCACGGTATCGCAAACAGCATATGTATCCCCACCAGCGCCAGCGCCAGCGAAAATACCGTCGCCCCTACCGTGCCGCTTACGCCTTTTAGCGCGTAAAACAGGGTTTGGCCTACCCGTCCGCCGCTGATGAGCGAATCGGTAAAAATAAGTTTTAAAAGCGTCAGCAAGCTGGAAAACGCCGCCAGACTGAGGGCCGAGCCCAATAAAAAGAATAAAAAGGAATGGCTTTTGTTGCGTACGGTTTGAATGAGCCAATAAGCCAAAAACAGCGGAATCAGCCCCGCGCTCTGCCCCAATAGTTGGGAAAGATACGTGGCCGCGGCTTCCCCCGCCGGGCCTTTGGAAATGTTGAACCAAAGAATGCAAAACAGCCACAAGCAGACGGCCCCGGCCAAAATGTACAAGGCGGTGCGCATCCAAGCGAGGGAGGATGTTTTTTTAGTTTTCTTTTTGGATTTTTTAGCGGCGTAATAATACTTGGGCATATTCTTTATTTTACATTTTTTTACGAAGTATGGGGAAATTTCCCCCGTCCCAAAAAACGATTGCCGCCTCTTGGCGGGGCGCGCGCCGAACCCCGGCTGGAAAACGTGTACAAAAAATGCCCTTTAAAACAAGTTTTTGCGGGGAAACGGCCCCTTGCCTTTTCCAACCGGCGGCGGCCGCCATACGGGGCCAATTCTTCCAATCGCTGATTGCCGAAAATTTCCAGGCTGCCGCCGTTAAATACAGGGCATAAAAAACCCCGCCGAAGCGGGGTGTTAGGTTACATATTTTCTTGAATGGGCGCCGCTGGCGGAACCGAAGCAGGCTGCTGCCCCCAGGTTACGTGGTAGTTGATACCGTCCGCCACCAGGGATATTTTCCCTTGGCTTAACAAGGCCCCTAATGCCAAATAGAGTACGGAACTGGACAGCCGAAACATAATTTTAAGCTTCCAGGAAGTGGCGGTTTGGTGTTCCGCCAAGTATTCGGCGATGCGGGTGGTGGCGGTTTGGATATTTTCTTGTAAAGGCGTCATAGTTATACCCGTTCAATCGCAAACAGCGCGTCGCCTTGTTTAACCGGCTTGCCGTTTTCCACCAACACTTTTTTGATAATGCACGGGAAATCCGCGCGCATTTCGTTAAATACTTTCATCGCTTCAATCAAGCAGATAACATCGCCTTTTTCCACGCGGGCGCCTTCTTTCACAAACGGCGGGGCGGAAGGAGTGGACCCGCGGAAGAAAATGCCCATCAAGGACGATTTGATTACTTCTTTATATTGTTCCTGCACCGGCGCACCGGCCGCGGCCGTTTGGCCCGCCACCGCGCCCACATTAACGGGCACCGGCACCATAGCGGGTTTGGCCTTTACCAAACGCAGGTACAAGCCTTTCTGGTCGTATTCAATGGTGTCCAGGTTGTTATCCTGCATAAAACCGTAAAGTTGCTTGACTTCCTTTAAAATCGGGGATTCCTTCACGGCGGGCTTATTTACTGCTTTGGCTTTTTGGGCCGGAGCCGCTTTTTTGGTTGCTGTTTTTTTCATAAAAGAAATAACCTCTGTTTCAGATTAATACCAAAACTGCTTTTATGTATTTTACATAATTTTTTCGTTTTGATACATATCCTCCGGCGAACGGCGTGTTTGCGGGAGGGATAAAATTTCCTCGCGGCGGAGTTTTTCTTCGTCTATGGGCTGGTCTATCCCCAGGGTGCGTTTTACTTCAAACGCGGTGATGGAAAAGGAGATATTTTCGGCCAGCTCCGGCTTGATGCCGGATTGGTTTACGCCAATCACTTCGCCCGTTTCGCGCAGCACCAGCGGGCCGCCGCTGTTGCCTTGGCTGATGGCGGCGTCGGTTTGGATGACGTCTAAACCGTTTTTATTTTTCAGCGCGCTGATGATGCCTTCCGTTACGGTAAACTGTTCGGTTTTGGGGTTACCCAAAGCCCAAACGGTGGCCCCCGTTTTGTAGTGGGAGCGGTCGCTGTCTAGTTTAAAATACGGGAATTTCCCCTCCGCTTTGACCAGCGCCAAATCCCGCGCGTGGTTTACTTTCACCACCCGCGCATAGCGGAAAGGCGGTTCGGCGCGCTGAGGGTCGATGGGCAAATCTTCGTACAGGTAGTAGCGCACGTCGCGGTAGTTTCCTACGACGTGGGCATTGGTGATAAAGTATCCGTCCGGGCTGATAAAAAAGCCGCTTCCGTGGCCGGAGGGTGTTTCCACATAGAGTGTTTTTTCCAATAATTTGCGGTAGCGGCCGTCGTTGCGGGGGTGGCCGGCGGATTGGCCGGGCGTAAAGAGAACGCGGTTTTCTTCCAAATCTTTCATTATGTTGCGCAGGCAGGAGCGCAGGTCTTCTTCCAGCGTTTTGCGTATGCTGCCGCCCGCGGCCGAGGTGTACGCCGGCGCAAGCACCGGGAACAAGAGCGAAAACGTCACCTTGTTGGCCCAATACAGGCCAATAGCGGTATTGTTAAAAGATAAATAGCTCAGCTCGTCATTGTGCAGTTGAATAACCGGCTGGCGGGTGTGCGGGTCGCGCAGGGTTAAAATGACATACGTGTGAAACTTGGGCACAATGTATTTGCGCAGCCACAAAAAGCCGTCTTCCACTTCCGGGCGGTAGAAAGAGTCGGTTTCTTCGTCTACCAGGTAGTCCAGCTCGGCGATATAATCGTAGTTATGACGGTATTTGTAGAGGTCGACGTCCACTTCGCTAAACAGCGTTCCCAGCGCGTCGGCCGCCGCTACGGCGGCGCCGTCGTCTACGCGGATGACGTAGGAATTAATAGGCGTCAAATTGCGGTCTTTAAACGTGAACGAATGCTGGAGGTATTTATCGGCCACCACCATCACACGTGCTTCGATTTTATCGTCGAAGTCGGGCGTTTTATAAATACCGCGCTTGAGCCGCCCGTGATAGTTGCACCCGGCCGCCAGCAGACACAAAATAACCACCGCGCCCGGGAAGAGCCTGCGCGCAAAAGAAGAAAAGCAAACCATATGTAAATTATACCAAACTCGCGTATTTCTCCGTACTTTCCCCGCTATGCAAGGGGCAGCCCCGGACGTATTTAATGGAAATTTCCCATACCCATGTCAAAAAGCCAACCGGCAGGTTGGCTTTTTAAAAGGCGTAAAAAACCCCGCCGAAGCGGGGTTGAAAGTTAACTGGCTTGTTCGATGTCAAGCGTGTGCTCTGGTTCGTTGGCGGCGGCGCGTTGCTGTTGCGCGGAAATGGCGCGCTGCTGTTCGTTGTACAAGGCGTCAAATTCCTGGAGCAGTTTGAATTGTTTTTTGCTCATCGTGCGTCCTTCGCGTTTGGCTTGGGCCGCCTGCTGCAAGGAGTAAGAGTGGCGTTTGACAAAGCGCTGGATGTCGCGGTCGATTTCTTTAAGCGAGCGCGTAACGGGGTGCACGGTCAGCGCCGGTTCCTGCGCTTGTTTGGCGCGGAGCTGTTCATGGGCCGCTTTCATTTGGTCGGCCAGCTGCTTTTGGGCGGCGGCGCGTTGTTGGGCCTGCCGGGCAAAAGAAGTGCAAAGTTCGTCGGAAATATCCAAGTTTTTCATCAGCGCTTCTTTGGCGGTCTGGTGGCGGTGGGCGTCGAAGCAGTCGGCGTGGGCGTAGTGGGAGCCTTGCCCGTCCTGCCACGTAGCGGTCGCCCCGCAGGCGGCGTTAATCGGCTGGCCGCAGATGGCGCAGGTGTGGCGCTGATATTTGGCGGACATATGGCTTTCGCAGGCGCGGCGTTCTTTGCCTTGTTTTACAAAGGACATATCTTCGCCTTTGGCCCAGCCTTTATAGAACGTGCAAGCACTCGGCGCGTGTTTTTTGACGTACCAATCGCGCGACGGCGTTACTTGATAGCCTTCGGACTTTAAAATAGTTTCGCGGCTGACGATATCGCGCGTGTAGCGGGTTTCGTCCACTTGCGCAGCTTCTTGGGCGGATTCATTTGGAAGAAATTCCAACTCCGCATCAAGGGCTGCCTGCGTGGCGCGGACGGCAGTCATAGCCTTGGTAAATTGGTCATTGAAAAAAGAGTCGTCAAAAGTTACAGGGATTTTTGTATCAATTGCCCAATTTTCATTCAGCGGGATGGTTTTCGTGGCTTGTGCCTGTGCGCACACCGGCGCAACCAGGCAGATAAGTAAAGCTAATTTAATCAGTTTCATATTATTCCTCCTATGTGTATAGGATAGCGGTTCAGTAGGCGGAAAACAAGGGTCAAAAGGCCCATTTTTAACTAGGACTTTAGACGCATTTTGAGTAGGTACTGGCAGACCTGTAACATAGTCCCCGCCGCCGTTTCCGCATCGGGTTGTGCGTGCAGGGCGGCTTTTTCGGCCGGGTCCGGCAGGGCTTGTATCAAGGCGGATTTGCTGGCTAGGTATTGCCCGGTGCGGGCATAGTGGGCGGCTTGCAGCGCAAAAAACAAATTCTTGCGCAACGCAGCGAGAAAATCGCTCGTCAAGGCGCCGTGCACCCACGTGTGCACCAGCGCGTGATACACCGCTCCCGCACCTGTTTGGGCGGCCAGGAGGGCGTCCTGCCGGGTGGGCGGCGGAAGGATCCCCTCCAACGTGCCGTAGTAGAGCCGGGTATCCTGCCCAAATTGGAAAAGCTCCGCGCGGGACCAGTTTTTTAAATCGTCCTTTCCGCCGAAAAATCCACACACCGGATGCGCCGAAGCAGGCATTTGCGCCAGGAGATTTTTATATGTGCAAATATCAGCCGGAGAAATCGTATCTAAAATCACCACGGCGTCTATATCGCTTTGGGAATGAAAATCCCCCCTTTTAAAACTGCCTTGCAGTCCCACAGCCGCCAAACGCGCGCCAAAAGCCGCCTGCAGGCGGCGGACGAGTTCATTCATCCAGTTGTTTACGTCAAATACCATAATTCCCCCATTAAAAACAAAACTCCCCGGGGCGTTTGATATCCCCGGGGAGTGGTACAGCCAGGAAACTATTTGAGCAAGGCTTTTCTGGAAAGTCTTACTTTTCCGTTATTGTCAATTTCCACGCATTTTACTTCCACAATGTCGCCGAGTTTCAAAACATCTTCGACTTTGTTGATGCGGTGTTTTTCAATTTCGGAAATGTGCAACAGTCCGTCCTTGCCGGGCAAGATTTCCACAAACGCGCCGAAGGGCTGAATGGAAACCACTTTACCTTTGTAAATTTTGTTTACTTCGGGTTCAGCAGTCATCATTTCAATTTCGGCTTTGGCCTGGTCCAAGCGGTCGCTGTTGGCGGCGGCGATGGTCACCGTTCCGTCTTCAGCAATGTCGATCTTGGCTTCGGTCGATTCGGTAATGCGTTTGATGTTCTTGCCGCCGGGGCCGATTAAGGCGCCGATTTTGTCCACCGGGATTCTCATTTTATAGATAATCGGAGCGAAGCGAGAAATGTTTTTCTTCGGTTCGGCGATTGTCTTTTCCATATGATCCATAATGAACATACGGCCTTTAGTGGCTTGGGAGATGGCTTGGCGCAAAACATCCAGCGGGATACCCGTTTTGAGTTTTACGTCCATCTGGAACGCCGTGATACCCTTGCGGGAACCGGTCAGTTTAAAGTCCATATCGCCCAGGTGGTCTTCCAGGCCCATAATATCGGAAAGCACTACAAATTTGCCTTCGCCGGAGATGGCGCCCATCGCAATACCGGAGCAGGCTGATTTCATCGGCACGCCCGCATCAAACAGGGCCAAAGAGCCGCCGCACACGCTGGCCATGGAGGAAGAACCGTTCGATTCCGTAATGTCGGATACGACGCGGATCGTGTACGGGAATTCTTCTTCGCTGGGTACGAGCGGCATTAACGCGCGGCGAGCCAATTCCCCGTGGCCGATTTCGCGGCGGCCCGGAGAGCGGTCCGGTTTGCATTCACCGGTAGCAAAACCCGGGAAGTTGTAGTGCAGCATAAAGCGTTCGTAGGTGGTGTCGTCCAACCCTTCCACCATTTGCTGGTCGTCCGGGGTGCCCAAAGTGGCCACCGCCAAGGACTGCGTCTGCCCGCGGGTAAACAAGGCGGAACCGTGGGCGCGGGGCAACAAGCCGACCATAGAGCTTAACGGTCTAATTTCGTCGGGTTTGCGGCCGTCCACGCGTACGCCTTCGTGCAGTACCAGGTTGCGGGATTCTTCGTACATAATGTTTTCCAGCGCAATGCCCGCATAGGTGGCGGCATTGTCGCCATAGTTAGCGGTCAGTTCTTCGGTGAAGGAGGCTTTCAGCTGGGCAACCTGCGTATCGCGGGTTTGTTTATCGGAAAACGCGTGCAGGATTTTTTTGGCTTCTTCGCGGAATTTGCCGTTGGCGAGGTCCGCCACTTCCTGCGGCAGTTTTTCCACGACGTATTCAAATTTCGGCTTGCCGGCCATTTCGCGCAGTTTCAGCTGCACGGCGCACATTTTGTCAATTTCCGGCTTGGCCACTTCCATCGCTTTAATGATGGCTTCTTCTTCCACTTCTTTGGCGCCGCCTTCCACCATCAAAAGCCCCTGCGCGGAACCGGCAATAACGAGGTCCATATCGCAGGATTCTTGTTCTTCTTTGGTGGGGTTGACGATGTACTGCCCGTCTTTGCGGCCGATGCGTACGGCGGCAACGGGTTCGTTGAACGGAATGGAAGAAATAACCAGCGCGGCGGACGAAGCCAGTACGGACAATACGTCGGCGTCGTGTTTGTCATCGCTGGAGATAACCATCGCCGTTACGTTGGTTTCGCAGGCGAAACCTTCCGGGAAAATCGGGCGGATGGTGCGGTCAATAATGCGGGAGGACAGCGTTTCTTTTTTGCTGGCGCGGCCTTCACGTTTGAAAAAACCGCCGGGGATTTTGCCCGCGGCGTAGGTTCTTTCTTTATAATTGACGGTAAGCGGAGTAAAATCGGAAATACCGGGTTTTTGCTCCTTGGTGGAAACGGCGGTGGCCAGCACCATCGTTTCCCCCATCGTGGCGACTACGGCGCCGTCGGACTGTTTGGCGATTAGGCCGGTTTCCAGCTTAATCGTCTGGCTGCCAACGGTCACTTCCACGTTGTGGATGTCAAATTTATGGTTGAAATTCTGCATTAGAGGTTATTTCCTTAATTTGAGTTCTCGGGTGACTTTTTGATATTTTTCGAAGTCGGTTCTTTTCAGGTAGGCGAGCAAGCGTCTTCTCTGGCCGACCAGTTTGTTCAAGCCTCTTTCGCCCGCAAAATCTTTCGGGTTGGCTTTGAGGTGGTTGGAAATATACTGAATGCGTTCCGTGATGAGCGCAATTTGCACAGCGGCGGAGCCGGTGTCGTTAGCGCTTGCCTGGAATTTGCTGATGATGTCTTTTCTGTCTTGCATCGAAAGTACCATTGTATTGTACACTTAGATTGTAATCTGCCGACCAAGCATTCCTTATCCCAAGGGATACCGAGCCGGAGGCCAATCTTCTCCTATTGTTAATTTTTATACTTCGTAAAGTACAATTTATTATACCAAATAAAAAGGATAAAGAACATAGCGCCGTTCTTTATCCGATTTTCTTTTACATAGTATAGCAAATTGGAGGCCGTTGAGGAAACGGCGCTGCGCCCTGCTTGGGAAAAAGAACGCCCGCCCGATGGTAGCGGGCGGGCGCAGGGTGTTCTTGTAGGAGGTTTTAGAAACACACTGTTAAAAGTGATACCCCAAGTGCAGGGCGGCGTATGATTCTGCATTGTAGATTTCCACATCCGACAGCGTGTGGAAGTCTTTAAATTCCCGGCTGATCCAGGCGAACTCACGGTCCAGGCGCTGTTTTTTAATCAGCTGGGTCATCAAGGTTTCTTTGGTTACGGCTTGCATACAGCGCCTCCTTGTTTAAAATGTCCTGCTTGATATTAATAAGATAGTCTTTTAGACGGTAAAATAACAGGGTCCTTGGGCCTAGCGCCAGGGAAAATTTGGGCCCATTTATAAAACACAAAACGGCCTAAATTTATTTTTCCCTCGGTCCCAGGCGTTTTTGGGCCTTTGGGCCTATCCCCCAATTTGATATACTTCTATAATATGACAAGCCTCACACCCTTGCTAAAAAATCCTCCCCATACCCGCGGCGAAATCGTTGCCCTGCTTTCGGCGGCGGACCCGGCTGCGCTTTTTCAAACGGCTGACGCCGTGCGGCAAAAATGCGTGGGCGACGCGGTATACCTGCGCGGGCTGATAGAATTTTCCAACTATTGCAAAAACGATTGTATGTACTGCGGCATCCGCCGCTCCAATGCCAAAGCGAGCCGTTACCGGATGACGCCGGACGAAATCGTCCAAACGGCGGCGCAAGCCGTGCAATATGGGTACAAAACGGTGGTTTTGCAGTCGGGCGAAGACCTGTGGTTCGATGCAGACAAAATGGCGGATATCATCGGCCGCATTAAACGACTGGGCGCGGCCGTGACGCTTAGCCTGGGCGAAAAAACGCGCGAAGAATACGCTGCCTATCGCCAGGCCGGGGCGGACCGTTACCTTTTGCGTATTGAAACCACGGACAAAGCCCTCTACGAAAAACTGGACCCGCAAATGAGCTGGGATAACCGCGTGCGCTGTTTGGAAGATTTAAAAGAACTCGGCTACGAAGTAGGTTCCGGCTCGTTGGTGGGGCTGCCCGGGCAAACCGTGGAAAGCCTGGCCGAAGATTTGTTGTTTTTTAAATCGCTGCCGGTGGATATGGCGGGCATTGGGCCGTTTATCCCCCACCCCGATACGCCGCTGGCGGCGGAAAGCGCCCAAGGGCACTTGGAATTATCCCTTAAAATGATGGCGGTAATGCGCCTCATGCTGCCGGATATCAACATCCCGGCTACAACGGCAATGGAAACACTCCACCCGCGGGGGCGCCTGCTGGCGCTTGAGTGCGGGGCCAATGTGATAATGCCCAACGTAACGGCCGAAACTTTCTGCCGCAACTATGAACTCTATCCCGGCAAATCGCACCCGGGCGCCGCGGCCGCGGCCGCGTGGAAGGAACCGCTTGCCGCCATCGGGCGGACGGTGTCGGACGGGTACGGCTTCCACGGCGACTATTTAAAAGGGATAAAATAGTCCGCGGCTTTAAAATCCTTTCTTTTTAAGAAAAAATTTTCATTTCGTTTGGAAATGTATTACAATATAGAGGACCAAACGGACTTTCCGTCCGTTACGCTGTTATTTTTTTATTGGAGAACGACCGTATATGGTAAAAAAAACCGTTAAAAAAGCGGCGAAACCCGCCGCGAAAAAGGCCGTAAAAAAAGCAGTAAAATATGTATACTCGTTTGGAGCGGGTAAAGCCGAAGGAAACGGCAAAATGAAAGAGTTGTTGGGCGGAAAAGGCGCCAACCTGGCGGAAATGTCCGGCCAATTAAAACTCCCCGTCCCCCCCGGATTTACCATCACTACCGAAGTTTGCACCTATTATTGGAATAACAAACGCACGTATCCCAAAACCTTGAAAGCCGACGTAGAAACCAATCTCAAAAAAATTGAACGCGAAACCAAAAAGCAATTCGGTTCCGAAAAGAACCCGCTTTTGGTATCCGTCCGCTCGGGCGCGCGCGCTTCTATGCCGGGTATGATGGAAACCATTTTAAACATCGGCTTGACCGAAAAAACCATCCCGGGTATGATTGCCAAAACCGGCGACCCGCGCTTTGTGTACGATGCGTACCGCCGCCTGATTATGATGTATTCCGACGTGGTAATGGAAAAAGCCGCCGGCATTGAACCCAAAGACGGCGAAGGCATCCGCAAAATTTTAGACGGAATGATGGAAGAAGTAAAACACAAATTGGGCGTGTCGGACGATACGCACATCCCGGCGGAAGAGCTCAAAAAGCTGTGCAGCGCGTTCAAAGCCACCGTCAAAAAAGTGCTCAAAAAAGACTTCCCGGACGACCCGATGGAACAGCTTTGGGGCGCTATCGGCGCGGTGTTTGCCTCCTGGAACGGCAAACGCGCCATCGCCTACCGCAACATTGAAAACATCCCGCACGATTGGGGCACCGCCGTCAACGTGCAGACGATGGTTTTCGGCAATATGGGCGACACCAGCGCCACCGGCGTGGCCTTCACGCGCAACCCGGGCAACGGCGACAGCCACTTCTACGGCGAATACTTAATCAACGCCCAGGGCGAAGACGTCGTGGCCGGTATCCGCACGCCGTCCCCGATGAACAAGTGGTCCACCAACGCCCATTCCAAACACTTGCCCACCTTGGAAAAAGTAATGCCCAAGGTATATAAGGAATTGGACGCCATCCAGAAAAAACTGGAAAAACACTTCCACGATATGCTGGATATCGAATTTACCATTGAAGACCAAAAGCTGTGGATGCTCCAGTGCCGCGTCGGCAAGAGAAACGGCACCGCAGCCGTGCAGATGGCGTTGGATATGGTAAAAGAAAGACTGATTTCCAAAGAAGAAGCCGTCCTGCGCGTAACGCCTGCGCAGCTGGGCGAACTGTTGCTGCCCGCCATTGACCCCAAAGCCGAAGCCGGCGTCACGCCGATTGCCAAAGGCTTGCCTGCGGGCCCCGGCGGTGCGGCGGGTGCGATTGTGTTCAACTCGCAAGACGCCATTAAACTGCAGGAAGCGGGCAAAAACGCCATTTTAGTGCGCGAAGAAACCAACCCCGAAGATATCGAAGGGATGCGCGCGGCGGCCGGTATTTTAACCCAGCGCGGCGGTATGACCTCGCACGCGGCCCTGGTGGCGCGCGGCTGGGGCAAATGCTGCATCGTAGGCTGCGGCGAATTGGAAATCAATTTGAACGCCAAAACCGTCAAAATGGGCGGCAAAACCTTTAAAGAAGGCGACGAACTGACCTTGAACGGCACGAAAGGCTACGTCTACCAAGGCGCGCTGAAAATGCTGGAAGCCGGCGAAGGCAATAAAAACCTGGCGGCTTTCCTTGCCTTGTGCGACAAAGTGCGCGTGCTTAAAGTCCGCGCCAACGCCGATACGGAAGACGATGCCGTCAAAGCCCGCAAATTCGGCGCCGAAGGCATTGGGCTGTTCCGCATTGAACATATGTTCTACGGCAAAAATTCCGACAAGCCGCTTTTCATCCTGCGCAAGATGATTCTTTCCGGCAGCGAAGCAGAACGCAAAGCCGCGGTGGAAGAACTCTTCCCGTATATGAAGAAAGAAATCAAAGCCACGATGAAGGCCATGGCCGGCTACGGCGTGACCGTGCGCTTGATGGACCCGCCGCTGCACGAATTTGTGCCCACCTTGCCCGAAAAACAGGCCGAACTGGCCAAAGCGCTGGGCATTACGATGGACGTGTTCAAAGAACGCGCCGCCGGCCTGCACGAAGTCAACCCGATGATGGGGCACCGCGGTATCCGCTTGGGCGTGACCTATCCGGAAATCACCACGATGCAGTCCCGCGCGATTTTTGAGTCCGCGGCCGAACTGATTAAAGAAGGCGTCAAAGCCCAGCCCGAAGTGATGATCCCGCTGACCTGCGACGTCAACGAAATCATCAGCCAGAAGAAACTCATCCGCGCCGCGTATGACGAAGTGGTGGCCAAAACGAAAGTCAAAAAGCTCAACTTCTCCGTGGGCACGATGATTGAAATCCCCCGCGCGGCCGTGCTCGCTTATGAAGTGGCCGGCGAAGCGGATTTCTTCTCTTTCGGCACCAACGACCTCACGCAGATGACCTTCGGCTTCTCGCGCGACGATATCGGTTCCTTCCTGCCCGAATACTTAAAGCAGGGTATTTTGGAAGCCGATCCGTTCCAAACGCTGGATCAGCGCGGCGTAGGAATGCTTATTGAGCACGCCGTTTGCGAAGGCCGCGAAGCCAAACCGAACTTGAAAGTCGGCATCTGCGGCGAACACGGCGGCGACCCGGAAAGTGTGGAATTCTGCCACCGCGAAGGGTTCACCTACGTGTCCTGCTCGGCGTTCCGCGTGCCGATAGCCCGCTTGGCCGCTGCGCAAGCCGCCGCCAAGGACGTGTTGGCCAAAAAACGCAAATAAATATAAGGATTACAAAATGCTTCCCCTGCTGACAGGGGAAGCATTTTTTATAAACATATGAAAGATAAAATGTTGCTTCTCTTTTGGGGGCTGCTGGCCGGGGCTGTGTTTGTGGGGAGTATCTTAGGGTTTGGCTCGGCGGTCAACTGGATAAACGCCCACCGCTCTTCTGCTATATCCGCCGGTTATTTTAAAATCGGCTTAATCGTTTTTATTTGTGCTGTAGTAGGGGCTTTATTTCGGATTGGACTTTATTTTAACAATAGGATAACCCGCCGGCAAGCAGAAAAACTTTTCCCGCCCGAGTTATTGGACCGTATTTATAAAGCTCCGTTGGCTAAGGCCGTAGTGGAACAACGCGAAGACCTGCTGGACGGGCTGCGCTTCTTGCCGGAAGAAGCCCGCATCCAAGTGGTCAATGCGCCGGTGCACAACGGGATTACCCCCTTGCATATTGCCGCCGCGCTGGGGCGCAAGAAGTTTTGCGCGCGGCTGATTGATTACGGAGCCGATTGCCAGGCCCGCGATGCAAACGGCCAAACCCCGCTGGATTATGCAGCCCGTTTGGGGCGGCAGGAAACATTGGAATGGCTGCAATCCTGCAACAAAGAATTGCGCTAACCCGCAGCTGCGTCCGGCGGATAAAAATTTAATAGTATTTTTATTTTTGTTTTTGCTATACTTTTTCAGATGATTGTTTTATCAATCATCATATCTTAGGCCCCCGCAAAGGGGCTACGAAGGAGACTGTTCCATGAAAAAGGTGTTATTGATGGTTTTTGCCGCGGGTATGTTAGCCGCGTGCGCTACCCCCAGCACGGAAGTGGGCACGGCGTTGTTCGCTTTTACCCAACAGCCGATGAACGCCACCGAAGCCGCCGGCACCAAAACGGGCCGCGCCTGTGCAACGAATATCTTGGGGCTGTATATCTCGGGTGATATGTCTGTGGAAGCGGCCAAAAAGAATGGCAAAATCACCAAAGTGGCTTCTATCGACAAAGACATCAAGAGCTATGCCGTCTACTCCGAAGTCTGCACAGTCGTAACTGGGTATTAATCTGTCAAAAAAGGGGCTGGGGTTTCCTCGGCCCCTTGTCATTATATAGACCGAAGCACTCTTTTGTATTTCGCTAAACTGTTTTGTGCTGAGGATTTTTATGAATTTGCTCGTTTTTGTTTTATTATTAGCAGCTGGATGGATATTTGTTTTAGCTGTACAACGCAGCCGCAAGAAACATCTTTTTATAGAAGTAATCCCCCCTATTGTCGAATTTTTAAGCACGGAACTAAATCGCTTTCCCCTGCACCAAGCTGTATTTCAAAATGATTTTCACGCCGTAGATAAGCTGTTAAAACAATCTTACCGGCTGGATATGGAAACAGACGACGGCCAAACCCCGCTGCATATCGCCGCCGAATGCGGGCTGGACGGAATGTGCCGCCATTTATTAAAACGCGGCGCCCGCATAGACGCGCGGGACAATTTTGGCGGAACCCCTCTGCACGCGGCCGCGGCCTGCCAAAGCGGGGTAAAGGTAATTAAAACCCTGGTGGAACACGGGGCGGACCTGCGCTTAAAAGATGCCGCCGGTATGACGCCTGCCGCCCTGGCCGAAAAATACAAACATTATAAAATAGCCGCTTACCTAAAACTGCGCGGCAGCTAGGCCGAACGGTTCCTTTTGGCCTAGGACCTTTTTCTGCTTGCATCTGGGCCCAAGGACCCTGGTTTTTCCCCTGTTAAACAGGCATACTGTAACTATACAGGAGGAAAACTATATGCAACTATCCGCAGACAAATTTTTGATTATGAGTATGGAATTTATCGCCGTATCCACCCAAGGGGGCCAAACCCCGTTTTTAGCTGCGTAAGGATTTTTCTCCTTGCCGCCTGCCCAACCCGGCAGGCGGTTCTTTTTGCCCGTTTTCGGAGGGCAAATCCCCTTTACGCCGCCGGGATTATTTACTAAAATATAACAATGAAACCTTTTCCCATCATCGTATCTTCTCCGTCCGGCGCCGGCAAGACGACTATTGTGGACGCTGTGCTAAAGCGCAATCACACCGTTTCGCGCGTGATTACCGCCACCACCCGCGCCCCCCGCACCGGCGAGAAGGACGGCGTGGATTATTTGTTTTGGAGTATTAAACAGTTTGAACAGGCCATCAAAAAAGGCCAAATGCTGGAATGGGCCCAAGTGCATACGCACTACTACGGCATTCCTAAAAAATCCGTAGATGGACTAATGAAAAAAGGCATTTGCCCTATTTTGGTGATTGACGTGCAAGGCGCGCGCACCGTAAAAGCCCAATACCCGCAGGCGGCCACCGTTTTTATCGTGCCGCCCAGCTTAAAGGAACTTAAAAAGCGCATTTTGGGCCGCAACGACAATACGCAGGATATCGAAATCCGCCTGGAAACGGCCAAAAAAGAAATGCTGGAGCTGGACCATTACGATTACGCCTTGCTTAACGACGATTTGGGAGAAGCCGTAGATCAAATGGCAGGAATCATTGCGGCCGAGCAGTGCCGCGTATGCCGGCAGGATTTAAAAATTAAAAACCTGAAGTAAAACGAGGGAGCGAAATATGTCCGTAAAAAACGATAAAGAATTTGACGCCAAATTGATGAATTTTGACGGCGACCGCTATGATGTGGTGGTGCTGGCGTCTGTTTGGGCCAAGGAACTTAAGAAAAAAGATGAATATAAAAATCAGCCCAATGCCGTCGTGATTAAAGTAGCGTTGGACGATATTTTGTCCAACCGCATCTCCAAAGACGAAGTGCTCCGCATCAGCAAAGAAAACCTGGAAGCCGAACTCAAAGCCCAGGAAGAAGCCCGCAAAGAAGCGGAACGCAAAGCCAAAGAACCGATGAAGCTGTAAACTATGGCAAACGATTCGCTGCGCCGGCTGGCTTCGGATTTTAAAACTTTTCTGGCCGCCCAGGACGAAGACGAATTTGTTTCGGCGGCTGCGCCCTTGCGCGCGGCCGCCGCTGTTTCCGGCGGGGAACCGGCCCCTAAGCCGCTTCCTAAAATGCCGGAGGGCGAAACGCTGACGGTGGAATTCCCGCGAGCGGATTTACCCGTGGCCGAAAAACCGTCCCCAACCGTTTTGGCTCCGTCTGCCGCGCCTATGGCAGGGCAAGCCTGCTCCGCCGCGCCGGCAGGAAATACCCCGCAGCCGGCTCCGTCCACCGCGAACGAACTGCTTATGAACACCGCCCAAAAAACCGCCGCTTTGGCCGAATTGGCCGAAACCATCAAAACATGCACCCGCTGCCCGCTGGGCGCTACGCGTTTAAACGCCGTCCCCGGCGAAGGCAACGTAGACGCCGAGGTAATGTTCGTGGGCGAAGGCCCCGGCTTCGACGAAGACCGCCAAGGCCGCCCGTTTGTGGGCCGCGCCGGGCAGTTATTGGATAAAATGATTGTGGCAATGGGCCTCACGCGCGAACAAGTTTTTATCGCCAACATTGCCAAATGCCACCCGATGACGGACCCGCTCCACCCCGAAAAGCATGGCAACGACCGCGCCCCCAACGCCGAGGAAATCGCCTGCTGCCGCAAATATATTGAAAAACAAATCTCCATTATTTGCCCCAAATATGTAGTGGCGCTGGGCGGCGTGGCGGCCAAGGCGCTGATTGCGGATGCGAAATCCTTAGGGGCGCTGCGCGGCCAATTTTACGATTTGCACCTGGACAGCGTCACTTTGCCGCGCCCGGTTAAAATTTTAGCTACGTTCCACCCGGCCGCGCTCTTGCGCAACCCCGGCTGGAAAAAAGACGCCTGGACGGACCTGCAAATGGTAATGGACCAACTGGGTCTACAAGGCGCCCGGAAATAAATTTACTTCCCTTATGTACTGCAAAGTGGTGTATGATGTCCCGCTGGACCGCGATTTCGACTACGCCGTCCCCGCCGAGCTGGAAGATAAAATCATCCCCGGCGTGCGCGTAACGGCGCCGTTTGGCCGCGTGCTGACGGGCGGAATGGTTACGGCGGTGAGTGAAATCTGCACTGCGCCGCAAAACGTCAAACTCAAAGAAATTGCTTCCGTGGTGGACAAACGCCCGCTGTTTGGGTCGGACTTATTCCCCTTAATGCGGTTTATGAAGGCCCATTGGGGCGGCCCGATTGGGCAAATTTTGTTTGCCCTGGTGCCACCGCAGCCGTATTTTAAATTGGACACGGCCCCCACCTCCGTGCATATAGACATAAAAACCCCCTCTTATAGCCTTACGCCTTCACAGGAAAACGCTTTAAAAACGGTGCGCTCTTTCCCGGCGTACGAATTTCACCCGGTGCTCTTAAACGGGCCGGCCTATACCGGCAAGACGGAAACGGTCCTGCGTTTGGCGGGCGAAGTGCTGGCGGGCTACGGGCAGGCGCTCATCACCGTGCCGGATATTGTGGCCGCGCGGCAGTTTATTGCGGAAGCCGAAGCACGCTTCGGCGCGGATAATGTGTTCTGCTGGCACAGCCGGATGCTTTTAAGCAAAAAGAAAAAATACTTTTCGGCCGTATCCAACGGGCTCCCCTGCGTGGTGATTTCCACCCGTTCGGGTGCCTTGCTGCCATTTAAAAACCTGCGTCTGGCCGCCGTGTTGGACGAAGGGGACGATAATTACAAGCAGGAAGAAAACAAGCCCTATTATCATTTGCGCGATTTACTGTTCTTCCGCGCCAAAACGCACGGGGCGGTCTTGCTGTTTGCCTCGGCCACGCCCAGCGCCGAACTGTTAAAAATGGTGCAAGAGGGCCGCGTGCTGGAACTGCCGTTTGTGCAGCCGGTGCCGGGGCACGCCTTTGTACCGCAAATTAAACTCACGGATAAAAAGAGCGAAAAAAGCCGCTTTCTATCGGACTTTTTGCTTGAACAGCTGGCCGAAAACATCCGCCGAAAGGAAACTTCCCTTTTGATTTTAAACCGCCGCGGCTATTCCAACGCGTATTATTGTTTAAATTGCGGCGCTTACGCCAAATGCAAAAAATGCGGCGCCATTTTAGCGCGCGAAAATACGCCCGAACACGGCGACCGGTTAGTCTGCAAAAAATGCGGCCACACGGAAACGCTGCAGCAACAATGCCCCCAGTGTCAAAATTTAATTTTTAAATCGCGCGGCGGCGGTACGCAAAAAATCGTTACGGAGCTGACCAAATTTTTCCCTAAAGCGCATTTATTGCGCTTGGATTCCGATACGCTAAAAACCAAATCCGGCCAAGGCTTCGAGGCGCTTAGCGCGTTAAAAAGCGGCCGGGCGGATATCATCGTAGGGACGCGGCTGGCCTCGGGTGCGCTGCGCGGCGCCAAAGTGACGCTGGCCGCCGTATTGGATGCGGAGTTGGAATTGGACGGACCGGATTTCCGCGCGTCGGAAAAGTACGGCCAAATGCTCTTTGCGTTGCGGGGCCATTTATCGGGTGTGCCGGATGGACGGCTGATTATCCAGGCGGCCGATAAAGACGCCTACGACTATTCCCCCCTTTTGCAGGGCGATTATGCGGCCGCCGCCCAAACAGAACTTGCTTTGCGGGAAAGTTTTTTGTATCCTCCTTTTGTACATTTGATTAAAGTACTGGTAAAAGCCAAAGAAACGGCGGTGTTAAACGCCGAAACCGCGCGCATCAAACGCTTGGCCGCGCCGTTTGTACTGGAAACATTAGGCCCGGTGTGGTGCGCCAAAAAAACGGATGTACTTAAAAAGCAATACTTGTTGTTTAAGGCGGCCGAGGACCGCTGGCTGGAATTGCTGGCCGAATTAGATTCTTTCGTGCCGGCTAAAAAAGCGGCGGTAAAAGTGTCGGCCGATCCATACGATTTTTATTAAGGAGAAAATATGAAATTGCTCAACTTGTTCAACTTTTTCACCCGGTCCGGACGGGAAGAATTTGCCGCCGTCAGCTTGCCGGTACAGGCGGTGTCTTTTTTACTGACGACAGGCACCTTGCTGTTGGTGCCCTCCAGCGGAGAAATGGACTTGGCCAAATCGATTGTGCTGGTAGTGGTAGGCTTATTAAAGATACCGGTTTCGCTGGTGTTGGTGTGGCTGTCTTTGGCGGTGTTTTTCCGGCGGCTGCACGATTTAAATTTGTCCGGTTGGTGGTATGTAGGCTATTTGATTGCCGTCACGGCGGGTGCGTTTGTTTGGCCCCAGCTGTGGTGGGTATTTACCGGGTTGGGAATGGCGGTGTTTTTAGCACTGTCCCTTAAAAAAGGAACGCCGGGGCCAAACCGCTTTGGTCAAGAAGCGGGGCCGTTTTTCCCCCATTTTTTTGCAGCCCGCTCGTGGGTATTGGGCGTACTGATTGCGGGGATAGTGATTTTTTCGCTGGGGCAGACGGTTGTTTTCCGTATGCAGAATTCCAAAATTCAAACGGCGGTTTTCTCCACCCAATTTCGCTAACCCTTTTTTAAGGGAACTTAAAAACACTGGGTTTGCTATACTATACGCATAATAGGGGGGCTTATGAATATAAGATTGGGCCGGTTAGGTTATTTACTGCGATTGTTTCCAGTTATCCTTTTGTACGGGCTGGGTGCCTTGTTGTGGATTATGGGCGGAAAGGGCGAAAGCCTCAACCCGATAGCGCTGGTGTTCTTGTTTTTTGGCAGCGGGATTTTATTGCTGGCGTTTCTGTCGTGGTGGTTTGCGTCGGTGCGGCGGCTGCACGATATGGGGCTGTCCGGCTGGTGGTTTTTGCTGGTGATGTTTTTTCCGTTTCTCGTTTTAGTGCTGTGCGTGTGGCCGGGAGAACGCGGATTTAACCGGTTTGGACCGCCGATGGAGTATTAAAAAGGCTTTGACGAAGGACCGCCCGCCGGGTTTTCGGCGGGCGGTTTTGGTTTGTATATGGTAAAATATAAAAAATAGCCCGTATGGATGGAGAAAATAGAATGACTGTGGAAGAACAAATCAATTTTTTAACGCGCGGCTGCGTGGATGTCGTTTCGAAAGCCGATTTAGCCAAAAAATTAGAAAGCGGAAAAACCTTAAAAGTAAAACTGGGCTGCGATCCGACCAGCGCCGATTTGCACCTGGGGCACAGCGTGGCCCTTTCGTTATTGCGCCGCTTCCAGGATTTGGGGCATAAGGCCGTGCTGGTTATTGGCGATTTTACCGCCGCCGTGGGCGACCCTTCCGGCCGCGATTCTACCCGCCCCGTTCTTCCGCGCGAGAAAATTTTGGAAAATGCCAAAACCTATACGGACCAAGCCTTTAAAGTATTAGACCCCGCCAAAACGGAAATCCGCTTTAACAGCCAATGGCTGGAACCGTTTACCAGCGGCAAAGAACTCTTGCAAACGCTGCAAAAGGTAACCGTGGCGCAAGTGCTGGAACGCGACGATTTCAAAAAGCGGATGGCCGCCGGCAGCCCGATTAGTATGCTTGAAGTGCTATACAGCTTGTTCCAGGGGCAGGATTCCGTGGCCCTGGAGGCGGACGTGGAACTGGGCGGAACGGACCAAATTTTTAACTTGCTCGTCGGCCGCCAGCTGCAAAAGAACCACGGGCAGGAACCGCAGGTAGCCATTACGGTGCCGCTGTTGGTAGGATTGGACGGCGTGAAAAAAATGTCTAAATCCTACGGCAACTACGTGGGGCTCAATGACGAGCCGGGCGATATGTTCGGCAAGCTGATGTCCATCCCCGATGAACTGATGCCGATGTATTACGAGCTGTTAACGTCCGAAAATATGGACGAAATCAAAGCCATGCACCCGATGGCCGCCAAAAAGAAACTGGCCGGCCTGCTGGTAACGCGCTTCCACAGTGCAGAAGCGGCCGCGGCATCGTTGGAAAATTTTGAAAAAGTATTCTCCAAAAAAGAACTCCCCACCGATATGCCGCAGTTTAAACCGGAAGCGGGAGCATTGCTGTCGGCTGTTATCTTTGCGGCCGGCGCGGCACAGAGCAAAAACAAAGCCCGCGGGTTGATTGACCAAGGCGCCGTACGCTTGAAAGGCGAAAAAGTAACCGCCGACGGGCCGCTGGCATTTGAAGCAGGCGATGTGCTGCAAGTGGGCAAACGCTATTTCTTTAAACTGGTGAAGTAACGAATAATGAAAAAATTTATCTTTCTGCTGTGCTTAGCTTTGTGTGTTTGCATCGGCGGTTGCTGGATGGTAAAAGCGTGTTTCTTTAGCAAAGGGCCGCTGGTAGTGGTGAAAATTGAACAAGGCCAGAGCGGCGCCGAAGTAGCCAAAATGCTCAAGGAAAAAGGAATCATCCGCAGCGAACTGTTTTTTAAAGCGCTGATGCGGTTGACTTCTTCCGCCCGGGATTTAAAAGCCGGCCGGTTTGATTTGCGCAAGAATACCTCGTCGTTCGAAGTGATTAACTGCATTAAAAGCGGCAAGTGCATTCACTATGAAAAAGTGACTTTTTTGGAAGGTTGGAGAAGCGAAGAAATGGCGGACCTGCTAGCCGAAAAAGGCATTACGGATGCGCGCGCGTTTTTGGATATCGTGCGCGAAAAAAACCTGGAAGGCTATTTGTTCCCCTCCACCTATTTGTTTGCGGAAAACACCCCCGCCCAAAAAGTGGTGGATGAAATGCTGGTGCAATACCGCAAAAATATCGCGCCGCTGTTTCGGCAGTATCCGACGGACTTGACCGAAAAACAAGTGCTGACGCTCGCCTCCATTGTAGAACGCGAAGCCGTGGTGCACGACGAACGGCCCAAAATTGCCGCCGTGTATTTAAACCGCTTCCGCATTGGCAAGCGTTTGGAAGCGGACCCGACGGTGCAGTATGCCTTGGGCTTTAATTTAAAGGAAAACCGCTATTGGAAGAAAGGCCTCACCTACAAAGATTTGCGGGTCAATTCTCCCTACAACACTTACCGCAACGCCGGCCTGCCGCCGGGGCCGATTTGCAACCCCAGCCGCGAGTCCGTCTTGGGCGTGCTGAACCCGGAAAAGAATTTTGACGCGCTTTACTTTGTGGCCGATACGGGCGGACGGCACGTATTTTCCAAAACGTATGACGAGCACCGCCGCAACATCCGCCGTATCCGCGGCCGATAAATTTAGGCATAAAAAATCCCGCTGTTACAGCGGGATTTTTTGTATGCTGTTATTCCTTAAAGTACAGCGGCCTAAGCGAATTGCACACCGCCAAGAGCGATACCCCCACATCCGCAAATACCGCCGCCCACATATTGGCACATCCTACCACGCCCAGCAACAGCACCGCCGCCTTTACCGCCAACGCAAACACAATGTTTTGCTTGACCACCCACAGCGTTTTGCGCGCAATACGAATGCCCAGGGTAATTTTTTTCAGTTCATCCGTCATCAGCACCACATCGGCGGCTTCGATGGCGGCGTCCGAACCGAGGGCACCCATCGCCAACGCCAAATCGGCCCGCGCCAACACGGGCGCATCGTTAATGCCGTCCCCGGCAAATGCCGTCACTGCCCCTTTGGGGGCTGCGTGGATAAGGGCTTCCAACTTCTCCACCTTTCCGCCGGGCAATAATCCGCCGTATGCTTGCGAAATGCCCAGTTCTTGTGCGGTTTTTTGCACGGCTTCGGGTGCATCTCCGCTTAAAATAACGGTTTGCTTGACCCATTTTTGCAATTCTTTCAGTGCCTCTTTGGCACCCGGTTTGGGTTTGTCCCCCAATTCCAGGCGCCCTCTATACTGTCCATTTTCCGCCACGTACACGCACGTACCTGCAGCCGCCGGCACGCCCGGCACGTTAAAACGGGCCATTAAACGCGCGTTTCCGGCCAAAACAGCGGTTTTTCCGCACAAGGCTTCCACCCCTTCGCCCGCCCGTTCCGTTAAGTGGATTTCTTTTACCGGGACCAAAGTGCTTTCGTGCGCTTTCTTTAAAATGGCTTTGGCAATTGGATGATTGGAATGCTGTTCCGCAAGCGCCGCCAAACGCAGCAGTTCTTCCGGGGGGACGCCGGCGGCCGGCACAACGGCCGTTACTTCAAAGACGCCTTGCGTCAGCGTGCCGGTTTTATCAAAAGCCAACGTATGGATGCGGGCCAAACGTTCCACATACGAACCGCCTTTAATTAAAATACCGTTTTTAGCCGCGCCGCCGATCCCGCCAAAAAAGCCCAGCGGTACCGACAATACCAGCGCACACGGACACGAAATCACCAGGAAAATAAGCGCCCGGTAAAACCACGTTTTAAACGAAGCATCCGCCCCTATCAGCGGCGGCAATACAGCCACCAACACGGCTACCAACACCACTGCCGGCGTATACACGCGCGCAAAACGGGTGATGAATTTTTCCGCCGCGGATTTTTTATTGGCGGCGTTTTCGGCCAGTTCCAAAATTTTAGCTACGGCCGAATTTTCGTACGTCTTTTGAACACGAATATCCAACGTGCCATCTACGCTAATACATCCCGCCAGCACTTCTTTGCCGGGACGGACGCTTATCGGGCGGGATTCCCCCGTCAGGGCCGAGGCGTCCAGCCGTCCTGCTCCCTGTATAATCACCCCGTCTAACGCCACGCGTTCCCCGGGGCGCACGCGGGTTGTTTCCCCCACTTGCACCGTGCGCGGGTTTACTTCGGCCTCTTTCCCTCCCCGTACTACGCGGGCAAATTCCGGCCGCAAGTCCATCAGTTTTACAATGCTGCGGCGGGATTTCCCGGCGGCGTATTCCTGCAATAATTCACCCGTTTGATAAAACAACATCACGGCTACCGCTTCCGGATATTGGCCAATTCCCCACGCGCCCAATGTGGCCAGCGACATCAAAAAATTTTCGTCAAATATTTTCCCGGCCCGAATGTTACGCGCCGATTTGACCAATACTTCCCATCCGCACGTCAAATAGGAAACGACATAAAGCGCTATTTTTATCCCCCCCGGAACCGGCAGCAGCAAAGCCGCGGCGAACAACATCGCCGCGGCAAGCAGTTTTTTCCATTCACCGCCGGATTTTTCGTTCGAACACCCGTGGGCGCACGCACAGGCTTTGCAACAGGAAGTTTGCGTCGGTTTAGATAAATGGCTCATAATTCCTCCCGCACGTGTTCCAATCCTTGGTCAAAAATCTGTTTGACGTGTTCGTCAGCCAGCGAGTAAAACACGGTTTTCCCCTCCCGGCGGTTTTTGACCAGTTTATTTTGTTTTAAAAAACGAAGCTGGTGCGAAATGGCCGAGTGGGTCATTCCCAGTTCGTCCGCAATATGCCGGACGCATTGTTCGCAGTTAAACAGCGCGCACAAAATGCGCAGGCGGGTGCTGTCGCCAAAGACTTTGAACAAATCCGCCAAATCATAGAGGGTTTCCTCGGGTAAACGCAGGGTGGGTTTGCACTGGTGCCCCGCTTGCTTTTGAGTATGCTTTTGCATTCTTTTTATCCTAAATAAATAAATATATGAACATATGTTCATATATTAGTATAACAATTTTCCCGTTTTATTTCAAATTGAAAATGACGGTTGAGAAATAAATTAAAAATTGTATACTATTTTTAGTGGAAATTTATTTTTAAGGAGAACCTATGAAGACACAGGGCTTTACGTTAATTGAACTGATGGTGGTGGTGCTGATTATCGGCATTCTGTCCGCCATTGCACTGCCGCAGTATGAAATGGCGGTGGAAAAATCCCGCATTTCCGAAGCGATGGTGAACGCCAAAGCAATTGTGGATGCCTCGCAACGCTATTTCCAGGCCAATCCGAATGAATCCACCATCACCAGTAAAAACCAAATTGCGGATGTTGATTTACGCGGCGGATCCTGGAACTCTACAGGAAATGTATTTACCACCAACTTGTTTATATACGAGCTGGGCGGAGCGAATGGAAGAGTGACGGCGTACCGCACTGATACGGGTTCCACCAGCGGCTTTATCTATAAGTTATGGCAACAGCCTGATTTAGACGGAAGCGGTACCGCGCTTAAAGGATGTGAACCCGGCTCCATAGATAGAGAAACCGGCGAACAAATGTGCAAATTCTTTTTGGGGATTTAAGAAATTCATATAAAAAACCCCGGCTTAACCGCCGGAGTTTTTTTATGGGGAAAGGAGCGGCCAGCGGCGTCATCCTAAGCGTGTGGATGAACAGCCGGGGCATTGATGGGAAAAGCCTGGGCAGCGTTTGGTTGTCGCCATGGAAAGTTTGTTTTGGCCCGCCGCAGGGGAGTCCGGGCCGCGTAAGCAAACGGCGGCGCGGGTTTCGTTCTGCCGTCCCCCGGAGCGCAAAAAATACCCTCCCACTTAGGCGGAGGGTATTTTTTGACAGAACATCCGCTATAAATTGCGCAGCCGTTTGACGATGCCTTTGGCGGCCGTCATCGGGTTAGGTATGCGCAGGCGTTTATAGGCGCCGCGCATAGCAAATAATTCTTTGTTGCGGGCGGTTAAGCGCGTAAACACTTTCCACAAATTATCTTTTAAATTCTTATCTTCCCGTATGACCCGCGCACAGCCGGCGTCCGCCAAAATTTTGGCGTTGTAATACTGGTGGTCGGCCGCGGCGTACGGAAACGGCACCAACACCGCCGGCAGGCGGCAGTACATCAGCTCGGCCAGCGTACTGGCGCCGCTGCGGCAGACGGTTAAATCCGACACGCGCATCAGCGCATAAATTTCGTGCGAATACGGCAGCACCGCCACATTGTTCAAACCGGCATAGCTTTCCCGTATCACGCCAAACCACCGTTCCCCGGTAATATGGATGAATTGCCAATTGGACAAGCGTTTGGAAAGTTTGGCCACAATTTCCGCACACGCCGCATTGAGGCCCTTGGCCCCCTGGCTGCCGCCAAAAATAAGCGCGGTGTGTTTGGCCGAGTCCAGCCCTAAGCCTTCCAAAACGGCTGTTTTATCAGGCGTATCGGCAAATTCCCGGCGGATAGGCGTACTGGTCAGCACGGCGTTTTTGATTTTTTTATTGACCGGCAGCCCCAGCATAAACAAATCGGCAAATTTGCCGCAAATTTGGTTGGATAAGCCCAGCCGGGCGTTGGAATCGTGCACCGCTGTTTTGACCCCGGCAACGTGCGCCATAAACACCAGCGGGAACGAAATATATCCCCCCGTACCGACGGCTACATCCGGCCGGAATTCTTTAATGATGCGGCGGGTTTCCCACAGCGATTTAAAAAATTTCCCCCAAAAGCGCAAATGACGCAGCGGATTAACGGAACGGGGCAGGCCGGTGAAATCGATTTCCCGGTAGCGCAGTTTATGCGTTTCCAACACTTGGGCGGCCGGATCGTTTTTCCGCACGATAAAAAGCACCGCCAGCCCTTGCCTGCGGAGTTCTTTGCCTAAAGCCAACCCCGGATAGAAATGGCCCCCGGTCCCGCCGGAAGCAATTAAAAAGCGTCTGTTCATAAAGTTATTTGTTCCTATTTTTATAATTTGTAATGTCTTCGCGCAGGTTATTTTGGGTATTATCCACTGCGGCCATATTAAGGATAATGCCCATCATTACCAGCGTCATAATAACGGACGACCCGCCGTACGAGAAGAACGGCAAAGCAATCCCTTTGGTAGGCAACAGGCCAACGGCCATCGCCATATTAAAAAATGCCTGCATACAGATGGTAATCGTCAACCCGAAGATGACCATACTGTGAAACGTCGTTTTGGCTACGCGCGCCAAGCTGATGCCCCGCACCAGCAGCCAACAGAAAAACGCTAAAATCACCACCACGCGCAGCAGGCCCAGTTCTTCGCACATAATGGAAAAAATAAAGTCCGTATGCGCCGCAGGCAGATATTCCAGTTTCAGTTCGCTGTTTCCCAAGCCTTTGCCAAACCAGCCGCCCGAGCCTATCGCCAAAAACGACTGCACCAACTGATACCCGCTGCTGCCGGCCTTTTCAAACGGGTTGAGGAACGAAAACAAGCGTTCCCGCCGATAGGCCACAAATAGCAGTTGGTGAATGATAATGGGCGACACCGCTATTGCCGGAACGGCCAAATGCTTTAGCCGCGCGCCGGCCACCAACAGCATAAACACAAATACCGCGCCCATCAGCGTGGGCGTTCCGATGTCTTTTTCGGCCAGGATAAGCGCTAGTGTTACGCCGGCCACCGCCATCGGTTTAATGAGCAGTTTCCAGTTTTTAGCCAACTTGCCTGAAACATTATTCAAATAATCGGCCACATAAATCACCAGGGTTACTTTGGCAATTTCAGAAGGCTGGAGCTTAAAAAAGCCAAAGTCGATCCAGCGGTGCACGTTGGCCTGTTCGCGCGTGAACAGTACGGCAACCAACAGCACCCAGGTGACGTACATCAAATTCATCGGTGAGAAAATTTTAATTTTCTGCAGTTTGTCATACGTCTGCGACAAAAACAGCGCCGCCGCCACGCCCAACATATCAAAAAGAAGCTGCCGTTTAAAAAAAGACGTAGAATCAAATGCGCTGGACGAATACGTAAACAAAAGCCCGAACAGCACAAACGCAAACGTAATAAACGCCAGCCGTTTATCCAGCCGCAGGGGCTTCCATTCTTCCTTCCGGCGGGCGGCAAAAGAATCGCTGTGCCCTTTATAAAGGGTTGGGCTGCGTTTGATGAAATTATTGCGCCGTTTGGGGGCTTTGTTAAACAACTTGACCATACGTTACCTGATTTTTAAGGACGCCAACGCCAACAGCATCAACATTGCGCCCACAATCCAAAACCGTACAATTACTTTCGGTTCCGGCACGCCCAACAATTCAAAATGGTGGTGAATGGGCGCCATTTTAAAAAGCCGTTTGCCGTGCGTCAGTTTAAAGTATCCCATTTGCAGCATTACGGAGAGTGTTTCCAATACAAAAATACCGCCCGCAATCGGCAGCAACAGTTCTTGCTTGACGCATAAAGCCGCCGTGCCGATTACACCGCCTAAAAACAGCGAGCTCGTATCGCCCATAAACACCTGGGCGGGATAGGCGTTAAACCACAAGAACCCCGCACACGCCCCAATCAGCGCGCCCATAAAGACGGTAATTTCCCCCGCCCCCGGCACATAGATGATTTTTAAGTAATCGGCAAAATTGACGTTTCCCGCCAGATACGCCACAATCGCATATGTAGCCGCCGTAAACACCATACACCCGCTGGCCAGACCATCCAGGCCGTCCGTCAGGTTCGTGGCGTTGGAGGAACCGACGATGACCAACATCGCAAACGCAAAATAAAACACCGATAAATCGATAAACATCTTGCTCATATACGGGATAATCAGCGAGGTGGCATACTCCCCGTTGGGCGGGTTCATCGCCAAATACCCTACCACCACGATAGCGGTAAACAGTTGGATGGCCAGCTTGATGGAGGATTTCATCCCTTCCGGGTTCTTTTTTACCAACTTGGTATAGTCGTCCATTACGCCGGCAATTCCCAACGTAACCGTGGTAAACAGCAACAGCCAAATATAATTGCTGTCCCACCGGGCCCACAGCAGTACGCTTAGCACCAGGCTGACAAAAATCAACAGCCCCCCCATCGTAGGCGTTCCGCTTTTGGATAAATGGGAGGCCGGGCCGTATTCGCGTTCAATCTGCTGGATTTTGTAGGAACGCAATTTGGCCACCACTTTCGGCCCAATGAGCAGCGTCAGCAAAAACGACGTTACAATCGCCGCGCCGGTGCGGAAGGTGATGTAGCTAAAGATGTTTAGGAAGCTGAAATCATTCGTAAACAGCGAGAGGTAATATAACATTTTGTCTAAATCTCCTTGAGGATATTTTCAAAATTCATCGAGCGCGACGCTTTGACCAAGCACGTGCCGCCTTTTTTAAGGACGGCGGAAAGATCTTTCGTCCAGCCCGCCGGAGTAGGAGCATAAAACGCTTTTACGCCGGGCGCCGCCTTTAATTTTTCGTAGGCGTATTTCATCTCCGGTCCGGCCAAAAAAGCATATTCCACGCCGTTATCCAACACTTGGCGCGCCACCAGCCGGTGGTATTCTTTGGATGAATCACCCAATTCCTTCATATCGCCCAGCACCGCCACGCGCGGTTTGGAAATTTCGCGTCCTAAAATTTCCAATGCGTTTTGCATACTGGCTGGATTGGCGTTGTAGCAATCCAAAATAAATTCCACGCCCTTTTGATGCATCCGCTCCAAGCGCATCGGCATAGGCGTATAGTTTAGGAATCCTTTTTTGACGTTATCCATATACAGCCCCAGCGCAATGGCCGCCGCGGCCGCCGCGGCCGCGTTTAGCTTGTCGTGGTGTTCCAGTTTCAGGTCCAGCATATACGCTTCGCCTTTGTAGGTAAAGGAAAATTTTTCCGTTTCCAAAATCTGCAAGTCCGCCCCCGGGTGAAACCCGAACGAAATGCGTTTGCCTTTAAATTCCGTATTCAAACGGCACAGCATTTTATCATCGGCATTATACACCAGCGTTCCGCCGAAATTAAGGCATTTGGCGATTTCGGTTTTGGTTTTATAAACGGTTTCCAAATCGTGGAAAAATTCCAAGTGCGCGGCCGATACGTTGGTAATTACCGCCACGTCCGGCACCGCCAGAGAAGCGGTTTCTTCGATATCGCCGGGGTGAGAAGCCCCCAGCTCAAAAATGCCGTATTTGTGCTTGGGCTGGATTTCCAACAGCGAAAACGGCACCCCAAATTGGTTGTTAAAATTGCCCATATTGGCCGTCGTTTCGCCGGCCGTTTCGCAAATGGCGCGCAGCATTTGTTTGGTGGTGCTTTTGCCGTTGGAACCGGTGATGGCGGCCACCTTCAGCGTGCTGTTGACGCGGTGGTATTTTGCCAACGCCTGTAAGGCTTTTAACGAATCGTCCACCAGCAGGAAGGACGCGTCCGCATTTTTAGGAAGTTCAAACCCTTTTTCCGCCAATACGACGGCTGCGCCTTTTTTCAGTACATCGGGGATAAACTGGCGCGCATCGTGGTTTTTGCCTTTTAACGCAATAAACGCATCGCCGGGGCGGATAACGCGGGAATCCGTAACAAAAGAAGTCACCTTTGTTTTGGGAGCGGAGGAAATCAGTTCCGCACCGGTAATTTTCGCTATTTTGCTGAGGGTTAAATCAAGTTTCATACATACTCCTTACCAAAATCAAATCGTTTATTAAAAATCCAACTGGTCCGGCGCTACGCCTTTCATTGCCAGCATCCGCTCCATAATTTCCTTAAACACCGGGGCCGCCGCTGTGCCGCCAAAACTGTATTTGCCCGGATTATCCAAAACAACCAGCACGGTAAACTGCGGGTCGGACACGGGGGCAAACCCGCAGAACGAAGCCACGTGGCTGCGTTTGGCGTAGCCGCCTTCTTTGCTTAATTTTTCGGCTGTACCCGTTTTGCCGGCCACCTGGTAGCCGGTTATTTGCGCCCGCTTGCCGGAGCCGACTTCCACCACGCTTTGGAGGACTTTTTTCATTACGTCCGATGTTTCCTGCTTGATGACGCGGCGGATTTTAACCGGCTTGGATTTCTTTTCCACTTTTCCGCCGGCGTATTCAATACGGTCCACGATATGCGGCTGCATTAAAATCCCTCCGTTGGCGACGGCCGAATAAGCGTTAATCAGCTGGATGGGCGTGACGGCCACGCCATAGCCGTAGCCTTTGGTGGCGGTGTCGACTTTGGTCCATTTGCTAAAATGCGGCAAATTGCCCTTAGACTCGCCGTTAAAGTTGATGTCCGTTTTGGTGCCGAAGCCAAAACCCTTGATATAGTAAAACAGATTTTTGGCCCCCAGCTCCAGGGCGATTTTCCCCGCCCCGATGTTAGAGGACAGCTGCATAATTTCGGGAATGGACAAAAAATCTTTTTTATGCTGATTGTCGTGCACCACCACCCCGCGGGCGATTTCCCACTTGCGTCCGTCCATATCAATACTGTCCGTTACCCGCACCACGCCCGCATCGAGCGCAGAGGAAATGGC
Source organism: Candidatus Avelusimicrobium pullicaecorum (assembly GCA_944322825.1). GTDB lineage: Bacteria > Elusimicrobiota > Elusimicrobia > Elusimicrobiales > Elusimicrobiaceae > Avelusimicrobium > Avelusimicrobium pullicaecorum. The sequence continues at coordinate 85,216 of CALUQD010000001.1, forward strand.
AATCGTTTTGAACGTGGAACCCGGTTCGTACGTAAATTGGAACGCCAGCGATTGCCCGTCTTTGACCGGGTACGACGCCGCCGCCAAAATTTTGCCCGTTTTGGTTTCTTGCACCACCGCGATGGCGTGTTCCACGCCGCCAACGTCTTCCACCGCTTTTTTTAATGCGTTTTCGGCGTAGAATTGGGCCACGGCGTCAATGGTTAAATAGACGTTGGCCACGGAAAGTTCTTCTTTAAGTTTCCGGTCGTAAATAATTTCGCCGCGGCGGGCGCGTTTGGCGCGTTTTTTGCTGATATCCTGGCTGAGTTCCCGATTGTACATTTGTTCAATGCCGGACAAGCCGTAATTCTTGGAATTGGACGCGCCCACGATATCAAGCGCACTGTTCCCATACGGGTGGATGCGTTCATATTCCGGCGTTAGTTCCAGCCCCTGCCCCAGGCGGGTGCGCAGAATTTGCGAAATTTTAATGTATTTATCCGGCTTGATTTTTTTAGCGATAAAAAAGAAGTTCCCGGAACGGTTCCATTTAGTTAAAATCTGTTTTTTGCCCATTCCCAACGTTTCAGCCAAGAACGCCACCGTTTTGCTTTTGTCTTGCACGTAGCGTTTGTTGACGCCGCAGGAATGGGTGCGCACCGATTCGGCCAGTTCGCGGCCGTTTATATCCAAGATTTTGCCGCGCAGGCGGTCCTCGGCCAGGTAATTGTAGATGGCGCGTTCGGCTTTGGAGGAAAATTCTTCATACAAAAACGTTTGCATATAGAACAGCCGCCCGAAAATCACCAAAGGCGCCAGCAAAATAATCATCCCCGCCACGCGCATACGGCTTTTGACGTTGAACACAAACGGAGAATTAGCGGGTTTTTTAAACATAGTTATTTATCTTCCAACACCACAATTTCGTGCGGTTTAGCCGGCACCATTCCCAATTTTTCCTGCGCCAAGCGGGTGATGTTTTCCGGGCTGGACAGGCGGGATATTTCCAACTGCAAATACTGGTTGCGGGCTTCTTTTACTTCCACCTCGTTTTGCAGTTGACTGATCGTACGGCCCGAGCGGTTGATTTCAATGCGCATCATCACCACTCCAAAACCAAATAAAGCAATCACAAAAACAATACCAAAGAGTTTCATTATTTCATCCTTTCTATCACCCGCAGTTTGGCGCTGCGTGCCCGCCGGTTTTGCCGGACTTCGTCATACTGGGGCGAAAGCGCGTGCTTGTTGACCAACCGCCACGCGCCCGATTTGGCTAGTTCCTTAAAACGGTTTTTGACCAACCGGTCCTCCAGCGAATGGAACGTCAGCACGGCGGCGCGCCCGCCGGGTTTAATGATTTTTTCCAAAGCGTCTAAGGCTTGCTGGACGTTTTCCAGCTCCTGGTTGCAGGCAATACGCAGCGCCTGGAATGTTTGCGTAGCCGGGTGCGTTTTGCCGCGTTTGCCGCCGTACACACCTGCTACGATTTGGGCCAACTGCTGGGTGGTGGTTATTTCCCCCTGCCGCCGCGCCTGCATAATGGCCAGTGCAATCGGCGTGGCGTTGCGTTCTTCGCCATACTCTTTTAAAATCCGTTCCAGCTCGCCCATTGGCCAAGTGTTCACAATTACCGCCGCGCTGAGCGGGTTTTGCTGGTCAAAACGCATATCCAGCGGCCCATCGTGCAGAATGCTGAACCCGCGGGCCGGGTTATCCAACTGGTAGGAGCTTAAGCCCAAATCAAACAACGCGCCGTCGGCGCCTTCCAGCCCTAAATTTTTTAATTCCTGCGGGGCCTGGGTATAGCTGGCGTGAAAAACCGTCAGCCGCGGGTCATTGACGCGCTCAACAGCCATACGCAGGGCTTCGGCGTCTTTATCAAACCCCAAAATACGCGCCTGGGCGTTTAGGCGGTTTAAAAAGAATTTAGTATGCCCGCCCAAGCCTAACGTGCCGTCCACATACACCCCGCCGGGGTTTAACAGCAACATATCGGCTATTTGGGCAGCCATAATGGGAATATGCACCCACGTTTCATTCATCAGCCAAATCCCCCTTTGTAACCGTTGGTCGGAACCAATTTCAGCTTATTGATTTTGGTCTTTTGCGGAGCCGGTTTAGCGGCCGGTTTTGGGGCCGCGGACGGATTTGGCTCCGGTTTAGACGGCGCCGTTGGCACACGGTCGGTTGTTATACTGGCGGCAGAAACCGTGCCGGTGGAAACGGTTTTGGCAGACGGTTTTTTAGAACTGGCCTGTAAAATTTTTCCTTCCTCGTATGCTTTTTGCAAATCGTGCCTCCAGACGTTTTCCAATACGCTTATTCTGTTAAAAGGCATTCCATAAGCGCGGTAAAGCGCTTGGTGCAGCGGGGTTTTCGCTTTTAGTTCATTACACATCCGGTAAAATTCGTCCCGGGTGCGGGTTTTGAGCAAGTAAGCCACTACACTGTAAGCCTGCGTGTACCAAAGTTCGGCCTGTTGGGTGGAATAATTGCTTAAATCTTCGGCTTCGGTCATTTCTTCGAACGGGATATATTCCCCTTTCAAAATCCGGCGCAGACTGCGGTCCACCCAGCCGGGTTTTTCCTTGGTGGTGGTGATTTGCATATAGACGGCCATCCCCTCCGAAAGCCACAGCGGCGAAATGGTAGGCAGGAAATAACCGTCAAAATACAAATGCGTCAGCTCGTGTACGGAAAGCGGGTAAAAACTGTTGCTTTCAATTACGTACATCGTATCCGACTGTAAATTGGAGGACGCCCCCGACCACGCCGGCCGTTTGGTATATTTCATATAGCTGTCTTTCTGTCCAAAAAGCATTACCAAAATTTTGTTGGGTTTGATGATAATTGTAAAAGGCGTCAAATCCAACATCAAATTGCCGTGGATATTATCCAGCACCGTCTTGATGGTAGGAGTGACGGGGTATTTTTCCCGGTAGATTAAATAGTTAAATGTATCGGCGGTGAAAAAACCGGGCGGCGGCGGCAGCCAGCGCACTTTTTGGGCAGCGTTTTGCGGACGGTATGCCTGGACGGGCAAATCGTCTATCTTATCTTCGGGCGCGTTAGCGGCCAAATGGGAGATGTTTTCCAAACCGGAAATCATTTGCTTAAATTCTTTTTCGTCGTTTTCCGGTTCCTGGGCATTCGGTTCTTTTTTAGCTTCGGCATTCGCTTGGCGGGTAGGCGGGAGGGATATATCCGGGCGCAGTTCGCGCGCGCGGCCGCGTTCGTCATCGTCCGTTTCCGCCGGCGCCAAAACCGGCACGGTTTTGGGTTCTGCGGGCTTGGGCGCGGCGGGTTTGATGACGTCTTGGCGCGGCGTATCGGAAAACAAATCTTTCATCATTTCTTTTGGATTTAAGCCAAACGAACGCAATAGCGGCGGCGTGATTAACACAGCCGCTAATAGCCACAAAAAGAAAACCAGTTTTTTAACCGTATTCATTTTTCGCTTTTTTCAAACAAAGCCAAATGGCGCTTTTTATTGTCGCACGGCAACGTATAGCGTTCCACGCCCAGGAGCACCCCTCCGCATGCGGCAACGTCGCAGTCCTGCGTTTGCGGGTTTTCCCCCTGGAAGGCGATAAACACGCCCTCCGGCTTAACCGCACCTAGACAAATGGCCAAAATATCGGGCAGCTGCCCCATAGCGCGTTCGGTTAAAAAATCAAAGGCAAATTTAGTCCCCTGTCCCAAACGCACTTGTTTTACTTTGGCGTTTTTCAACCCTAACTGCAAAATTGCCCAATTCATAAAAGAGCAACGTTTTTCAATGCTTTCAATCAGCGTGACTTCCGCCTGTTCCAGCGCAATGGCCGCCGTCAGGCCGATATATCCAGCCCCGGCGCCGGCGTCCGCCACTTGGGGGTGTTCAATCCCCTTGACGTGCGCCATCGCGTTTATTTTGGCGGCGGCGGTGAGGCCGTCGCAAATATGGCGGGATAAAATTTCCTCCAGCCCGCTTACGCTGGTTAAATTCAAAAAATCTTTTTTCTCCCATACTAGCTGTGCATAGCGAACCAGCGCATCCGCCTGCTTGGGCGAAAGCGTCAGCCCCAGTCCGGCCGCAAAGCTAACGAGCTGCTCTTGCATTTTTAAGCCTCCGGTAGCGTTCGATATGCACGGCCAACAATTGCAAATCAGCCGGCGTTACGCCGGGGATACGTCCCGCTTGGCCCAACGTTTGCGGTTTAACGGAGGCCAATTTTTGTGCGCTTTCAAACAACAAACCGCGCACGGTGGAAGGATCAAACCCTTCCGGGATTTTGACGCTGTCCATTTCCGCCAGCCGCTCGGCGTCTTTTTTGTTGCGCTCGTAATATCCCGCGTATTTGTGGTAAATATCGGCGTGGCGGCGGGCTTTTTCCACCGTCCAGGGATATAGTTCCGTTTCGTTTTCGTCCGCGGACGCGTCGGGGTGGTCAATCAGTTTTTGGCACAGCGCCTGGTATTTTTCAAACGGGGCTTTGTATTTTTCGTCCAAGAGGCCCAGCTTAAACGCGTGCGGCGTCAGGCGCAAGTCGGCGTTGTCGTTGCGCAAAAGAATGCGGTATTCCGCACGGGAAGTAAACATACGGTAGGGCTCGTTAACGCCTTTGTTGATTAAATCGTCAATCAACACGCCGATGTACGCTTCGTCGCGGCGCAGGACAAACGGTTCTTTTTCCTGCACTTTTAAGGCGGCGTTAATCCCCGCAATAATCCCCTGTCCGCCGGCCTCTTCGTAGCCGGTGGTGCCGTTAATCTGCCCCGCCATAAATAACCGCGCAATGCGTTTGCTTTCCAACGAAGGGTACAAGTCGCGCGGGTCGGAAAAATCGTATTCAATGGCGTAGCCCGGGCGGGTGATGGAAGCGTTTTCCATTCCGGGGACGGATTTAATCAGCGCGCGTTGGACGTCCTCGGGCATACTGGTGGAAAAACCCTGGATGTAAAATTCTTCGGTATTAAACCCTTCCGGCTCCAAGAAAAGCGGGTGGCTGGTGACTTCCGGAAATTTTTTGATTTTATCTTCCACCGACGGGCAATAACGCGGCCCCAAGCCGTGGATGTTGCCGCTGTACATAGCCGAACGCTGGAAATTGGCGCGCAGAATTTTGTCCGTTTCCAGCGTAGTGCGGGTGATGTAGCAGCTTAAAAAGGTGCGTTTGGATTGTTCTTTTTCATCCGTAAAGTGCGAAATCGCCTGCAACGGATTATCCGACGGCTGGAGGCGGAATTTGGAAAAATCCAGCCCGCGCGCGTTGATACGCATCGGCGTACCCGTTTTAAAGCGCAGGATGTTTAGGTTTAATTCTTCGCGCAGGTTTTTGGCTAGGCCGTCCGAGGGCATATCGTTGTAGCGGCCGCCGCGGAACATTTCCGTACCGATGTGAATGGTCCCCGCCAAAAAAGTGCCTGTCGTCAAAATGACGGTTTTGGTGTGATAAAACGTATTGCGCAGCGTCAGCACGCCGTCCACGCCGTTATCCGAGGTGGAAATTTTGACGGCTTCGTCCTGCATAATATCCAAATTAGGCTGGCGTTCCAAAAAATGTTTAAAGGTGAACTGATAAACTTTTTTATCGCACTGGACGCGCGGGGAGTGCACGGCCGGGCCTTTGCCCGTGTTGAGCATATGGTAGTGCAAGGCGGCGTGGTCCGTCACGCGGCCCATCGCCCCGCCCAGGGCGTCGATTTCGCGCACGATTTGCCCTTTGGCTATTCCGCCGATAGAAGGGTTGCACGACATTTGGGCAATCGTGTCCAGGCTTTGGGTAAGCAGGAGCGTTTTGGCCCCCAATTTGGCCGAAGCCAGCGCCGCCTCGCAGCCGGCGTGCCCTCCGCCAATTACAATTACATCGTAAGAATCTTCACAAACAAACATTTATTTCCCCATACAAAACTTGGAGAAAATAATTCCGAGCACATCGTCGGGCGTTACTTCCCCAATCAAATCCTGCAATTGCGTCAGCGCGCCGCGCAGGTGTTCGGCGTAGATTTCGCCCCCCGCCTGGGTCTGCAAGCGGATGAGCGCGCTTTCCAGCTCCGTCTGCGCGCGCAAGAGCGCTTCGTAATGGCGCAGGTTGGAAATCATCAGCCCGTCGGCGGTTTGCGCCTCGGTCACATCGGCCGTGATGAGTTTTTTTAAATTGTCCACCCCTTCGCCCGTTTTGCACGAAACTTCGGCCTGTTCGTATTTTTCTACTTCGTCCAGCGTGGAGTGAGCGGCTTGTAAATCGGTTTTATTCCACACGATAATTGTGCGTTTTTGCTGGCGGCGGACGGCCTGCCAGAGCTCCTGTTCTTCGGGCGTAAGCGGGCGGGACGCATCCAACACAAATAAAATCAAATCCGCGCTTTCCATTGCGCGGCGGCTGCGGCGCATCCCTTCCTTTTCGGCCGGGTCCAGCGCGTGTTCGCGGATGCCGGCGGTATCGGTTAAAACAATTTTTTGGCCGTTGATTTCCAACGTTTCTTCTACCGTGTCGCGCGTGGTGCCGCTCTGGTCGGAAACGATAGCCCGGTCAAACCCCACCAACGCGTTAAGCAGGCTGGATTTGCCGCTGTTGGGCGCGCCGACAAGGGCGGTTTTCAGCCCGTCTTTGATGTACTTCCCGACAGAAAACGTATCCGCCAACGCTTTTATGTGCGCCAGTACGGCATTGATTTCGCCGCTTATAAATTCGTCGGGCAGAGGCGTCATCTCTTCGTCCACATCGTCCAAGCGCACTTCAATTTGCGCCAGCAGTTCCGACAGACGTTTTTTAATGTCCGTCAATCGTGCGGACAGTTTCCCGTCCAGCGAATCCATCGCCAATTTGTGCGCGGCTTTATTGCCGGACGCTATCAAATCGCACAGCCCCTGCGCTTCTACCAGGTCCATTTTGCCGTTTAAAAAAGCCCGCTGGGAAAATTCCCCCCGCTTGGCCGTCACGGCCCCGTGCGCGCACAACAGTTCCAGCAAACGCCCCTTTACATAGGGCGACGCGTGAATGGCAAATTCCACTACGTCCTCGCCGGTGTAGGAATGCGGCGCCTGGAAATACGTAATTAGCGCCTTATCCAACACATCTTTGCCATCATAGAGGGTGCAGAAAAGCTGCTTGCGTGGTTCAGGCAAGTGTGTACGGCGGGTAAGCTCGCAGAGGATGCGGCAAGCTTCCGGGCCGGACAGCCGCACCAAAGCGACCGCTCCGCCCGCTCCCGTAGCCAAAGCGCAGATGGTATGTTGCATAGGTATATTTTATCACTTTTTGGGGGTGTTTTTGGGAGGTTTTTTCTCCTCGGTAGATCCCCGTTTTGAGCAAGTCCCCAAAAAACATTCAAAATAAGCTATACTGGGGTAGACGAAAAGGCCCTTTTAGGCCCTTTTCCTCAGCCCGGTATTTTGCCCGGGTGCAACCAAGGGAGAATGATTTTATGGCTAAAAAAATTCTGGTTTTAACCGGCAGTCCCCGCCAGCTGGGCAACAGCGCCCTATTGGCGGATGCGTTTATCCAGGGGGTAAAAACCGCGGGGCATACTGTCCAAGTGTTTGAGACGGCCTTCCACCCCATTTTGCCATGCAAAGCTTGTGACAAATGCTGGACCAACGGCAAACCGTGCGTATTCCCGGATGAATTTGAAAAACTCGCCCCGATGTTGGAAGAAGCCGACGTGCTGGTGCTCTGCACCCCGCTGTATTGGTTTACGATGACGGCCCAGCTAAAAGCCGCGGTGGACAAGCTCTACTCGTATATGAAGCCCACCGCCCCGCGCAAGCTGAAAATTAAAGAATGCGTGTTGCTGGCCGCCGCCGAAGGAAACGAGGCCGACGGCGATTACGACGGTTTAAAAGCTACCTATAAGTCGATTGCCGATTATCTAAAGTGGAAAGACCGCGGAATGCTGTTAGTAGGCGGTACGTGGGATGCGGGTGAAATCATCAAAACCGGGAAATTAAAAGAAGCCCTGGAACTGGGCAAAACCATCTGAGCTTTGCCGCCCGATATGCACACAGCCGCTGGTTTCCCCGCGGCTGTTTTAGCTTACACCTTTGGCAACTGTTTAAAATTGATAATAGTCTTCCCCGCTTTCATATACGCCCTTATAAACCGCGCCTAAGGCTTTGCAAATACGGCCTAATTTTTCATTTCCTTTCGGCACGCGGCATTCCCGTCGGGTACGGTCTGCGTAATATGCATAATAATACGGAATATCAGTACCTGTTGGCATCCCCCGCACAACAGTGTACGTCGGAAATAAATTCTGAATATAGAATTTCTTGTAAGTCATTTTTTTACCGTCGCTGGAGATCGTGCCGCCGGCCGGAAGCGAAATATCCAAATCTTCCAAGCTTTCAGCATAGGTGCCGTTGGCCATAAAATAAACTTCCTGTGCATCCGCCACGGCATCTGCCAGCGTTATTAGCTGCGTATAACGGGCTTTGGCTACCGCCACTTCGTACTGCGGCAGCGCAATTGCCGCCAGAATGCCGATAATGAGAACGACAACCAACAGCTCAATCAAGGTAAAACCGCCAAAACGGCGTTTTGCGGCATTTTTCCCCGCCGAAAGGTTTTTTTGATAAATTTTGTTCATATGCAAAATTTATCAAAAAAAAAAAACAAATCAAGGGCCTTCCAGGCCTCGGTGCTCTGCCTCGGACAGGGTTCCGCCCAATACGGTGCTTACGCAATAAGGGAACAACTTGTTGGGGATGTTTTTGGCAAGGGCGAGCCGGGGCAGAGCCTGGCCTCCCTTTCCTTTACCCCTTAGCACGATTAGTGGAGCCACACTGTTTTCGAAATGACGCGTTCATAAGCAACAGCCTTCCAGGCCGCGGGGTTCTGCCTCGGACAGAGTGGCGTTAGGTACGGTGCCAGCGCCATAAGGAACAACCCGTTGTGAACACTTCCGACACCGGGGCGATATTCCCCTTCCTTTGCCCGCTAGCGCGCCCCCCCTTTCCGCCTTGTTTCCCCAAATGCGTTTTTCATCATAAATACTCCGGCTGGACTAGGGCTATATAAAAAAGCCCGGCTCCCAAAGAGGAACCGGGCTTTTTAAAAACAACCGAAATTATTTCGTTTCGTTTTGGCTGTTTTCCGCCGGAGCGTCAAACAACGGACCACAGTTGCAGGCCGGGTTTTCTTCCGAGGCAGGCTGTTGGGCCGCCGGTTGAACGGTTTCCGCCGCCGGAGCCGTTTCGGCCGGTTGTTCGGCCGCTGTGGGCATTTGCGCCGGGGTTACCGTCACCGTTTCCTGCACGGTTACCGTTTCCTGCACCATTACGGTTTCTTGCACGGGAGCTTGTTCCACGGAAGGAATTTCGCAAGCGGATTTCTGCTCGGCGGGAACCGCTTGGACCGTTTCTTGCGTAGCGGCCGTTTCGCCGCCGCAGCAAGAGCAGGATTCGTGGTATTCGTTCAACGCCTTTTCGGCCTCGGCTTCGGCCACCGCCTGCTGGGCGGGCGTTTCTTCGGGGATATCTTCGCCGATTACACCCGGTACAAAGTCCGCCGGAGCCGTATTGGCGTGGGCGGCTTCCAGCGCTTTTTCGGTCGGGCGGAGCGTCACTTTGCGCCATTTGCCTTCCCCTTCCGAAGCGGTGTTGACAAATTCGTTCCCTTCCACCGCACGGTGGATGTAGCGGCGCAGCTGCGCGCTCATCGGGCGGAAGCGGAACACGCTGTGCCCGCGTTTAATCATATCAATACCTTTGGCGATTTCCGCGTCAATTTTGTCTTCCGCTTTGCGCCAGTAGTTCTGCGTATCGGTGATGACGGAAATCGGTTTATCAAAGTGGCGGCTTAAGGCCAGCGTGGTTAAATACTGGATGGCTTCCAGCGTTTTGCCTTCTTTGCCAATAACAATGGCCGGGTGGTCGCAGTCAAACGTCAGCAAAATGCGCTGTTGTTTTTCGTCCCACCACACGTTCAAATTTTCCACCTTCACGCCCATTTGGGTAAGCACTTTTTCCAAGTACTCTTTGGCTTCCTGCATCGGCGCTTTGAGGTTTTCCGGAATGACCGCATTTTGGATGGCTTCACTCGGCAAGAGCTGCGGTTCGTTGGCTTTGGGCTGTTTTTCGCGCACTTCGCGCACTTCCCCGCTCAAACGTTCGGAGCGGCGGTTGCGGCGGCTGCGGGAAGATTCCCCCCGTTCCTTGCGGCCGCGCCCGCCGCGGGACGATTTAGAAGAACGTCTTTTTGGTACATCCATATAGATTTGCGAATCCAAATCCGCCGTGCTCCAGCGTTTTTGGCGCAGTTCCACCACCGCCGGACGGGAACCTATCCCTAAAAAGCCTTTTTTCGGGCTTTCCAGGACGGTCACTTCCACTTGGTCACGTCTTAAACCTAATTCTTTTAGTCCTTTGGCAATAGCTTCGGACACTTCTTTAGCTTGTACTTTAATTTTGCTCGGCATATCAAATGGGCTCCTTAATTAATTGGCTTTGGCCATCTTCCTGTTGACGAACGTTTGAATCCCGTAGGTAATCAAGCTGTTGGTCAGCCAGTACAACACCAACCCGGACGGAAAGTTCATAAACAGCAGGGTAAAAATAAGCGGCATATACTTAAACATAGCGGCTTGGGCCGGGTCCGTCCCGGCGGGAATGTTGCCCTTTTGCTGGAAGTACATCACAGCACCCATCAAAATAGGCAGCAGGTAGTACGGATCTTTGGACGACAGGTCCGTAATCCAAAACACAAACTTCGCCCCGTGCAAGGACCACGACGTCCGCAGGGCGTTAAACAGCGCCAGGAAAATAGGCAACTGGATCAACATCGGCAAGCACCCTGCCAGCGGGTTGACCTTATATTTGCGGTACAGGGCCAGCGTTTCGCGGTTAAGGGCTTCCGGGTTGCCTTTGTATTTTTCCTGGATACGTTTCATTTCGGGCTGAATTTTTTTCATTTGGGCGGCCGATTTCAGCTGCATCAGCGTAAACTTGAACAAAATCAGCTGCAAGAGCACCGTCATCATAATGATGGCTACCCCATAGTTGCCCGTCCATCCGTAGAAGGTTTCCAGCACGTTGCGGGCAATTTTGCCTAACGCGCCGAAGAAACCAAACGCGATAGAGCGGTCCAAATGATACGGCAGTTTTAAGAACGCTTTGTAATCTTTCGGTCCAAAATAAAAATCCGACTTATATTCTTCCTTCGATTTGGCTTCCACCGTTATCCCAGGTACGGAAATGGAAAACTGCGGCCCTTCCAACGCGCCTTCGCCGGCTAAGCCCCACAGGCGTTTTTGCGTGCCGATTTTTACCTTATCGGCGCTTAAATCGCCGGGCTTCCAGCCTTGCGGAATAAGTACGGACAGGAAATAGCGGTTTTCAATCCCCGCCCACAGCCACGGCAGTTCGGGCTGCTTGTCGCCTTTGGCAAAGGTTTCCAGGGTGGGTTTCTTTTTATCCTTTTCCTGCACCAGGTACACGGCTTTGGATTCGCGTTCGTTATCCTTCATCTCGCTTTTTACCGTCGCCAAGCCGGGGCCGAAGTTCCAACTCCACGGCGCTACGGCTAAATCCTGGGTGGTTTTGTTTTCAAACGTAACGGACACATTATTAATGCCGTTTTCGTTAAAACGGAACGTTTTATATACGCTAAAACCGGGGATAATATCCCCCACGAAAGTAATGGAATCTTTCGTGCGGGCAAACTCGGCAAAATCCACCTGCGGCAACGTGGCGAAATAGCCTTCGCCTTCGTACGGGGTTAAATTGACGTCTTCTACTATGTCTTTAAACAGGTAAGTTTTTATCCCCGCCCCTTTGGAGGAAAACGTCACGTCTGCCTGGGGCATAGTAAGCGTGAACAATTCTTCGGGTTTGGGAGCGGAGGTGGGTTCTTTGCTGACGAGAGACGCAGCGGCCAGCACCGTTTGGGCGCCGGGCTGTTGTTGGGCGGTTTGTTCCTGCTTTTTTAGCTGAGCTTCGGCGGCTTCTTGGGCGGCGCGGGCTCGGGGGAGGGCAACAAACTGGTTGTAGCCCGTAAGAATCAGCAGGAACAACATCGCGGTAATCAAAAACTGTCTGTTGTTCATAAAACTCCTCTTGTATTACAGCCGCCGGCGGCTTATACCGCCGCGGCGTTTAAGAGGAAGCCTTTACAGAAAAACAACTTTAAGGCACCGGGTCGTATCCGCCCGGATGAAAAGGATGGCATTTTAACACCCGCACCAAAGCCAGCCGCCCGCCTTTTAGCGCACCATACTTGGTAATTGCTTGTTTGGCATATTGGCTGCACGTCGGCACGAACCGGCATACGCCGCGGGGCCCCAAAAAAGGGCGCACCGTCAACATAAAGATGTTGAGAAGCAAAAGCAGCAAATCCTTTAATAAAAGCGAAATCTTTTTCATAGGGCCCTTCAATAATATAGGGTTACGGCTATTTTTCTGAAGAGTTAATTAATAAAGCGGCTTTGCCGCACAGTGTCTTGAGCGCTTCCTGCGCTGCGTGCACTTGGGTTAATGTTTCGCTTTTCCGGGGGCTGAAAACAAGGTCCGCCCCTGGCTGAATGTTTTTTCTGTTTAATCTAAAAGCTTCTCTTAAAAGTCTTTTGGCGCGGTTGCGTACAACCGCTGGGCCCAGCTTCCTGGACACCACTACCGCAAAACGGGCCGGCATTCCTGCACCGGGGCCGGACCGCCACCACAGAACAATTCCCTTATACTGCAGTTTTTCGCCGCCCTGGATAACCCTTTGGAAATCTTTTTTCAGGTGCAGGCGGCACTCACGCGGCAGACCGTTTGACGGCATACGCTTAGGCGGCTCTGATCAATTCGTGGCGGCCTTTGGCCCTTCTGGCGCTGAGGACTTTTCTGCCGCCAGCGGTAGCCATTCTGGCTCTGAATCCGATGTGTTTGGCGCGTCTTCTTTTGTTAGGTCTGTAGGTCGGTAACATATTATCTTAAACGTTAATTCTGGCCCGGAAAAACCGGACTGGAAAAAACGTATCTCCTGTAATTAATTTAAAATGGTTTCTGTGTGAAACGTACTGATATTATATCTTTTCTTTAGCGGCTTTGCCAACAAATTTGCATTTTGGCCTTGTTTCCGTTTACGGAACCGGTATGAATAAAATGGGATTATTCAAAACGTTTTTATCCAAAATTTGTCCGCCGTCTAATTTGGGTATATACACCACCACCTGGCGCTGCGGGTCCAGCCGTTCTTCTTCGCGGCCTGCAGGCTGGTAATACGTCCCCTCCGGGATTTCGTAGGCAATCACTTCACCCAACATCACGCTTTGGTAACGTTTGGCGTTAAGCCCCGCCCGATGCAAATCCTGGGCCAGCTTATTTTGGTTGTCGTACCTCGGGGCAAGGACCGCGGCCCGCAAGGCAGGCGTCTCCGGGGCGGACGCAGAGGCTTTTGTTGCATTTTTTAACAAAGCGATTTTTTCCTGCAATAGCGGCGGCACCAAATTATACGGATGTAAATCAAAGGAGCCGTCCTTGTAGGAGACTAGCACGCTTCCACTTAGCAAAGTATCCCCCCCTTTTATTTGTATATTTCTGTGCAGCACCGCCACCGTCACCGGCTGCTTGTTGGCTGGGTGCTCCGGCAGGGCATAAACCTCGGCATAGGAATTGCGCGGAGTAAATAGGTCAGCCAAGCGCTCAATCTGCGGCAATTGCGGCCGAGAGGCGGCCTCTTCCTGGGCAAATTGCACCGAAATCCCGCGCGGATGAAGGGCGCGATAGCCCCGGGTATAGGCGTCTTTTAAGGATTGGGGCGCCTGCTGCGGGGTCAACAAAACAGTGCGGCCGTCCTCGTAGCGCAGCAAATAGCTGCCGGCAGGGCAGGCGCGGTGCACGTCCGCAAAATAGCGCAGACGGTCATTAATAAAAACGGTTACTTTTTCCCCCGTTTGGCGTATCCGCAAGACCACCGGTTTAGAGGTGCTTCTCATCAAATAGTTGACGGTCGCCTTCAGCTGGTGCGTGCGTTTGAAATGTTCCGGGCCCAGCTCCACCACGCGTACCTGTTCGCCGGACGGCAATGTGAGAAACGTATCTTTTTTAGCGGCCGGGGTTTGCGCAACCAACAAGCGATTTAATGTGGCTTGCAACTCCTGGTTGAGGGGCAGCGCCGCCGGGAGATTTTCTTTTGAAAACGGAATTTCCAGCTGGACGGGTTCTCCTTGAAACCGAAAATACAGCTGGCGGGAACCGGCGGCGCGGCAGAACGGCGCCTGAGCCGATGGCACCGTCAAAAATTTTTTGGATACGGACGACACCGCCTTCTGTTCGGCCGCCGCACGCGGCGCGCCTTCCAGGAAGTTCTTAACAACTTTGCCCTTTTGGGCGCAAGCCGGCACGGACAGCCCGGCCAATAAACCCGCCCACAATACCAGGCGGACCGGAAAAGAAACGACGGAAAAATGCTTTTTCATATATTTTATTTTCCCAATTTTACCGACGGGAAACAAGGGTCAAAAGGCCCAAAGGGGCGTAGGCCTTTGGTTCTATGCGCCGCCGGCCGCAAATTTGCTATGCTGTTACTATGGTATTTACCGACTCGGGCATTCTTCTTTACCGCCAGCCCTTCCGCGAAGCGGACCGAATGGTTTCGCTCTATACCCGCCAGCACGGGCGCATTAACGTCCGGCTGCCCGGCGTGGCGCGCCCGTCGGGCAAATTAAAAGCGCTCAGCGAACCGTTTGTATATGGGGATTACCGCATTTACGTCCGCCGCGGCGGCACCGTCGGCACCGTGACGGGCGGCAAATTGCAAAACGTGTTTCCCGCGGTGCGCCGCAGTTTAAAACGCACCGCCCTGGCCATGCATTTTTGCGAATTGTTCCAGCGCTTAACCCCCCTGCACCAGCCAAGTGAAGCCAAATTTGAACTGCTGGTTTCTTCCCTTACCGAGTTGGAATATGGCGAACCTAACCCGGCCTTTGCCGCGGCGTTTACCCTGCGCCTGATGACGCTGGCCGGTTTTGGGCTGGACCACCCTGTCCTAAAAATATCCGCCGAATTTTGGCGGCGTATGCACGAAGATAAATTGTCTTCGTTAGAGTTTTCCACCCCCGAAGAAATGCTTTCGCTGGCCAAGTGCAACAGCGTGTGCCGCCGGTTTTTAAACCAATACTTGGCCTATCCGCTCAATACCCTTAGGAGTTTCACCCTGGATGAAGGCGAAGACACCCCCTTGGCGGTTGCCGCTTTGCAGGAAGACGGCCCCGCAACACTGCAGCCGGCCTCTTTATCCTAAAACAAAACGGGCATAGGTCCAATGGCCCTTTCTGTTTAGGTCCAATGGCCCTTGTAGAAAAAATCAAATTTTCTGATAATAAAAGATATCAAACTTGTGGAGGAAGTATGTGTTATAAAAATTGGATGGGAATTTTGACCGCGCTGGCCATTGCCGCAATGCCGGCGTCCGTGTCGGCCGAGCAAAAGACGTTTCAGCTGATCCACTGGACGAAAGCCTTGCAAACGGAAAACAAACGCGTGGACAACCAGGGCTCCGCTTCCGTATTTGGCGTATCGGTAAGCGCGCACGTTGACCGAATTAGCGCCCAGGCGCACGCCAACAAAAAAATAAAAAACTTTTTTTCGTACCTGCGCACTTATAAAAAAGCCTCGGATGCCTCCATCCGCCAGTGCCAGGCCAATTACGAAACCTTGAAATCCGCCGTCCAGCACAACCAGCTCTTTAGTCATTATGCGCTTACGGCTGTGTCCCCGCAGGATTTTTGCCGGCTCTCAGCCAAAGAAGTAGCTTACCTGGAACGTTTGTTTAAAGGGACGGCCTCCCCCATCAGAGCCCGCCAGTATAAGTCCGCTTTGCTGTTGACGATGTACCAACAGAAAAAGTATATTTGGTTTGCCGTCGAACCGCAGAACAAACTGATTACGCTTGTCTATAACAACCCGGACGATCTGAAAGAAATTTCCGGTTTAAGCGGAGGATGGAAACAACTGGCGGTCAAATAACTTTTAATTCCGCAAAAAAGCCCCGGCGCAAACCGGGGCTTTTTGATGCTTAAAATGCGGGTAACGCCTGGATAATCCGGCTGGTGCTCAGGCCAGCAGTTCATCCATATCCGGGTAGATGTCTTTTAAGGAGTGGTAAATTTTAAACGCGTTCTCCCGGATGTACTGGGTGGGCTGTTTGATTTGAGGCACCACACAGGTGCGCATCCGGGCCGTAATGGCGGCGGTCGCCCCGGCCACGGAATCTTCAAACACCAAACATTCGCTCACGTCCACTCCCAGCTTTTGGGCGGTTGTTAAGTAGACTTCCGGGTCCGGCTTGGGGCGGGATACGTCATCGGAAGTGGTAACGGAGGAAAAATATTTTTTGATGTCCTTTTTCTCCAGCAAATGCATTACCCAGCGCGTAATGTTGGAAGACGCCAGCGCCACCTTCAGCCCCCGGTTATAAAAAAATTCCACCGCTTCCTTGGCGCCGGGGCGGAAGTGTATTTCCCCGTTGGAAGCCAGGTATTCTTCAAAAATTTCCCCGGTGCGGATGTGCATTTTTTCAATATCGGTTTGGGGACCAAAATGCTGCCGGATAAAGTTGGCGGCATCGGCGCGGCTGATACCGACGCACGATTCAAAAAGCTCATACGTAAAATCCAGCCCATCCTCGGCCGCGGCTTTTTTATAGCATTCAAAATAAATCGGTTCCGTGTTGAACAGCAATCCGTCCATATCAAAAATAACCGTCGTAATCATATAGTGTATTATAGCAGTTTTTGCCGGGCAAAGCCCAGCGCGGCGCGTCCGTATTTTATATAATGTATTTACCTATGAAAAACGGTATGAATTTTCAGGATATGATATCCGCCCTAAACACCTATTGGACTAAACAAGGCTGCGTCCTCGTTCAGCCCTACGACGTTGAAAAAGGCGCCGGCACCTATAACCCGGAAACCTTTTTCGGCTCTTTAACCAAAAAACCCGTCAAACGCGCGTATGTGGAACCGTGCCGCCGACCGGCCGACGGCCGCTACGGCGAAAACCCCAACCGCCTGGGCAAATACTATCAGTATCAAGTGATTATGAAACCCGCCCCGGCCAACATCCAAGAAATTTACTTAAATTCCTTAAAAGCCATCGGCCTGGACCCCAAACAGCACGACGTGCGCTGGATTGAGGACGATTGGCAATCCCCCACCTTGGGCGCGTCAGGCGTCGGTTGGGAAATTTGGCTCGACGGTATGGAAATCACGCAGTTTACGTATTTCCAAAATATGGCCGGCTATGCGTTAAACCCCATTACGGTGGAAATCACCTACGGGCTGGAACGCATTGCAATGTACTGCCAAAAAGTGGATAACGTGTTTGACATCCGCTGGAACGACGAAATCACCTACCGCGACGTACACCACGAAGGCGAACGGCAGTTTTCGCATTATTATTTTGAAGAATCCAACGTGGACCACCTGCGCCGCTACATCCAGGAATGCGAAGAAGAATGCTTCGCCCTGTGCAAAAAAGGCCTGTATTTGCCGGCGTACGACAACGCGATGAAACTGTCGCATTACTTTAATATGCTCGAAGCGCGCGGGGCGATTTCCGTGTCAGACCGCACCAACAACATCACCAAAATCCGCAATTTGGCCAAAGCCTGCGCCAAAACATATGTGGAAAGCGTGGAAGGAAACGAAGCTAAAAACGAGGAGGCCGCCCAATGAACGCGTTATTGGAAATTGGCGTAGAACATTTGCCCGCCCGCTTTATGGCGCCGGCCTTAAAGCAGCTTAAAGAATTAACCGCCCAACTATTGGACGAAAAAAGAATTTCGTATAAATCGGTGGACTCTTTTGGCACATACCGCCGCCTGGTGGTCGTTATTGAAGACTTAGCCGAAAAATCGGCCGATGTGCAAAAAGAAGTCAAAGGGCCGCCGGCTAAACTGTTAAAAGACGCCAATGGCAATTTTACCCCCCAAAGCGCGGGTTTTGCCCAAAAGAACGGAATTGCACCGGAAAAGCTGACCATTGTAGAAACGGAAAAAGGACCGTTTATTTATGCGGTGGTCAAAATCAAAGGCGAAAAGACGGTTAAACTCCTGCCGGAGATTTTCACGCGCATCGTAACCGGGCTGGAATTTGCCAAAAATATGATTTGGGAAGAATCCGGCCTGCGCTACGGCCGCCCGATACGCTCCTTGATTGGCCTGTACGGCGAAAAAGTGATTAAATTCTCCGTAGCCGGAGTGGAATCCAACCGCAACACGTATCCGCTTTCTTCTTTCGGCCGCAAACCGATTAAAGTGGCCAAGGCCGACAAAACCTGCTATGCCGATTTGCTCCGCTCCCAGCCGCAGCCTGTTTTGGCCCTGCCGCAGGAACGCAAAGAGGCTTTAATCAAAACCGTTTCCAACGAGGCTAAAATCCGCGGGTATCAAGCGGATTTAGACCCGGAATTAATCGAAGAAACCGTCTGGTTTACCGAACACCCGGTGGCCGTCGGGGGCGATTTTGAAATCAAATTTTTAACCCTCCCCAAAGACTTGGTGACGACGGTGCTTAAAAAACAAATTAAAATGTTCCCCGTCACTAACGCCAACGGCGAATTGCAGCCGTACTTTATCGCCGTGCGGGACGGTATTTCCGTCAACCAAAACGAAGTGCGCGACGGATTTAAAAAAGTAATGTCCGCCCGCCTTTCAGACGCGGTGTTCTTCTTTGAAAACGACAAGAAAGACGGTCTGGAAAAATTCAAAGAAAAACTCAAAAATGTGCAATTTTTGGAAGGACTGGGTTCGATGTACGACAAATCGCTTCGCACCCAGCAATTGGCCAACTGGCTGTGCGAAAAGCTGCACAAAGCGGCTGTAAAAGATACGGTGGATTATGCGGCCTCCCACGCGTATGCCGACTTGGCCAGCCACGTCGTGTACGAGTTCCCGGAGCTGCAAGGCTATATGGGCGGCCAGTACGCCGCCTTGGAAGGCCGCGCGGACGCCGCCAAAGCAATGGAAGAATTTTACTTCCCGCTGACGTCCTCCTCCGAACTCCCCTCCACCGAAGAAGGGTGTATTGTTTCGCTGGCGGGCAAAATAGACACGTTGGTAGGCAACTTTTTAATCGGGCAAATTCCCACCGGAAGCGAAGACCCCTTCGCCTTGCGCCGCCAGGCGTTTGGCGCGGTGCGCATCTTGCTGGAAAAGGAAATGAATGTATCGCTGAAAGACTTGGTGGAAAAGGCGGCCTCTCTATACCCCGCCGGTACGCCGGATAAGGGCCTAAAAGAACTGCCGGGCTTTTTGTTCCAGCGGCTGGCCTTGGTATTGGAACAGCGCGGGCACAAAGCCGCCACGTTAAACGCCGTGGCCAATTGGTACGAAATGCCGCTTACACAGGTGGAAGCCTTGGTCAGCGCGTTGGAAACCGTCAAAATGGGCGAAGATTTTGCCCAAATGTTGGAACCGGCCAAACGCGTGTGCAACCTCCTCAAAAAAGCCGAAGACGTAACGGAGGATGTAAACGAAAGCCTGTTCGAACTGCCGGCCGAAAAAGCCTTGTACGATAAAATCCACGAAGTCGATGCTTCGCTGGGGTGCACCGTACATACGGCCCAAACGAAAGAAGGGTATTTAAACATTCTTAAAACCTACGGCGCATTCAAAGAACCGCTGGAAAATTTCTTTAAGGATGTGATGGTAAACGCCGAGAACCCCGCCGTGCGGAAAAACCGCCTAGCCCTCTTGGCGCGCGTACGCCGCTATCTGACGCAAACCGTGGCGGATATCACCCAGCTGTAAAAACGGCTCTTTCCGTTCATCCGCGCCTGTTTCGACAGGCGCGGATTTTTTGCGTTTTGGGCCCTTTTCGACGGAGAAAAACGTATAAAAACAGGCCTTGACAATTTTTTTAATCCGCCTATACTATCCATACAGGAAGTTAGTCCGTAGGCCCTTGCCGGGGGCTGCTTGTAAGCGGACAAAAGCGGTGACGTGAGGTAGTGTTGCTGTTGTTGTAAAGGTGCCGAGCCGGAAGATGTAGGCGTACGTGCTAGGGAAGGTTAGGATGGTTAGGTTACGTAACTGTCCGGGAACCGGTAAGGCGTATAGCCAGGCGTATCTGGCCGCGGACGGGCAGGGCGATAAGTGTTGTACCGTCTGGTTGTTAGGGCGCCGACGCGGAGTTGTAAAGCGGTGTAGTGCGGCGGAAAGGTAATGGAAGTCGTGCTAGTTCGTGGTAACGGTGTTTCCGGCGGTTGATGTAATTGCTTCGGCCGGGTGGAAACAGTAAGCGGCATAAGTCCCGGTGAGATGTAGTTGGGCCTATCCTGAGAGCAGTAGATGACGCAGTGAGGAGTAAGAATGGAGACGTCAAGATGAACCCCTCGGTTTGGATAACCGGGGGGTTCTATTTTGCAACAGTAAATGTAGTTTTCCGCCCCGAGCGTTCAGCCAAAATAAAACCCGGTTAAAACCGGGTTTTTAAATTTATTCCAATACGCTGGGCGGCGGGAGAAGCCCCGTTTCGGACGGAGAGCTTTGCGCGGAAGCTTCGCCGGAGGCGTTTTCGGTTTCTTCGTCCTGCAGGGGCGTTAAAATCATTTCTTCGTAGCTTTCATCCGGCAGGGCGGTGGAAATGGTTTCTTCCTGCGGGATAAACGTTTCCTCCTGCGCCGGGGCCGCCACGGTGATATTGCCGGCGGACGGCGTTTGCACCGGCCGTGCCGAAGAACTGCCGGAAGAATAGGCATTGCTGGGGTTCCACCACGCGGGCGGATTGCCGGCACACGCGGCCGAGAGCAACCCCAACGCCAAGAAAAGGAATAGATTCTTCTTCATACTTTTATTATACCAATATCGCGCTTTAATTAGTCAATACGGCTTTGCGGTAAAGGGCGCCCGCGCGGTAGCTGCTGCGCACCAGCGGGCCGCTGGCAACGCCCTTAAAACCCAAGGAAAGGGCTTCTTGCTCCCAGGCCTGGTATTCTTCGGGCTGAGGGTAGCGCGCCACCGGGTAATGCGCGGCGGACGGCGCCAGATATTGGCCGATGGTCAGCAAATCCACCCCCACCGCCCGCAAATCTTTTAGTAAAGCGGTAATCTGTTGAGAGGTTTCCCCCAGGCCTACCATAAAACCGGTTTTGGTTAAAACATTCGGCGCCAATTTTTTGGAACGCTCCAACAGGGTTAACGTGCGCTGATAATCCGCCCCCACCCGCACCGCCGAATACAGCTGCGGCACCGTTTCCACATTATGCGCCAGCACATCCGGGCGGGCGGATAAAACGGTTTTTAAAGCGGCTTCGTCGCCGCGCAAATCGGAAATCAGCGGTTCCACCTTCACTTCGGGCGTAAGGGCGTGGATGGCGTCAATCACGCGGGCAAAATGGGCGGCGCCGCCGTCTTGTAAATCATCGCGGGTGGGCATTGTCAATACGGCGTAGCGAATACCCCACTCTTTTACAGCCTGCGCCACGCGGGCGGGCTCGTTTTCATCGGGCGGCAAAGGGCGCGCTTTGGTCACCGCGCAAAACCGGCAGCCGCGCGTACAAATATCGCCCAGCACCATAAACGTCGCGTCGCCGCAGTTAAAACATTCCCCGCGGTTGGGGCAGCGGGCCGCGTGACAAACGGTATGCAGGGTAAATTTATTAATAGACTGCTGTGCGTGCAGCGCCGCCGAGGAACGCAAGGCCGCTTTGTTGCGGCCCACTAAATCTTTTAGCCATTGGGGGATAGGTGTAGTCATTATGTTTATTATACAAAAAGCTCCGCCTCGCCCGCCGAAAACGATATAATATAAGAAATCCCTTTTGCCAGGAGCCGAAGTGAAAGCCTTTCTTTTCTTTTTACTGGGATGGATGTGCCTGACCCTTCCGCTGGGGGCCGAGGAAACCCCTCAGAAAACCGAAGAAGAACGCCTGCAGGAAGCGGGCGAGCTGTATTTTGACTACAAACCGCAGGAAGCCCTAGAGGCATATATCGACCTATCCAAAGATACCAACAACCGCCAGGCGTTTTTAAACGCGGCGTTTATCGCGTTGGAACAAAATGACCCGAAACAAGCGGTGGATATTATGTCGGCCGCCTATAAAATCTATCCGCAGGACCGGGAAACAATCGAAATGGCTGCCGAAGCCTACCTGGCCGACGGGCAATATCAATCCGCCGAGAAACTGCTTTCTATGCTGCCGGAAAACACGAAACGCGCCGGGTTTTTATATATCAACCTAGCCCGCGCGCAAATGGGCCTTAATGAAAAGCGCCTGGCTAAATACAACTTAAAAATGGCCGTCCGCGCCGGCACGCATCCAGCATTGGCCAACTATTTGCTGGGGCTGTTATACGAAGAAGAAAAAGATTACAAACAAGCGGCCGAAGTGTTCCGCAAAGCCACCGTCTACGATCATCAATTTATCGAAGCCAAAAAGCACTACGCCGCCGCTTTGGAAGAATTAGGCAATTACAACGAATCCTACCGCCAATACCGGATGATTTATTCTTCCGAAAAGAGCAACCGGGAAGTCAATCAAGCCTTGGCCCGTTTAAAACCGCGTCTGTCACGCCCGGAAAAAGAAATTATCGGCGGCAAAGAAATTCTCAAGCACCATATTGTCAAACCGCTTATGCCCCCCGAAGGCCTCAAAACGCGCGAAATTAAAATCGGTTTAGGAATGCGCCAAAACGGCCGCCCGTCCACGCGCGACACCGTGCACTTTATTCCGTCGCACGATTTTAAAATTACCGACGCCCAAACAGGCAAAGTCCTGGCTTCCGGCAAAGCCAAGGAAAGCTGGGTGGCGGTGCTGAAAGACCGCAAACCCTATTTGCTTTCCCCGAAAAACAAAAAAATCTCTTTTAAAAAATCCATTTTAATCACGCCTTCTTCCCCTTCGGAAGAGGAAGGACACACCCTTATCGTTAAAAACGTAATGAGCGGCGCCGGTATGACCTGGGCCAGCGTGGACGATAAAGAATACCGCGGCAAACTCCAAATCACCTATAATTCCACGCTAAACACGCTTATTCCCATCAACATTGTAAATATAGAAGAATACCTGGCTGGCGTAATTGCGTCTGAAATGCCCACCCAGTTCCCCATGAATGCCCTGCGCGCGCAGGCCGTGCTGGCGCGCACCTATGCCCTCAAACACCTGGGCAAGCACAAATACTACGGCTACGATTTGTGCGATACGCAAAACTGCCAAGTGTACGGCGGCGTCAGTTCGGAAAGCGAACGCGGCAACACGGCCGTAGAATCCACTATGGGCGAAATAATGCGCTACAAACAAAAACCCATTGAAAGCGTTTTCTCCGCCAACTGCGGCGGCGTGACCCAAAGCGCCAAGGAAGCCGGCTGGTACGAAACCCCCTACTTGCAGCCCGTTTCCGACTATAAAGATTTTGATTTTGACACTCTGCAGCCTTATCATTTTAAAGAACTGCTGCAATATCCGCATGACGCGTACAGCCGCTACGGCAAAAATGTCAGCCTGGCTGCCTTCCGCTGGACGCGCGTGGTGGAAGTGGACGACATCACCCAAGTCATCAAACGCAAGAAAAAAGACATCGGCCGCATTACCGGCATTATCCCCCTGCGCCGCGGGCGCTCGGGCTACGTCAGCCGCCTGCTGGTCAGAGGGACCAAAGGCAACATTACGTTAAATAAAGAAAACGTCATCCGCAATAATTTAAGCCTGGGTATGCTGCGCAGCAGTTATTTTATTGTGGAACCCAACTACCGGGACCGGGAATTGGAATTTTTCGTGTTCTACGGCGGCGGCTGGGGCCACGGCGTAGGTTTTGACCAAACCGGCGCCGCCGGCCGGGCCGAAGACGGGCAGGACTATAAAGAAATTTTAAACCACTATTTCCCGCTGGCCGATTTCTATTCCCCCTCCTTAGAAACAACCTCCGATAAAAAAGCTAAATAGTGGGCAACAGCGGCTTTACCGGCGTTGGGCACACAACACAGCGTGGCTTTGCCAAACAAAAAAGCCCCGGTTTTTCCAACCGGAGCTTTTGCAATTCTATACACAATAATTATTGGCCGGATAATTTGCGCTGAGCTTCCGCCTGGATTTGCTGGATCTGTTTTTGTTTTTCCGCGTCCGGCACGTCAGAAGCCATTACCTGGTTTACTTTTTCATACATTTCGCGCAGGACGGGGCGGGCGCGTTTTTCCAGCTCGGCTTTTTGTTCGGGCGAAGCTTGCTGGATGTTAGGATCCTTCATTATTTGCGCCAGCGAAGTATCCACCTGGCGGTTGACGCGGGCCTCCTGTAACTGAGGGTCTTTTTGCAAGGCGTCCAGTTCTTTATTTACGCCTTGGCGCAATTCCATAGTGGCTTGCTGCTTAGTTGTTTTGGAAGAATCCGGATCCTGCCAAATTTTCATATAATCGTCGTAGTATTTTTTATAAATCGCATCGATGCGGCGGGCGCCTTCTTCGCCATACACTTCACCAGCGGTTTTCAGTTTTTCATCGCGTTCTTGACGCAAGGACTGGTCAATGGCGGCCAATTCTTTTTCGCCGGTGCGGTAACTGCGGCCCAGGATTTTCCCTTCTTCTTCGTCTTTTACGCGCTGTTCCACTTCCCGGCGCTCCACATTATCTTCCGCCGCAAACAACCCTTTGGTGGATTTTCCATTTTTGGTGATAATTTCTTCCAACGCTTTGCGGCGGGCGCGCTGGTTTTCCATTTGTTGGTTATAATACTCCTCGACGGGAAGCCCCTGCAAAGCCAGTTTCATATCTTTTTCGCGGGCGGCGTCAATCACTTGGTTGGCCTGGACGGCAATCTCGGGGCCGTACTGTTTGGCAAGCTCCTCTTTTAGGCGATTGTCTTTTTCTATCCGCTCCTGCTGGAATTTTTTAAAGCTGTTGTCGTTGGACATTTTTTGCAGTTTCTGTTCGTATTTCTGCGCCACTTGCTTGACTTTTTCGGCGATTTGCTGAGGATTCATATTGGGGTTATTGACGGCGGAAGCCATTTCATTTTGGAAGTCGTCCATCACCTGCCCCGCTTCCTGCGCGGCTTCCTGCCCGAAAGCGTTACCCATACTCTGCACGACTCCTGCTTTTTGCGAAGCCACCTGGTCCAGCACCGGGGCAAACGGACCGGCAGAGGCGGCCGCGGGCGAGGCATTGCGCTGGAGGTATTTTTCGATATTGGCGTCTTTCTTGCTCTTAGGCATTAAGGCTTTGGCCAAGGCGCGGTCGATGTTGCTGGAAAGGCCTTTTAATTGGTTTTGCAGCTGTTCCTGCTGTTTTCTGTTCATCCCCGTTAAAAAGGGCGAAAAAGCGCGCTCCCGCTCGGCTTCGACGGCTTCCTGCGCGGTGGGGCGGTACACGCCCGGCGCCTGCTGATAGGGGGCCGTTTCCGGCGCGGAGGAGGCGTAACTCCCCGCACTGGAACCATATTGCCCGTAGTTGCCCGGGGAAAACCCTTTGGGGTGATAAGTATAATTGCCGGAGGGCAGTGAAACCCCGGCGGAAACGGACGGCAAAGCCGCATAAGGCGGTTGTTGAAAATTATTCCCGGCGGAAAGCGTATAATCGCGCGGGTTGAGGGCCACCTCCGGACGGCGGGCATACCGCTGGACGGCCATGGCGCGTTTTTCCTGTTTGGCTATCGGCGCGGCGGATGGAGCAGGAAGGCCCAGTATTTCCTCGTTTTTTAAATCTTCCAGCATACGGCGTTCGATGTGTTTTTCCTGCTGCAG
This sequence comes from Candidatus Avelusimicrobium pullicaecorum, assembly GCA_944322825.1. Classification (GTDB taxonomy): domain Bacteria; phylum Elusimicrobiota; class Elusimicrobia; order Elusimicrobiales; family Elusimicrobiaceae; genus Avelusimicrobium; species Avelusimicrobium pullicaecorum. The sequence goes on from CALUQD010000001.1 coordinate 110,837, forward strand.
CTGGGCTTGCTGGGCGGAGGAGGCATTGTAAGCCAGAATGCGCAGCAACGCCACCGCCACTGCCAACAATACCACCACAAAAAGAGCAAATTTCAACAGCCGTTTATTTTTTTCCATATTATTTTGCAGCCAGCGAAAGCGGCGTTCCGCGCACTTTGGCGGCGTTTATCTCCAGTTCTTCGTTCAGGCGGACTTGCAAAGCCGTCATTTCCTGGCGGTATTTTTCCCCCGCTTGGAATAAGGCTTCCTGCATTTGGCTCAACCGGGCCGGAGTACGAACCAGCGCATCCGCCGCCTGTTTGTATGTTTCAAAAATATCCCGCGTCTGCAAGACTGCCTCTTTTCCGTACAATTTTTCGACTTGTTTTTCCACTTCCTGGTGGGCGGCTATCAGCTGCGCCCGCAAAGAAGCGGCCTGCTTGTCCGACAAGGAAACCACCGGGTCGCCGTATTTGGCCACCACGGCGGTGAAGGCGCTGTCTGCTTGTGTACCGACGCGGGCCAACTCGCGCTGCAAGCCGTCGCGGTCGTTGTCGGAAGAAAGCGCCAGGGCATAATCGCCGGCGGCTTTTTGCAAAATAGGTTCCGCTTTTTGGGCGCATAAATCGCCGTAATCCCGGGAAATTTCCGAAAGCATCGCTTGGGCGGCCTGCTGCAAGGCCTGCGTGGACTGGCTGCGCTGTTCGGCATCCGGGGCCGTCCACGAAAGGGTTTTCTGCTGGGCGGCAAATGAAGCCAGTTTTTGGGAATAGGCCGTATTCATTTCCTCCAGCTTTTCCGCCGCGTCCTGCGGGGTGGGTGCGTTCAAAACGGCTTTAACCGCCTCGTCGCGAAATTGCGTCAGCAACGCGGATGTTTCGTCCGCCGCCTGGTGCGCGAAATGTTCCCGCGAAGCGGATTCCAGCGCGTTTTTCTGCGCAAAAATCAACCCCGAAAGGCGCGTATCCTGCGTGGGCGGCAGCAAGGCTTTTAGGGCCTTATCCGGCAAGAGGCCGTCCTGCACAAGCGGCTTGGCGCGCGACTGCGACAGACCGCGGAACTCCTGCGCTTTTTGCATATAGCGCGCCACATTGTCCGCACGGGCGGAACGACGTTTTGGATGGACGTCCTCCTCTGGCGGAGTACAGGCGAACAAACCTATTCCTAACAAGAAAGCCAAAGCAAGCGGTGTTTTCATATTCTCATTATACCCCAAAAAGCCCAGTTTGTCATCCCTTTTTCCGAACGCGCGTGCGTAGAAGAACTCCTCCTAGCCGCGCGCCATAAAAAGCCCCGCCGAAGCGGGGCTTTTAAAACTACTCTTTTACGATTTGGATTCCCAATTCTTTTAGTTGGATATCGTCCACCGTGTTGGGCGAATCCGTCAGCGGGCAAACCGCCTGCGCCGTTTTGGGGAAGGCGATTACTTCGCGGATGGAATCTTCCCCGGCTAGCAGCGCGGTGATGCGGTCCAAGCCTAACCCAATGCCTCCGTGTGGCGGCGCGCCGGCTTCCAGCGCGTTTAAAAGCATACCAAAGCGGCGGGCGGATTCTTCCTTGGAGTGTTTCATCAAGGCCAAGATACGTTCCTGCACATCGCGGCGGCAGTTGCGCACGGAGCCGGAGGCCAGTTCGTTGCCGTTAAGCACCAAATCGAACTGATACGAGCGGACGGAAGCGGGGTCCTTTTCCAAGTTAGGCAAATCTTCTTCCACCGGGGCCGTAAAGGGGTTATGGGCGGCGTCCCAGCGGTCCTCTTCCGGGATGTATTCCAACAGCGGAAAGTTGGTAATCCACGCAAAAGCCCATTCGCTTACGCGGGGCAATTCTTTGACGAGTTCCTTGCGCAAAGCGCCCATAAATGTTTGGCAGGTGTGCAGGTTCATATCGCTGCCGATAAAGAGGATATCGCCATCTTGCGCACCGACGGCTTCTTTTACGCCGTTCATTTCTGCGGGCGTAAAGAATTTGGCCGACGGGCCTTCAAACGCGTCGCCTTTCACCTTCAGCCATACGAGGCCCTTGGCGCCGTTTTTCTTAACGAGTTCGGTCAACTTATCCAAATGGCCGCGGGAATACGCCGCGCCCTTTTCGCCACGGATAGCGCGGATGGCGCCGCCGGCGGCCAGGATTTCTTTAAATACTTTAAACCCGGTATTTTGGAACACGCTGTTGACGTTTTTCATTTCCAGCGTGTAGCGCAAATCGGGCTTATCGGAACCGTATTTTTCCATTGCGTCGTGGAAGGAAATTTTAGGAAACGGAACCGTCAGTTCTTTGCCGGCCGTTTTAAAAATTTCCTTCATCAAGCCTTCTACGATTTCGTGGATATCGTTAATCGTTACAAACGACATTTCCATATCAATCTGGGTATGTTCGGGCTGGCGGTCGGCGCGGAGGTCCTCGTCGCGGAAGCAGCGCGCCAGCTGGAAGTAGCGGTCAATGCCGCTGGCCATCAACGTTTGTTTAAACATCTGGGGGCTTTGCGGCAGGGCGTAAAATTCGCCGTGGTGCACGCGGGAGGGCACCAGGTAGTCGCGCGCGCCTTCCGGCGTGGAACGCGTTAAAACCGGGGTTTCCACTTCCAAAAAGCCATTGGCGTCCAAATAGCGGCGGGCGGCCTGCATCAAGCGGTGGCGCAAAAGCAGGTTGGCGTACATTTGCGGGTTGCGCAAATCCAGGTAGCGGTATTTGAGACGGATTTCTTCGGCTACCGCGCGGGATTTTTCCACGTCAAACGGCAGCGGGATGGACGTATTTAATACGTTAAATTCGTCCGCCACCAGTTCCACTTCGCCGGTTTTCATATTTTTATTCACCGCCCCTTCAATACGGCGGTTGACGGTACCTGTTACTTCGATGACATATTCGTTACGCACGGCGGAAGCTTGCGCAAAAAACGGTTTGGAAGGTTCCACCACCACTTGGCAAATGCCGCTGCGGTCCCGCAAATCAATAAAGAGCACCCCCCCGTGGTTGCGGTAGCTGTTCACCCAGCCGCACAGGGTTTGTTTGGTGCCAAGCAGGGAAGCGGTAATATCCCCGCAATAGTTCGTTCGTTTCATAAAAGTTTTTTAACCTCGTCAATTAATGCTTCAAAAGGAATTTGTTTCTGTTCGCCGGTCGCTAAATCTTTAAACGTTACGGCGCGCTGGGCCAGTTCGTTGCCGCCCAAGATGACGGCGTAGGCCGCGCCGCAGCGGTCGGCCTGTTTCATTTGGCCTTTGACGTTTTTGTCAAAGAGGCCGCCTTCCGTACGGATGCCTGCCCGGCGCAAAGCCTGCATTAAATTAAAGGCGGTTTCGTTGCATTCTTTTTCCAGCGACACCACATACACGCTTTTTTCTTTGGCGTGTTCGGTTTCGCCGCGGGCCATAATCACGCGTTCGGCGCCCATTGCCCAGCCGATGGCCGGCGTGGCCGGGCCGCCCATATTTTTGACCAGCGTATCGTAGCGTCCGCCGGCCGCAATGGCGTTTTGGGATACATCCCCCGCCTGGAATTCAAACACCGTGCGGGAATAATAATCCAACCCGCGCACGAGCATGGGGTCCACCTCAAAATCTATTTTGCCCTTGAGGAGTGCCTGCACTTCGTCAAAGTGGGCCTGGCATTCGGGGCAGAGCTTCATCGTGGGAACGCGGCCCGCAAAACGGGCGCCGTCAATTTTGCAGTCCAGCACGCGCAGCGGGTTTTTTTCCAAGCGGGTTTGGCAGTTTTCGCAAAGGGTATCTTTTTCGGCAGACAGGAAACTAATTAATTCCTGGCGGTAGAGCGGGCGGCATTTATCACAGCCCAGGCTGTTGATTTTTACCTTGTAGTTTTTCGCGCCAAACTTGGAAACGATGTCTTTTAACATCAAAATCACTTCGGCGTCGGCCGCCGGGGCCGAATTGCCGATATATTCCGCGCCGATTTGTTCAAATTCGCGGTAGCGGCCCGCCTGAGGGCGTTCCGCGCGGAACATATTGCCGATATAATAAAATTTCTGTACGGGCGCGTTTTGCGTAAAATTATTTTCCAAATACGCGCGCACCACACCGGGCGTGCCTTCGGGGCGGATAGCCAATTGACGGTGGCCGGCGTCTTCAAAGGCGTACATTTCTTTTTGTACGATGTCGGTCGTTTCGCCGGTGGATTTGATAAAGAGTTCTTTCAGCTCCACCGTGGGCAGGCGCAGTTCGCCAAACCCATAAAGGGAAAATACGCCGCGGGCGCAGTTTTCCAGTTCGGTAAAATTTTTGGATTGGGGTTCAAAGATGTCTCTAAACCCGCGTACTAGTTTAGCCATATAGCTAATTTTAGCATTTTATGAGGGAAGCGGCTAGCCGATCGCCCCCGTTGTACAAAGCCCCAAATGTTCGGTGCGCCCGGGGCCGCGAGCAGGACCCGCCCCGACGGCTTCCTCCGCTCACGTCGGAAGCGAAGCGCGCCTCTAAACAAAAAACCACGCGTTGGCGTGGTTTCTAAATGGTGCAAACGTAAGCGGTTCGTTCCGACGGCTTCCTCCGCTCACATCGGAAGCAAAGCGCGCCTCTAAACAAAAAACCACGCGTTGGCGTGGTTTCTAAATGGTGGACGTGATCGGGATCGAACCGACGACCTCCTCGTTGCGAACGAGGCGCTCTCCCAGCTGAGCTACACGCCCGAAAAATCGGTTTTTATGTCTGGGTTTTGCTTCTGACATGTTTATTATAGCATATCCAAAATTAAAAAGAAAAATAATTTTCATTTTCTCCGTCGGAAAAATTGATTGTTTTGATTATATGCTTGCCCGCCTTGCCGCGCCAGTGTTTCTTTTCTTTTCCCAAAAAGATACAATATACAAGTACTCCGTTTATCTTTTTATAGAGGGAATTATGTCTAGCAAATATCGCGTGAAAGACGTGGGCCAATACCTAGGCCAAGAAATCACTTTAAAAGGCTGGCTGTATAACAAACGCTCCAGCGGCAAACTGCACTTTTTGCAGCTGCGCGACGGAAGCGGCATCATCCAATGCGTAATGTTTAAAGGGGATGTTTCCCCCGAACTATTTGAACTGGGCGATAAAGTAACCCAGGAATCTTCCATCCTCGTAACCGGCACCGTGCGCGAAGATAAACGCTCTCCGCTGGGTTATGAATTGGGCGTAAAAAATTTGGAAGTCGTGCAGATGGCCAAAGATTACCCCATCTCCCCCAAAGAACACGGCCCCGAATTTTTGATGAATTACCGCCACCTGTGGCTGCGCTCGGCCAAACAAACCGCCATTTTGCGCATCCGCGACGAAATTATTTTTGCCATCCGCGAATACTTGCATAAAAACGGATTTGTCCTTTCCGACTCCCCCATTTTAACCCCCGCCGCCTGCGAAGGCACCAGCACGCTCTTTGAAACCGATTACTTCGGCCAAAAAGCGTTCCTCTCGCAAAGCGGACAGCTCTATGGCGAAGCCTCGGCCATGGCTTTGGGCCGCACCTATTGCTTCGGCCCTACCTTCCGCGCCGAAAAAAGCAAAACCCGCCGCCATTTAACCGAATTTTGGATGGTGGAACCCGAAGTGGCCTACAACGATTTGGACGATAATATGGACCTGGCTGAGGACTTCATCAAATACATCGTGGGCCAGGTGCTCAAAAACCGTGCCGACGATTTGAAAACCCTGGAACGCGATACCACCAAACTCCAGGCTACCGTGGAAAAGCAGTTCCCCCGCATCGATTACACCGACGCCATCGAAATTTTACACAAAAAAGGCAACGATACCCCCTGGGGAGGCGATATCGGCGGCGACGAAGAAACCTTGCTGGGCGAAGATTACGATACCCCTATTATGATTCACCGCTACCCGGCGGCCATCAAAGCCTTCTATATGAAGCGCGACCCCAAGAACCCCAAAGTGGTCCTGGCCGTGGACGTCATCGGCCCCGAAGGCGCGGGTGAAATCATCGGCGGCAGCGAAAGAGAAGCCGATTACGACGCCCTTTTAGCCCGCATTAAAGAACAAGGCCTCGACCCCCAAGGCTACGACTGGTACCTGGATTTGCGCCGCTACGGCAGCGTGCCCCACTCCGGCTTTGGTATGGGCATTGAACGTATGGTCCGCTGGATTTGCGGCCTGCAGCACGTGCGCGAAACGATTCCGTTCCCGCGTATGATGGATAAAATCCATCCGTAAGTTTTAACTGCCACTAAAAACCCCGCGTCTGAAAAAGGCGCGGGGTTTTTTAATGCCTTTTATCATAAACGCCGCTTTCCTGCCGACCCCACGCTGCTTAGGGCAGCCCCGTCAACAAAGGGCCTTCCGCCCAAAGAGATATCATACTGTGTTTTCCCCCAGACCCCACGCCAAGGTGCAAAACAAGATTTTCCCATACTAGATATTCCGGCTTTCGATACATAAAAAAGTCCGGCGCCAAAAGCACCGGGTCTTTTAAAATAGAAATATCGGCTCTTTACCGGCTGCGCCGAACGGATTGGCGGGTGAGCGTTTTGGCCTGGGAAACTTTTGTTTTGCACCGGGCCATAATATCCGCCGGTGTTTTGTAGCCTAATAGATTATCATTCTTGCTGATACCGCCCGTTTTGGCGCCAATGGAAACCAAATAATCGTATATTTCCTTGTTGCATAATAATGCGGCAAAGCCTAAAGGCGTCATCGGTTGGGCATTCTTTTGCGGAGCCACGCGGTATTCCAGCATCATCGCCAAACGCCCTTCCTTCCGGGCCAACGCCACCAGGTGTTTTAACATATCCATATTCTGCGTGCGCACCGCAATATGAAAGACGTTTCCTTTGGGCGAAGATTCATAAAACCGCGCCATATTGTCCACCAAATACGTCACTATGTCTTTATGGCCGTTTTCCACTGCTACTGCAAGCGGAGTTTCTCCGGCTTTATTCTTATCAAACACAACCGCTTTATTGGCCGCAATCACTTTTTTGGCCAGTTCCATATCGCCCGTCTGTGCGGCGGTAAAAATATCCGCATCCGTCACGGGTTTTTCCTGCGATTGCTGGCCCAGCTGCGGCAGTTCGCGTCCTTCTGCCTTGGCTTGGGCCATCAAGGCCGCATTGTCTTGCTCGATGACGCTGTTTTTCACTTGCGTCAAATCCATATCAAACCATTTAAGCACCTGCCCCCGGTTATTCTTGCGCGCAGCCATATAAGGGATCAGGCCGTCCTTTGCGGGAATCGTCGGGTCTGCATCCGCCGCCAGCAAACGGCGCACTACTTCCTCGTACCCTTTGGCCGCTCCCCAGTACAGGGCCGTCTGACCCGCTTTGTTTTGCATATTTACGTCCAGCGGGGCTTGCATCGTTTGCGGTTTTAAAAGCTCGCGGATGATTTCGGGGTGGTTGTAGCGGGCGGCGTAAATCAAAGCGGTATTGCCATCATTATTGGCCGCGTTAACGTCCGCCCGGTACGCCATTAAAGATTGTACGCTGGGCACGTCCCCCAGCGAGGCCGAAATAATAAGCGGCGTATTGCCTTTTTCGTTCTTTACATTCGGGTCTATTCCGCCCTTTAGCATTGCCAAAACGCCCATCGGATTTTTTTGGGCGCTGGCGCGGAACAGATAGGCCGTATTAAGCCCTTCCCGCACACCGCTGGATAAAAACAGGTCAATAAATTCGGCCTGTTTCTTTTCCAACGCGATATACATCGGCGAGTGGTTATAATTATTTTTCGCGTTGATGTCCGCCCCGGAATAGACCAGCAGGCGGGTAATCTCCGGGAAGTTGCCGTACAGGCTCCGCAGCAGGGCGGTATCCTTGTTAAAAGAATTGGTTTTATTGACGTCCGCCCCGTTTAAAATAAGCTGCTGGACGGCATCCAAATTGCCCATCGTTGCGGCGGCCACAATAAGCGGATCGCCTTTACTGTTGACGATATTCGGATTGTTCTTGCTTTGCTCGTTTAGGATGGTTAGAAAAGACTGCGTATCCTTCTTTTGCAAAGCGGCCGTAGCTTCATCGGCAATTTCGGTAGGAGTTTTGACGACGACGATTTTATCGTATTTATTATTTTTGCTGTTGGGCGTATAACCGCTTTTAAACGTAAACGCCAACATCAGCACAACAGGTATCGCCGCCACTACCGCCAGCGTAACCAGCGGTTTTTTGATAAGCAAGGAAATTGCTTCCGACAGTTTACTTTCCGCCGGAACATTCCCTTTCGTCGTGTTCTTGGGGTTCGGAAGCATATTTCCTCCTGTTATTTTTTGAGCTGTTCAAAAGCAGCTTGGGCGGCGGCTTGCTCGGCCAGCTTTTTATTGCGTCCTTTGCCTATGCCCAATTCTTTCCCGTCCAGGCTCACCCGCACGGTAAAGATTTTGTTATGTTCCGGGCCGACCGTCTGAATAACTTCGTACACTGGGGTATGCGGCCCGCGCTTTTGCAGAAATTCCTGCAATACGCTTTTGAAATCTTGCGCGTCCTGCGTAAGCGGTTGGGTTTTAACCCAGGGCAAAATAACCGCTTCCGCCGCCGCGTAGCCGCCGTCTATATAGACGGCGCCAATCACAGCTTCCACCGCGTTGGAGATGATACTGTCCCTCTCCCGGCCGCCGGTGGCCAGCTCGCCGTGCCCCAGGCTCATATACTGGCCCAGGTTCAGCTGTTTGCCCCAAAGATACAGGTTGCGACGGGAAACTAAGTTCGACTTAATTTTAGAAAGCACTCCCTCTTCTACATGAGGGCATTGGTTGTAGATGTAATCCGCAACAATGGCACCTAATATACTGTCCCCCAGGAACTCCAAGCGTTCGTTGTGTTTAACGCTGCGGTGTTCCCCGGCGAAGGACTTATGAGTGAGTGCTTCCTTTAAAACAGCCTTATCTTTAAAGCTATATCCTATGATACGCTCTATATCCGTGTACACGTTTATTTTTTGGCGTTCTGTTCGATGTATTCGATGGTTTCGCCAACGGTTTTGATTTTTTCGGCTTTTTCATCCGGGATTTCAATACCGAATTCGTCTTCCAAAGCCATAATGAGTTCTACCGTATCCAAGGAATCGGCGCCCAAATCATTGACGAACTGAGCTTCGGGTTTCACCTGGTCGGCTTCCACACCCAATTGTTCCACGATGATATTTTTTACTCTTTCTTGCACGTTTTCTACAGACATTTTGTCCTCCGATAATTAAAGGGCTTCCCCTTGTACGTATTTAATCAAATATAAAGCCCGCCATTGACGGCGAGAATATGCCCCGTAATATACGAAGCATCTTCGCTGGCCAAAAACATTACTGCTTTGGCGATGTCCTGCGTCTTAGCAAATCGTTTCAGCGGTACGGCTTCCAGCGCTTTGGTTTTCACTTCTTCCGGCAAAGCGTCCGTCATAGCCGTTTGCACAAAACCGGGCGCCACCGCATTCACACGCACATTGCGGGAGCCAAATTCTTTGGCAAATGTTTTGGTCAGCCCGATAATGCCCGCTTTGCTGGCCACATAATTGGCCTGGCCCGCATTGCCCATCTCCCCCACCACGGAAGAAATGTTTACAATGCTGCCGCTTCTTTTTTTGAACATCACTTTTAAAGCGGCTTTGGACATTAAAAACGTTCCTTTTAAATTAACGGCGATAACGTCATCCCAGTCCTGTTCGCTCATACGGATAGTCAGGTTGTCTTTGGTGATGCCGGCATTGTTTACCAGCACATCCAGCGAACCCAACTCTTTTACCGCATTGGCTACAAAACTTTCACATTCGTCAGTTTTGGCCACATTGACCGGCTGCGTATACACTTTCCCGACATAGGCGCCCAACATTTGGGCGGCTTGGGCAAGCGCGTCTTTATTGGTGCCGCAGATGGCCAAATTAGCGCCGGCTTTGGCAAATTCTTCGGCAATCGCCAGGCCGATGCCCCGCGTTGCCCCGGTAATCATTACGTTTTTGCCTTTAAAATCCGCCATTAGGCTTCCTCCTGGTGGATTTCCGTTTCAATTGTATCAAATGTTGGTTTTAAAGCCGCAATTTTGGCGGCAATATCGCCGATGAAATCCTTTTCCACCAGCCGCGCCGCCGTTTTAATGGCGTTGTAGATGGCAAAATCGTTGGATTTCCCGTGCGAAATAATCGCCACGCCGTTTACCCCTACCAGCGGCGCACCGCCGTAGCAGTCCGGGTTGGTATGGCTTTTAACGGCTTTAAAAGCCCCTCTGGCTAACAGCGCGCCCAATATGGCCAGCGGACGTTTTTTAATTTCGCGCTTAATCATTTGTATCATCGTTTTAGCCAACCCTTCGGCCATTTTTAAAACGATATTTCCTACAAATCCGTCGCAAACAATCACGTCCGTATCGCCGGTATTCACGTCGCGCCCTTCCACCGTGCCTTTAAAGTTCACGCCGATTTCGCGCATATGCGGAATGGTGTGCTTGACCAAAAAGTTGCCTTTGGTTTCCTCTTCGCCGATGGACAACACGCCAACCGACGGAGCCGGAATATCAAACACTTTCTGCATATAAGCCGACCCCATCACCGCAAATTGCAGCAGGTGAATGGGTTTGCAATCGGCGTTGGCGCCGCCGTCCAAAAGCAAGCTTACGCCCTTGAAAGTGGGCATAGGCGTGGCAATAGCCGGCCGCTGGACGCCTTTAATGCGCCCCATACCAAACAGGGCTGCCACCATTGCCGCACCGGAATGACCGGCGGAAACAAATGCGTCCGCCTGGCCTTTGCGGACCAAGTTGGCGCATACGACGATGCTGGCGTCTTTTTTGTTACGGCATTCTTTGGCGGGTTCCGCCCCCATATCGATGGTTCGGGGAGCGTGGACGATAGAGATGTTTTTGGGTACATCTTCATAGCCCAGCGCGCGGAGCTCCCGGCGCAATACGACTTCGTCCCCCACCAAGATGATCTCAAGATCCAGATTCTTGGCGGCTTTCAAAGCGCCTAACACGTTGGGTGTTGCGCCAAAATCTCCGCCTAATGCGTCCAGGGCTATTTTCATAATAAACCGTTATTTGGCTTCTTCAGTCTTTTCGGCTTTGGCTTTTTGGGCTACCACCACTCTGTCTTTATAGAACCCGCAAGTCGGGCAGACGTTGTGCGGCAGTCTGGGAGAATGACAATTCGGGCAGGCCACGAGCTGCGGCAATTCTACTCCGGAATTGTGGGATCTTCTCATATCCCGGCGGGAACGAGTGTGTTTTTTCTTTGGATTGGGCATTGGTATAACTCCTATTTTACTCTAGTAAAATTCAAAATGAATTGTTACTTAAATTTCCCTTTCAATACGGCAAAAGGGGACAAATTCGCCGGCTTACACCCACACGGAGCGATATTTAAATCCTGTCCGCACTGGGGGCAGAGCCCCTTGCAATCGGGCTTGCATAAAAAACGGATGTCGTCCGTTAAAGCCAGTGTTTGTCTTACCAGTAACATTATATCAATTATTTCCGACTTGTTGCTATATGTTTCCAAAAATTCTTCTGTAAAATTTTGTTCGGTTGTCTTCAGGCAGCGGGCACACTGCACCTGGCGCTGGCCCGTTACGCTGCCGCGCACCAAAATTTCATTTGTAGCTACAGAAAACGCCAGCCCCACCGTTACTTGTGTAATTTTATTGGGGGCTTCCAACACATCCGCAAAATACTTGGGACTAATTTGCGCAGAACACTCCAGCCCGCCCATGCGGATAATATCGGCCGTTTTAAATTGTAAATCCTGCGGGACGTCATACTCCCGGTAAAACGA
>CALUQD010000002.1 GCA_944322825.1 Candidatus Avelusimicrobium pullicaecorum
TTGGCAAAACTGTTGGACGCCTCGCGGTATTTGGCTTGAGCCATTTCGCTCATTCCGCGGCGCATATCGGTGACGGATTGCTCCAGCATAATGCGGTCCCACACGGTTTGGGAATAATCGGTTTTTACTTCGGGCTTACGGAAAGAAAAAGGAAAGAACGCATACGATTCCGGCGCGGCGCCCAGCAATAGCCCCGCGGCCAAACAAACGGCAGGAAACAAGCGTTTACAGGTCATATGTATATGATAAATAAAAAGCGGGAAACAGCGCAAACAGGTTTACAACTTGGCAAGCGCCTTTCCCGGAGCGCCGCGCGGCAGAAACAGGCGACAAACGCCTCCAAACGCCACAGCCCTGGCGGGATTTTTGCGCAAAAAAATCCCCGGGAGGAAACTCCCGGGGAATGTGTTACTTCGTTAAGTTAGTGTCGGTACCGCGTTGGGTGGAGCCCTTAAACTGCTGCGTACAAGCATTGGGGCCGTAGCCGTTATCGGGCTTGGCTTCTTTGCCGTTTACGCAGACACCGCCTACATATTTCAACGCATTGGCAACCGGCATATTGCCAGATAACTGGCAGGAGTCAACCAAGTCACTCAATACATTTTGGTACGCACTTGTAAACATATGGCGGTTGTAATCGTCAATCGTACCGTTATACTTTTTCTTCAATTCGTCCACATTGTACGAATCCGCCCGCTGGAACCCAACTGCCTGTGCGATAGGATACAACGGATAGGATTGCGCGCTCCACGCGTTTTCCACCCAACCGCCGTTTTGCAGTCTTCTCAAATACGGGTCACGCCCACTTTGCCCGCTGCTGGTACCCGTAGCCTGCAATATCTGGCTGCTCAAATCCCCGTTTTGGAATTGGCTCCAGTTATAGCGGCCATAATGATACTTGGCATCAGTCGTCGGTTTGGTAACGGTTTTTCCGCCTTCCACCGCCGTCAAGCAACCAAAGAAGCGCTTATCAATAATGGTATTTCCGCTTCCATCCTGCACATACAAAGCAGGATAGTGCGAAGAATCCGGCCCGATGTAAGCCGCAAACGCACCTAACATATTTCTCCAAGCCCGGCTATCGCGCATTGCCGCCGGAGAGCGGTCAAACGAGTTGTGACCGATGGTTTTACCCAGCGCACACACGACGTTCAAAGGCACCTGGGCACTGGGGTTCATCGTGTAATCAATCGTCATCGCGTCCACTAACTGCGATACGGTTACATCACCCGTATGTTCAAAGCGCTTCAGAGCCGATTTCAACTCGGGCTTTTGGTTGGCCCGTTCAATCACCTGGCTCACATACGCCTGCACATTGGCTTGGTCAAACACTTTAGCCGGCACTTTCACTTTTTGGCTGGCCGCATATCCCACGTCCAAACAATCGCTGAAAGCATTGTCCAAAGAGGTATGCCCGCCTTTGCCAAACACATCCACGCTGGGGAACTGCAATAACCCGTTGCGCTCGGAGGAATAAAGGTCGTTAATACCGCCTTTTCCGCTCATATAGTCGGCCAAATACAGCGTATCCGGTTTCGGAGCCTCTTTCTTTTGAGGTTGCGGTTCGGGTTCCTTCTTTTGCAAATCCATCGGAATCCCGAAGGGCGTCGTGCCGTCTTCGTAAACGCACACTACCTGGCTGACAGTAGAACCCGGTTTATCGGCGCCTTCGATAGATTTCACGTTGCCGTCTTTATCTCGCAAGGTGATATTGCCACGGTTGCAGCCGCCCTGCGTGATGGAACTGCCGTCTATCAACAAGTCGTTGCACTGGCGGATTTCCCACGTCACCACAACGCGGTTGTGCTTCGCTTTGAGATCTTGGATGATCGGAGCCGTAGCCACCACTTGGTAATCATTGCCTTCTTTGCCGGGCAAGTCCGTGCGTTCCGTACCGAGGTTGGTGGTTACAAACCCGGCTCCAGTCGCTTCCTGGTTCCAAGAACCTCTATATGGGCGTACATTCTGGTGCGGGATGGGATACCACTGGCCTTTCGAGGAATCCGTGGACGTCGAAATCGCAACAGGCTGGGAATTATCCTGCCCTTGCACCGTATACGAAATGAAGAACCGGCTCTTCATTGCATTATAGGCGTTCGGACCCACCATACCGTTGGCAAAGCTCAAGTGTGCAAACGGCCAGCCGTTGACCTGTTCACCCGCGGTGCTGGAAACATTGGCGTAGTAGTCGCAGCTTACGCGCACCAACGGATACGCGCAGCGCGCACCGGTAATCCAGCCTTTGCCCTGTTTGCCGCCTTTGGTGGATTTGGACAAGTTTTCTCTCGCCCCCACCGGGACGGCATCGCGGATAACGCCGCCTTCTCTGATGACGTTCAAGAAATCATTGTACTTAGGCAGTTGTTGGTCGCGCACAATGGACACAACCGCTTCCGCTTTATCTTTTTCTCCTTCCTTGCTGGAAGAATCTTTGATTTTCTTGTTTTTAATAGCAACACTTTCGATAAACAACGGCACGAAATCCGTGCGTTCTTTAATGTCGGAGAGGTTGCTGTTGTATTGCGTCCCTTCTCCAATATAACCTACCACCAGCATCTTAGGCTGATGTTCCGCAGGAGTGTTATAATAGGTTTCCAACTCGTCCGTCGGCACGCCAACTACATAGTGCAGCACAGTCCAGCCGCCGCCTTTGGTGCTGGAGAAATCGGCATAATATACGCCGTTGGTTGCAAAGGTATAGCAGTCGGCCACTTCTCCAAACGCCCCTTTGTTGGCGCCAAACGCTTTGTTGAACCATCTGTCAAACGCCGCGCCCAAGCCTTCGCTCAAGCAGTCCAAACGCTGGCCGATGGGCCCCAAGGTAACTTCGTTGGCATTACCGCCGTCCCAGGGATCTTGCACATCTTTCTGAATGCCAAAACCATAAAGTTCTCGGCAATTCTTTTTGTTAAATGCTCTTCCTGGATGAGCTTTTTCCCAATCTTCTTTTTCCAGGCCACCACAAGTTGGAGGGTCACCGGCGCCGGCCTTAGCGCCTAAAATTTTGCCCATACTGCCGTCGTCCTGTCCGGTAACGATACAGTTGAACAAGCCGCCCAGCACATTCTGCCACAGTTTGTCTTTCCACTTAATCCAGTCCCATCTGCGGTTGAAATCCGCTTCCCATTCCATCTGGGAGCGTCTTTTCATCATATCCCACCACCAGGGTTCTTTGCCGTTGAAAGCAAACGCGCGTTCCAATTTGCCGGCACCGCCGCCCGGAGAAAACGAGCCGCTGCCTAATCCGCCAAATTTACCGGGTTCAATGGGTTTAACCTGCGCGTCCATAAGGGCCTGCATGGCATTGGCTTTAGACATCGCGTCTTTAGAGCGTCTGGCTTCGGCCGCCGCCCCGCTGCCGAAATACGTCCGGCTGGGTTTGCCTGCCGCCTGCAACGGCTGCAAGGAAACCGGCTTCGGGCTGTTGCGCGGGCCTTCGGCCGCTACTTTTTTGGCAGCGGTTTTTAATCCGCCTCCCCACATACCTACACCCAATTTACCGCCGGAACGGCTGGTAAGCCCCGCCGAAGACAACGGATTAATTTTCGTTGCCGCACGGCGGAATGCCGCACGCGTAGCCGCGGGAGCGTTTTGCTTGTAGATATTCGTATTGTTTTCTTCGACGGTGGTATCATTGTATGACGAAGAATCGTCCATACCACTGCGATCGGTATAGATTTGAGAATCGTACGAATCTTCTTCCGGCTGGGTCGATTTGGATCCGGTGATAATCCAGCTCAGCGGGTCGCGTCCGGAGAACAAAGCCACCTGCCCATCCGGATCCCCGGTAACTGTATCAAAACCATACCGTTCGGGATCAAAGATAGACTCCTCACTGCCGGGGGTAACCATTACTTCTTCATTTACTTGGCCGCTGTACTTATACAAAAACGGCAGCAGAAGCAGCGCAATCAAGGCCGCAATGAAGAACGGCGCATCCCGCTTGGTACGCTCAAAGAGCGTCTTTTTGGGCTTGCCGTTACTCCCGATTTTGGAGGAAATACGATTAGCGAAAGATTTAGAGGCAATAGGCTTGCTGTTCTTAATCTTATCGCTAAAGGTAAAACTTTCCTTCTTTTTTTCCTCTGGCATAAATGCCTCCTATTAAAATAAAACTGCCTGTTAGGGCTTTTTTAGGCCCCGGAGAGATTTTTCCTTGCCGTCAGAAACATCCCCCCGTCATACATTTTCATAATAAAGAAATTCGTTGTTCGGAGATGGTCCCCCACTCCGTAACAACTTTCTCTATACATACTTCCTTACTTCTATTATACAATTAAATCGGCGTTTTTCAAGGGGCTTTTTAGTACCACTCCGTTGCGCCCCAATCCGTTTCCGGGAAGAAGTCCCCCGCGTTCGGATCCATTGGGTTATTCCCTACTCCGATATTAAAGGTGCCGCCGACAAGCCTGGAAATACCCGTTTCGGAACAGCCCCCGCCGTAACAGTCGCCTTCGTTATAATCCGCCGCTTTTTTAATGGCAGCCAAACAATCCTGCTGCGCCTGCGGGTCCGTCAAAGAAGCGCATTTTTGTTTTTCTTCGGTACAATAGTTGGCATATTGGTCGTAACGGCCTTGCAAATTATTGGTGGTGCACGTGCCTTCCCGCCCTGCTTTTACCGCCACCCCGCAAGAATTTTTTAAATCCGCATAAGCCCGTTTTACCTGCTCGCATTGGTTGCGCAAAACAGCCAGCCGGTTTGGAAAATCGCCGTTTACGTCGTCGCACGTCCGAGGGAAAGAACCCGACAGGCTGCTAATCCCGCTTTTGGCCGCTTCCAACTGGTTGACCAAGTTTTCGCCGGAGGTATTTAAAGCGTTGTTGCATTCTTCTTCTTTTTTCAAGCGCAGTTTAATGTTATCCAAATCCCCCACCACGGCATCAGACGTCAGCCCAATGCCCGAGGACATAGACGAATCGAACACCTTACGCGGGATTTCCGCCCCGTTAAAGCCAGCCCCCGCCAGGGTTTTTTTAAGCATAATATCCGACACGCGGGTAGCCGTACGGCTGGTCAGCCAAGCATAATACATATCCCGCTGGGCTTTATAGCGGCCGGCATCGTCCAACAAAGAAAGCGGCGTCATTCCTCCCTGGGCGTTCAATTCTTTTACAATGCTTTGTAAATCCGTATCGGTTAAAAAGGCTTTGTCCATCATTTGGCCGAACCAGTCTGTGGGAGAAGCCCCGGAAATATGCGGATTGGCGATTTTTTTAAGGGAATCTACCGAATTGTACCCGTCCTTCGGGTTGCGCGGCAACGCGCCGGATGATTCCGTTCCAAAAAAAACTTCCGAAGGCATCGCCTCGTTGGCCTGCGTTTTAGCACTGTTGCCCGTGATACGCGCCGCCGGAGACATATCCCCTTCCTGCGTATCCACCGTATAATACGCCCCGGCCAAAGCGTCCGCGCGTTTGCCTTGCTTGAGCAAAAACGCATTGACGGCTCGCAAATTGAATAAGCTGGAATCTTTGTCTTTTTCCAACCGCTGATGCGCCGATATGATGCCGCCGTCCTTGCCAAACACGCCGGTTTCTTCGGGGTCGTCCAATTCGCCGTTCATTAATTGGGAATGCTCGTTCCAGGTAAGCAAAGCCTTTAAAAAGGAAATGGATTGGGTTTCATCGGGGGAATATCCCATCGCCCACGCCAAATTGCGCAAAAGCGGGATTTTGCCCACCGGCACTACGCCGGTGATAATACCCAGCAAAAAAAGCAACAATACCGCCGCCCATACTTTTTTAGAACGCATCCAGCGTTTGTCTGTATCCGGCGCGAGGTTCTTTTCCGGCGGCTGGGCGGACGGAGCAGGACGCGGCTGTTTTTCCGCCGTCCGCGCGGGAACTTGCTGCGAGCGCGGCGGTTGCTGCGGCGTTTTTTCCTGCGGCTGCGGAGCGGACGCCCGCGGTTTCTGTTGCTCCTGCGGCGGCCGCTGGTTGCCGTCCTGTGTTTTTTTGGATTCGTTCATATTCATCACGCAGGCAGGGAACGCCTAGGCGTTCCCTGCCCTAAAAACTATTTATTCAGTTCTTCTTTAACAGCGGACGCAGCCATATCGGTTCCTTTTTGCAAAGCCACGCCGCCAATGGTTTTAGCAGCTTTCTTTATCACTTGTCTAAATTTGTCTTCAGCAGCCGCTTTGCCGCGGTTTTTAGCCGCTGCAATGCCGGTCAATGTCATTGCGCCAATAGCACCTGCACCTAAGATGTACGACATCATAGGCATCATCATTCCGTTGTATTTGGCGTTATAGTCAATACCAAAGCCAATGACAGTAGCGGCATAAGCCATTACCATGCCCAAGATGGTCCAGCCCCAAAACACCATCGACAAACCAAACAGGCCTGCCTTGCTCCCTTTGGAAATCAAGCTATACGCAATCGGCATTGCCGCCACGGCCGCCGCCACGAGCGCCAAAACCATCCACATCAAGCGTTTGCGGGCTTTTTCCTGCTTCTCGGCAAAATCATCTTCTTGGTCCGCCCAATCGTCAATTGCGCGCAGTTTAGCCGCACGGGCGGGTTCAAAATCGGACGACGCTCCGCCGTTATCCGCCACCACACCGCCTTCCACCGCCATACCGCCGGAATTGCGGGTGCTGGCTAAGAAAGCACGGGAACCTTCGTTGGCGGCGCGGGTACGGTTGCCGGCCGCATCGGCCGAACGTTTGGCAATATCGCGCAAATCGTTTTTCTCGCGGAACGAACGGGGCCCCCTTGATGTAGTAGCATACCGTCCGCCGGCCATAAAGGTGGAATTGCCCGCGCCAAAGGCTTGTCCGCCCGCCATAGCGGAAACCGCGTTGGAACCGCTGGGCATCGCGCCGGAAAAGTGATAGCCTTCCCCGCTTCCCGCCGCACCGCTGGCGCCGCCGGAGGCAGACGCACTGCGCGTACCGGAGCCGGACGAAGCAATCGGGCCGGACGCAGCATTAAACGCCGAACCGGACGCCCGCGCCATCGAGGCAGACCCCAACGCCGGGGGCTGCGTAGCCCCGCCTTGGGCCGCCGCGGCCGCCACACGCCCGCCATTTACAGACGGCAAAGAACTAGCCGCGCGGGGAGCTCCCGCCGGGCCCTGCATAACCGTTTCGTTGGCGCCCATTCCCAAACCTTCGGTCTGGGCCGACCCCGCGGCCGCGCCGGGGTTCCAATTGGCGATTTGGTTTTCGGTCTGGTCCACCAACTGGCTGGAAAAACCGTTTTGCGCCTCCAGGGCCGCGCGTTCTTCGGGCGTGGCCACCTGGTTTAAAGAATCTTTGACGTTAATAGACGTCAGCAATCCGTCTTTTTGCTGGAGCCCTTCCTGCACGGAAGAACGGGTAATCCCCGACAAGGTGCGGATAGGCGCCTCTTTGCTGGCGTAGGTACTGTCCGTTTCATACGCGCCGTATACGGCCAGCATCCCCACCCCGGCAATCGCCGCCAGCTGGGGTACGCCCATCACAATTTTCCCTGACGCATTTTTTAATAATTCCAATATCTTCATACGTTATCTCCTACCGCCCCAGTGTATCCACCACATTTTGCACTCCGGGCTGAGCGGTTTGGTTCCCCATCGCGGCCCGCCGGTACATTGCTTCCCGGCGCTGCATTTCTTCTTTGCGCTGGTTTTCCAGCTGCAGTTCGGTCAGCCGCTCTTGCAGGCGGTTTCCTTCCTGGAACAGCACCAATCCCCAAGTAAGCCACAATAACACCAAGAAAATGGCTATTATGCGGTAAATGCAATTTTTTTTGCTCCAAGGCTCAATAATCAAATTACCAATTTGCATACCGGGCCCCCTCTATCAGGTTAAAGAATTTTTGGTTACGTCCTGCATAATATCCATCGTATCGGCTCCGTCCATACCGGCCTGGCCGATAGCGCCCGCCGTCGGGGCGGCAGTAGAGCCTTCCTTGGCAATTAAGCCCAACTTTTGGCCCACTTTCGTATACAGTTGTTTAAAAGCTTTAGCCCATACAAACGAAGCCCACACCCCGCCGGTTAAGATAGGCGTAATAATCATAATGGCCGTACTCATTCCGGACCCGCCCCAACGGTTGGCAAAATTGGCCGCTTTCACAAAGCCGACCACACAAACCGCCGTGGCCGCCGCCGCCAAGGCAAGTGCAATAAATAACCCGACAGGAACGCCCAAAATATTGATATTTTTGACCAACGGAATAGCAATCATCGCGGCCAAAGCCACGGCCGTAGCGGACCACATCCATTTAATCATTGCGTTGCGGTCTTCTTGGCGTTGGATCGCGTCCATATTCGAGTCGGTTGACCAGCCTTGGATCGCGCGCAGCTGGGAATCGTATTCTCCGTTAAAATCCGCCGAGCTTTGGCCCTGGCCGGTAGTGACGTTGGCTCCGCTGACCCGCAAGCCGCCGGAAATTTTCGTACTGGCCAAGAAAGCGCGGGCGCCTTCGTTGGCGGCACGGTTGCGGTTGCCGGCCGCGTCCGCCGAGCGTTTGCGGATAAATTCCAAATCTTTCCCTTCTCGAGCGTTGCGAAAACCGGCAGCGGTGGCATCCCAATCGGGGTCTAAACCTTGACTGACGCCAAAATTCGCCTGCGCACGCAAGCGCTGGCCTTCCTGCCCGGAAGCCGCCAGCTGTTCTTGGAATTGCTGCATCACCCGGGCCGCTTGCTCGGGCGTACCGGCGGAAGCGGCGCTCCCGCCGCCTTTTTGGCTGTCCTGCACCACAAAAGAAGAATTAAAAGCCGTACCGCCACCGCCGCTTAACCCGCGGGTAGCGGCCGAGGAACCCCAATCACGCGAGGCGCTGGCCAAGGCCGGAGCGGCGCCGGCTGGCTGTCCGCCGGCCGCGGCAGTTCCGTTCTGCCCCTGCCCTGAGCCTTGAGCCTGGGCTTGCGCGCGGGTAATGGCATCCGTCACGCCCGCAATGCTTTGCTGGGCAAACGCCATCGGATTATTTTTCAAAATTTCTTCATTGGCGAAGTTGCCGCCCATTCCCAACCCTTCGCTTCCGCCCATTTGATAGGCGCCCGCCAACGCCGGGCTGGAAGGAACGTCATCCACGGGGATGGTGAAAGATTCCGCCGCTTCCTCGGCTTGTTTTTGGGCCAAAGCCTGTTTTTCGGTCATTTCAATGGCTTTGGAAGGAGTAGCCATAAATGCGGATTGCAACTCACCGTTTTCGTCATAATTTCTCCCGGTTGCACCCGCCACATAAACGACCTCGCCCCGGTTGCTTTGCCCGCCCAGGTTAAAGGCCGTATTGTCGGTTGGAGTATCTAAAAATTGCCACGCGGCAACACCTGCCACGCCGACTACGGCCGAAAGCCCCACCGCCTGCGCGGCAGAGAGAGCGATTTTTCCGCCCCGATCCGTCAGCCATTTAAAGATGTTCATAAATTCCTCCTAATGCTTCAAATCTATTTGCAAGAGCAGGTTTCAGTAGTAGAATAGCCACCCGGTTCAGTTTTCGTTACACAGGTCCACGTTTGTCCTGCAGGGCAATCACGGACCTTTCCTCCACTGCTGGAATTACTGCCGCCGGGGGGCGCGTCCGTCTTATTTATCGCTTTGCTAATCACATTTGAATTACCCTGTAAACGGCCATAAGCAACCGTGACGGCATTTTCCCGTTTTTCATTAGCCGCTATATAGGTTGCACTGCTCGTGTCATTTTTATAATACTTTTTCATTCCCGTGTTTCTTGTTTCAGCATCGGTTTTCCCATTAAAAAAATCTTTTTGGCATTTTTTGCAGTCATTTCCATTCACCCACAGGGCACCCACCGACTGCGTCCCCTGCGTCTCTTTTAAGTTATCCCAATTAATTGCGTTTCCGTTGCGATCGTTCGGATGAGCCGCTTTCAAAGCGGAAAACTCCTCGGGGGTAAGTTCACTTAAGGATTTACCGAACAGTTGGTCGCTCGAGGACCGCAACGAATCATTAAAAGCAGAATTGCCTGACATATTGGCCATCCAAACATCCATTTGTTGGTTCAAATAAGCGCTCCCGGCCTTCAACCCGATATCTACTAATCCGCTCATCAACTGTTCGCCCAGTTTTTCCCAAAAACTTTGCCCCGCTTTTTCAAATTCTTCTTTTTTGTCTTTGGCATCTTTGGCGGCCTCGGCTACTTTGTCATCCAAATTGCTTAAATCCGCCGAAGATACCGGCGCATTCGGGTCGATAGCCAATCCGCCGGTTTTGCTCAAATCTACGCCTTTATCGGTGAAGGCTTCACTGCCTTGCACATAGCCCCCCATCAAGGCTTTTTTAGCGTTGGCGCTTTTGGAATCCCGGAAGCCCGCCGCTGCGCGGCTGCCCTGGGAGAATTGGGACAACGCCCGCCGGGCATCCTGGTTTTTAAATTGGACGGGCGTTTCGGAACCTTTTTCCTGGCTCTTATAGGGCGAAAAATCCCCGCCGGGGGATCCCCACGTGGCGTTCACGCCGCTGCCGCTTGCCGTGCCCATACTGGCGCTGCCCAGCTTGCCCACTTGCGTAGGCGCCGCCGTGCGTCCGCCGCCGCGATACCCGCCATAGCCGCTATATCCGCCGGACGCGCCGGCCGATTCCCCCGCCAACGAGGCCGTGTCCTCCTCGCCGGCTTCTTCCGCCGCCGCGGCATCCTCTTCCTGGCGTTCTTTTTTCTCCTCGGCCGAATAGAGCATTGTCGAATTATTGCCCTGCATATCCGGGTATTTGGAAGCCAACAGGTATTCTTCCGCTTCGTCATTTAAAAACGGCATCTGGGCCAAATCGTACCCGCGGGTATTGTAGTCTTCAAACGAAGAATCATCCGCATTTCCCAAAAAAGAAGCAAGCGTAAGCAACGCCACAAAACAGACCAATACAATCGCTCCTATCGTATAGGCTTGCTTTCGGTCCATTTTGTTAATCTTTTGGAATACATTTCCCGGTTTTAATTTAAACATAAAAACCCCTCATATATATAATAAAAACTACCCTTGTTGACCCGTATCCGCCGGATACGCTCAAACACAGAGTTCCACTGGCTCGTTACTTTTAGTATAGGGCCAAAAGCCCCCAATGTCAAGGGCGAAAACCGTCCTAGCGTCCTTCCGGCCGCTGGTACGGGGCCGGGCGTTCGTTATGCCCCGCATACTTGATTACTTTTACCTCGCCGCCTGTTTCACACAAAAAGGCATATCCCTTCCGGCATTTAGCGTCCTGTTCACACACCCGGTCTTTGTTGTAATCGCACAGAAACCGAATCCGCGGCGGACGCGTGTAGGCCGTCAGCACGACTTTCACCCAGTTGCCGGCCGGGTCGATATCTATCTTCAGCTTATTCAGGTTTAAAAACTTGCGCATATCCGGGTTATCAAAGCCCAGGTAATTTTCCACTTTGCGCTGGATATCTTTCTTTAAAAAACGCCGGTCCCAGGTATTGGCGTAATAATCCGTTTCGTGCGACTGCAGCTGATAGCGCCGCGCCGCGTAATAACCGGCAATTTCCATTTTTTGGTTTAAAATAAGCAATCCGAAAATTTTGATGATGAACAAAATAAATATCACAAACAGCGGAAACAACAGCACGACTTCCGTCGTCGCCTGTCCTTTTTTAGCACGCAGAGAAAAAAGTTTGTTTGTCATTATGGATCCAGCGTTACGCTATATTTGGGCAGCGGGTTCGGCCACACGCAATTGTTGTTGGAACGCGGGCACGAAAGCACTACCGTATTACGCACATAGGGTTTATATTTTTGTTCCAAGTTGATATTAAAATAGTTTTTAGGCAATTTAAAAGGCTGTTTCAGTTTCACCCCGCGACTCAGCGTGCGCAAGCGGCTGCGGGAGTTGCCGTCCACATAGGCAAACTGGAACAAGTGGCTGCCGTTGGGCAAAATTTCCGACGCGGCAAAATCAATGTTATAGGCGCCGCCGTGTTCGCCGCTCATACCGGAATCCGACGCGTAAAAACGCAGTTTATTTAATTCAAACGGTTCCAAATTAATCGATAAAAACCGCCGCAGCTGTGCCGCACTCTGCCGGGCACAGTCCGATTTTTTGCAATCATTGGTATTCAAAAAATACCCAGTGCGAAACGCCACCGCGTTTTTGGTTTCCTGCTTGTAAATATATTCCTGGGATTCAAAAATGTTGCCCGTGGTGGCAAAAGTGGTCAAATAGTTTTTAATCACTTCCACCCCGTAGCGAAGCGCCGGGAAATAATAATCATTCACTAACGCGCGGCTCATCACCGGCACCGGTTCCTCCGCATCGGGTTTGCGGGGCTGTTCTTTTTCCCAATCGCCGCGGGGAAACTCTTGAATGGACGAATCGTAGCGGAGCCCCCAGTCGTTAGAATCCGCACTCGGCGGCGGGTTGATGCCCGTATCGTAATCGGGGCCGATGGCCGGGATACCGCCCCCGTGGTAGAAGAGTTCAAACACGCTCACCGGCTGGCTGCCGGATTGCTGAGCGGTAGCTTTAGGGGTCACCTTCATATCTTTGTAATACAGCATAACGCGGTAGGGGAGCGGTCCGTTAATCATCGCCACGGCATTTAAGTAGGTGCTCAGTACGGACACTTGCGTATAGGCTGCATTATCCAGCGCAAACTGCTGGCGGACCTTGGTCATAGATACTTTGGCCATTTCAAACAGCAAATAGACGACCAAAATAAAAATAGGCGCCAAAAGCACCGCCGGCAGCAAAATTTGTGCTTGGCGGTCCTTTAGCTTCCAAACGGTCCGGTGTAAGATAGACATAATTAATTGGGTGATACCAACTGCCCCACAAACGTAAAGAAAAAACGCACAATATCGGTATGAAACGCCGTCAAAAAAGCCGACAAAATCACCACCACCGTGGCCAGCATCAGCACGTATTCGATAGTAGCCTGCCCCCGGCGGCGCCCAAACGGTAAAGCCGGCTTTTGGGTGCGCATTTCGTTATTCTCCGTCGTTTTCATCGGGAACGATTGTCCCTTCCGAAGAAATCAATCCCTTTTCAATCGCTTTGACCACCGCTTCCGTACGGCTGCTTACGCCCAGTTTATGGAAAGCGCTGTTCAAATGGTTTTTGATGGTTTTCACACTGCAATTGAGTTCTTTGGCCAATTCTTTATTGCTCAGCCCTTTGCCCAAGAAATCCATCACTTTAATTTCGGTTTTGGTCAGCGTGGCCTGGGAAGGCATCCCGCTGTTGCCCATTTTGCGCAGGCCGTGAAGCAATTTGCCCATCAGCTGCTGCGGAATCATCAAGCCTTCGCTGGTAAAGGTTTTAATGGAGTTGACCAGCTCGGCAGCCGGCAGCATTTTGGACAAATAACCGTTCGCCCCCGCTTGGATGGCGTCCAACACATGGGCTTCGTCCTCAAAGCTGGAAAGCATCAGCACATTTACTTCCGGGCAGGATTGGCGGATTTGCCGGGTGGCGTTAATGCCGTCCATCTTCGGCAGTTTGATATCCATCAGCACCACGTCCGGTTTTAATTTTTTGGCTTTGGCAACCGCTTCAATTCCGTCGGCGGCTTCGCCCACCACTTCAATCCATTTTTCCCCGGTCAGTACATCTTTAATGCCTTCCCGGAACAATGTTTGGTCATCGGCAATCAGTACGGTCACTTTTTTCTTTTTATTCATTGGCATACTCCCCTCGCGATGTAAAAACGGTTAAGAATTTGTAATGGGCAATGTAAAATTAAACGAGGCGCCTTTGCCCAAGCCTTCGCTGTGCGCCCAAATCCGCCCGCCGTGGTTTATAACAATATCCTTGGCGATGGACAGCCCCAACCCCAGCCGGCCCACGCGGCTCTTGTCGCCCACTTGGGTAAAGCTGGTAAATAGGTTTGGGGCCTGCTCGGGGTCAATGCCGTCCCCGGAGTCCGTTACCGACACTTTAGCATTTTTTTCATCTATTTTGCTAACGACAATTTCAATCGTTCCGTTATCCGGCGTATGACGGACGGCGTTTTCCAAAATGTTGGAAATCACCTGCCGGATGCGTTTCTCGTCGGCAAACACGGGCACCGCCCCGCAGCTTTCGAACGTCACGCGGATGTTACGCTTGGCGCCTTTGGCGCGGAAAATTTCGGCGGTTTTCTTTAAACTTTCCGTCAGTTCAAAACGGGTTTTTTCGATACGCAGTTTGCCTTTTTCAATGGCGGCCCAGTCCACCAGGTCTTTGATTAAATGCTCAATCTGGCTGATCGACTCGTCCATAAACATCATCTTTTTCTTTTGGTCCTCGTCCGGGGTGAGCTTTTTCTTGAGCATATCAAAGCTCATTTTAAGCGTCATCAGCGAGTTGGACAAATCGTGCGAAACGATGGAAAAGAATTTGGATTTCATATTGTTGAGTCGGTCCAAATCCTCGTTACGGGTTTTGAGCTGGGCGAGCAAGTCTTTATTGCTTTGTTCCAAGAAATACTTGTCCAGCGCGCGGTTGATGGTGCGTTTGAGATAGTCGAAATCCACCGGTTTCATTAAAAAATCGTATACCGACTCCTGCATCGCTTCCATAATGGCGTTTAACGAAGCGTAGGCGGTAATCATAATAATTTGGGTATCTTGGTTAAACGAGCGGATTTTGCGGATTAAGTCCAGCCCCGTTTCGCCGGGCAGGTTATAATCCATCAAAATCACGTTAAAAAACTCGTTGGCGCAAATATCCAAACATTCGGTGGCGTTCCCCGCCTGGTACACCTTGTAGCCTTCAATTTCCAACAAATCCACCAGCGTTTCGCGCAGGTTATTATCGTCGTCCACTACCAAGATTTTAACTTGATTCTCCATAGTTGGTATCTCCTGGTTTTCTGTAAATTTTTAAATAAATCTGAAAGCACGTTCCTTTACCGGGTTTACTTTGAATAAACAGTTTCCCTTTGTGGCGGCTGATGGCTTTGCCCACCACCGCCAATCCCAGCCCCGTGCCGCGGGCTTTGGTGGTAAAAAAGGGCGCAAACATTTTGCGGCGCACTTCATCGGTAATGCCCGGGCCTTGGTCCGCAATATAGATACACACCAAGCGCTTCCCCACTTTGGTTCCTACCGTCAGCGTACCGCCGTTGGGCATAGCTTCAATCGCGTTAGACACCACATTGCGGATAGCCTGTTTGATTTCTTCCGCATCCACTTTGATGCGTACGCTTTCCGCGTCCAGTTCTTCTTTAAGCGTAATGCCGGGAATGAACGGATACGAAAGCAGCAATTCCCGCAAATAGCTGTTTAAATCCACCGTAGTCAAAATCAAATCCCGCGTGCGGGCATACCCCAGCACCTCGCTGATGATGCTGTTGGCCTGTTTGATTTCCGCATCAATAATGCCAAATTGCTTGGTGAGTTTCGGGTCCGGCGACGTAACCAACATTTTGATAAGGCGCGTAGCGTTACTGATAACCGCCAGCGGGTTGCGGATTTCGTGGCTGATGATGGACGCCATCTGCCCGATAGCCGCCAACCGTTCCGCCTTTACCAATTCGCTGCTGGCGTTTTTCAGTTCGCGGGTACGTTCTTCCACCCGCTTTTCCAACGCCTGGTTTACCTGCGCCAACTCCGCCTGCGCGCGGATGAGCTCCTGCCGGCGCATATGCAGCGCCGTGGACATATCCACAAAGGCAGACGCCAGCTCGCCGATTTCGTTATTGGGGATTTCCACATCATTGTGATGAACGACGAAATCATCATTTTCCCGTTGCAAAATGGCCGCTTTTCGGAGGCGCTCCAACGGGCGGGTGATGGGTTTAATGACCCAATAACTTACCACCAGCACAAACGCCAGCATCACCAACAACAGCACCAATACATCCCAAAAGGAATGGAATGTGCTTTCCACAAACAGCTGCGCCGCCACATTGGCCGGCTGGTCCACATACACCTTCCAGCCCGGCAAAGACAGGTTAGCCACCGCCACCAGCACCCGCTCCCCGTTAGGCAATTCCACTTCGCCGCTGCGGCTGTACCCCAACTGGCTATTAATGGCCAGTACCTTCTGCGTCATTTCCGGCTGCGGCTCTTGGGCCAAACCGTCCGGCGCCCCATTGTAGGAAATAATTTCCCCCTCATCCGTGGCGATAATGGCGTTCATATCCAGCGGATACGCCTGCGAAAGGGATTCCCCCATCTCCTGCAAATTCATTTCCGCCACCAGAATGCCGGTTACCTGTACTTCGTCCAAGTGCTGGCGTACCGGAAATGCCATCAGTACAAACAGTCCTCCCGGCATTTGGTATACGTCGCTGATATATTCTTCGCCTTTTTCCACACAAGCGCGCAGAATGTCGGGCGCAATTTTTTTGTAATTAATGGACGCCGCCGCCTGCCCCGCCGAAAGCAATTGCTGGCCTTGGGGGCTCAATACCGCCAAATAAAAAATAGAAGGATTCCGCGCCAGCAGGTAGTGTAAATCTTGCTGGTTGACAAAATCGTGCCCGCCGAAATCGGTATGCAAGTCCACAAAGATAGAAAACATTTGGGCCTTGCGGCTGATGTGCGCCCGCGCTACCGAAGCCAGCCGGCTGGCTACGGTTTGCTGCTTTTGCAAAATTTCATTTTTTAGCACGCGGCTGTCCACGCCCATTACGTGGTAACCGATAATCAGCACCGGCACGATGGAAATTAAAATCAGCACCAAAACCGCTTTGGCAAATAAGCCGTTTAACCGTTTCATAAACTGTACCCGCCTTGCTGGGTATTTCCAGGAACTTCCAGGTCATGGGCCGTATGCCGGCCCATCATCCAGACGCTTCTGAAAACGGGGGCCGGGATACGCCCCAGCCCCCGTTTTGGCTTAAAAAAGGAATTGTTAGCAGCTGCCAACCGGGGCCGCCGCAGCGGAATTATTCGCCGCGTTCGGGTTCAAGAACGAAAACCCTTCCAGCTGCGAAGCCGTCCCAAAATCCAGCTGCACCTTACCTTCCCACAGGAAGGTGGGCGAAGCGCTTACGCCGTATTCCTGGCCATATTTGGCTTCTTCTTTGAGAAGTTCAACGCCTTCCTTATCAAACTTCTTCATAATTTTGTTTACATTGATGCCCGCTTCTTCCATCGCTTTATCCCAGCGGCTGGAGCGATAGTCTTTGTTGCGGATTTCCAAATACTTCCAGAATTTTTTAGGATAGTACTTGGCAATTAACAGCTGGCGGATGTTTTCTTCCCATTCGGCGGAACCGTGCAAGCTGGAAAAACCATTCTTTTCATCGTAGCTCACCACATAGCGGATTTTGATTTCTTTATCCGCCGGCAGTTTGCCGTCTTTCTGCGCCTGCAGCACCAAGCCCTCGGCCATCACGCCATAGGGGCACTGGGACATTACAAAAATTTCCATTACGCCGGGCTTAGCCGTTTTGTTGGTAAATACGCCCGTGCGGGTTTGATGCGGCAAAATGATAAAATCTTCATTTTCCTGGGCATAGCCGTACTGCAAATGCTTTTCCAATTTGGCGCGGATGTCATCCGTCTTTTTAATTAGATAAAGCGGCAGGAAGCTATAATCCAAGTTGGCCAATTTCGGATCGGCCGCGGCGTCTTTATGGGACACTTTGGTTACAGTCGGTTCCGCATTTAAAAACTGGGAAATGCCCGCCGTCAACAGCGGATCTTCCTTACCGGCATCATATTCATCGGATTCCACTACGATAAATTCCGCTTTCGTCTTGGCCGGAGCCTTGGCTTTGGCGGCTTTTTTAGCCGGAGCCGCGGCAAAAGCAAACCCCGCCACGGCGCAAATGAGCAAAATACTTACTAGTTTTTTCATTACCCCATTTCTCCTTATTTATCTTCTAAATCCACCCGTACTCCGCGGATGCCCAACGCACACAGCCAGTTATAAGCCAGCAAAAACACCACCGTAGACACCAAAAACAACAAAGTGCCTTGGATAGCACGCATTACCAGCCCCATAATATAGGCGGCGCTAATGACCACGTCCGGGTTAAAAATTTCCATAAAAGCGCTCAGCAGCATTACCACAAACACAGCCAGCGGAAAAACGGAAAACAACACCGTTAAAATGCCAATTTTTTTAATTTCTACTCTCATATTTAGTCTCCTAAAACAAGGTCCCTTATTTCTCGGGTTCCAGCACCAACACGATGCGGTTTTTCCCGGCGTCGTCCGGCAGCTGAACAGCTTTCACCACACATTTTACATTTTTATTCATTACCGTGCCGCGCAAAACTTTAGCCGGGTTTTCCAGTGCTTCCCCTACCACCTGGATGATTTCCTGCTGTCTGCCGTCGAAAATATCCAGCAAATGCACTTTTTCCTTACCCGGCACCTGCAACTCAAAGTTGGTGTACAAAATGTTGTTGTTCTCATCAATCACAAGAGCGCGGGACCCTTTGGGCACCGTAACGGCCAAAATGGTTTTCCACCAGCGCTGTTCTTTTTCCAGGGACATAATTTCCACATTTTCCAAACTCTTAATATCTTCCTGGATTTTGGCCAACAGCCCCCCAATCGCCGTCGCCACTTCGCCAATTTCATCTTGCCGAGGCGGGAACGAAAGCTTCAAATTATTCAACGAAACCGCATCTACACTGTCCCGCAGCGATTCTAACGGACGCAAAATTTTAAGCAGCAGGAACAAATACAACACCCCGCCGATAAGCAAAATCATAATAAATGCGCCGATAGCATACCGAACCATCGAAGAGTGAATGAGATTTTTGGCGTTTTCGCGCGAAACGGTTACATTCACCACCCCCGCCACGGTGTTTCCTTTGGCCAACAGCGGGATCGCCATATCGTAATAATCGCCGTTTCCGGCCAAGATGGCGCGGGGCAGGCCGTCGCGGATGGCCTGTACGACGGCATTCGTATCGAAACCGACGGAATTATTATAATCGGCATACGACATACGCAAAAATTTCGTATTCTCGTGCCAGCGGATGGAACCGTCGTAGTTCAAGTACACCAAACTTTTAATGCGGTCATCGTTGCGCTGCAAGCCTTTCATAATTTCCGCTTCGCGGAAAGTGGCTTCCCCTTTCGGGCGGGAGGCCAGCCACTGCACCAATGTCGGCGCACGGAAACGGACCATTTCCACCATTTCATTTTGCAGCTTTTTATCGAACACGAATTTAAACAAATTGTAATAAAACAGTCCGCCGATGACGGAAGCGTATACCGTCACCAATACGAACCACAACAGCCATTTGGAAGTTAGTTTCATACCATGCTCCTATTTCATCAATTCTTCCACTTTACGCAAGCCCAAATCGGCATCGCTGTTGCCCGGATCCAGCTGTTTAGCCACAATCCAAGCCTGGCGGGCGCGTTCATAATCGTCTTGGTTGAAAGCGTCCAGCCCTTCAATGTATTTGGCACGGGAAGCGGCGCTGGCCTCCGGCGATACGCGGTTAACCGTTCCGCCCAAGGTGGGCAGCGTTTCGTTGGCACCTACGGCCCCGACGGAAGTACCTATACCGCCAGTCGCCCCCGGAATGAGGGTATTATCCACCGTCACCGTTTCAATCGGTTCTTCCTGAGCCGTTTCTTCCGCTTTTTGGGCGGCCTCTTCGGCTTTTTGGGCGGCTTCTTCCGCCTTCTGGGCCGCTATTTCGGCTTGCTGTGCCCGTTCCTGCTTCACGCGCAGGTGGTTTTCTTTGGCGTTGCGGGCCCGTTTAATCAAAGCATCCATCGTGCCGGAATCGGCCCCCCATTTCTTTGCATTGGTCCAGTAAGAAATGGCTTGGTCAAACCGGTTCGAATTATACGATTTATTCCCCGCGTTATAGTATCCCGCCGCAATCTCGTTTTTCAGTTGGGACATATATTTCTGCACCCGCGGGTCGCCGGGTTGAATTTTGGTAATCCGTTCAAATACGGCATACGATTCCACAAACTGCCCTTTGTTGTAAAAATCCAAAGCCTGTTTCATCGAATCGGCCACTTGCTGTTTGCGCAATTTGTTTTCCGTTTCGGAAATTTTGGCTAACAATTTTGGGTCGTCCTTGCGCATCAGCAAGGCGTTATACCACGCGTCCAAGGCGTCCTGGTAATCTCCCTGCTCGTACGCCACATCGCCGCGGCGGGTATATTCTTTGGCAATGTCGTAATCGATTTTGCGCTTCCAGGCCTGGGCCTTGGAGTTGCCGGGCTGAATGGTTAAAATCTCATTCAATTTATCGTTGGCTTCCACCAAACGTCCGCTGTCGTAGAGGCGGATGGTTTCCTGGAATTTGGCTTCAATTACTTGGGCTTCCGAAATCGTGCCGTAAGTACCCATATGCTGGGCTTGTTTTGCCAACGTCTGAGCTTGTTTAAAATTAGGGTCAATGCTTAAAATGGTTTGAGCCATTTCCTGCGCGCGCTGATAATCGCCGTGCTTATAGAGCGTGTAGGCGTTTTCGTACACCATACGCAAGGTATAGTTTTGGATGCGCTGTTTTTCCAGCTGGACGGTGGAAAGATATTGTTTCTTTTCTTCCACATCGTTTAACGTACCCATAGAAATCTTGCTCAAATCCAGCAGCATTCCTTCTTCCTTGCCATGCTGGCGAACCGGAATTTCTTTGCGGAAACTGGCCGCCGCATACACCTGCAGCGCCGCCAGCAACAGGAACGAAATAAAAACAAGGTTCTTTTTCATAAGTTTATCCTCTAAAAGCCCATCCCCCCGTTGATTAAACCGCTAATCATCGGAGCTAAAATTAAAATAAAAATCGTTGGGAAAATAAACATAAACATCGGGAAAAGCATCTTGGTAGAGGCCTGCGCCGCCAATTTTTCAGCCCGGCTTAAACGGGTGGAACGCAAATCCGACGAGAAGTTGCGCAGCAAATCCACCAAGCTGGTACCGAGTTCATCGGACTGGATAATCAAACTCACCAGCGAACGCACTTCCGCTACCCCCGTACGAGCCGAAAACCGTTCCAAGGCTTCACGGCGGGAATAACCCAGCTTAATTTCATTAATGGTTTTATCCAATTCTTCTTCCAGTACAGTTTTTACCTTGGCCACTTTGATAATTCTTTCAAACGCCGTCAAATAATCCAAACCGGATTCGATAATCAACGCCGCCAAGTCTACCGTAGTGGAGAAATTTCCTAAAATTTCCGCTTGGCGTTTTTGAATTTTACTTTTGATAATCACATCCGGCACCATAAAACACACCGGCACAAATATCACCGGCCACACCGACTGAAACAACAGCATTATCGCGGCCGGAATGGCCAAGGCGGCGATAATTTTAGAATATAAAATATCCACCGGCTGCGGGTTATCCGGGCTGCCCAGCTGCATATGCATCGTTTCCAAACTTTTTTCCAAATGGAAATTATGCAGGCAGAACACCGCCAGCCGGTCCATCAGTTTTTCTTCAGGTTTTAAACGCGCAAAGCTGGACGCGGACTTAAAACGGCGCACGTCCACATCCACGATTTTCTCTTTTTCTTCTTTTGCCGCAAGCAGGTTAAACACGGCAAAAAACATACAAACCGCGCCCAGCAACACTAACAACTTTAATCCCAAGGTCAAAGTTACGCTCATAATTATACCCGCACTTCTCCCATTTTCTTAAGCACTTTCATACCGATACCAATCCAGATGATACAGAACAGGAACACAAACATTCCCACCGGGCTCGTATAGAACGAAATCATCTGCGTCGGGTTGAAAATGAACATTACAAACATCATCACAAACGGCATAATGCTGACGACGATGGACTGGATTTTCTGCTGGGCCGTCATCGCCTGCAGTTTTTCTTCCAGTTTGCTTTCCTCGCGGATATTTTCCACCAAACGGGCGAAAATAACCGTCAAGTTACCGCCGACCTGCCGTTGGATGATAATTGCTTTAATAATATACGAAAGCATCCGGCTTTCCACGCGGTCGGATAAACCGTCCAGCGCTTTTTCGAAAGGGGTGCCCAGCTGATAGTTTTTAAGAACCAATCCAAATTCATCCGAAATAGGCGGCAGCATATCCCGGGATACCAGTTCAAACCCCTGCACGATATCCATCCCCGAGCGCAGGGAGTTGGAAAGCAAAATCAGCGCGTCCATCAACTGTTTGTTAACGCGTTTGCCGCGGCTCTTTTTCAGCGCGTCCAACACGGCCATCGGCATACGAATGCTTACCACCCCGCCCAAAAACACCACCAGCAGGAAGATAAACACCCCCGTAAATCCGCCAATCATCAGCCCAAAAATCAACCCCATCACCGCAAATAAGCCCACGGTGCCAAACACAATATATTTGATGTCAATTGTTACAAACTGACGGTTAAAATCTTCGGCCCATACTTCGCTTTTTTGCTTGTACTCCGCCACCATTTTCAAAATATCATCGCGTTTGTTTTCCAACAGCAAATAAACCGCCAATCCCGTCAGCGACGCCCCCAGCAACAGCATAAATAAATGGATGGCCCGGTCGGCCGTCGTCGTCCGGTAAATTTTGGGGTCCGGGGGATTCATCGGAATAGATGTGCCTAAAAATTGCGAAAACAAATGGTTCGAAAGCACCACCACCGCCATCACCGACTGGCGGTATTTATTTTCCCGCTGGGAAATCGGGCTGGACAAGGACTCAATCGTGCTGAAAAATTCGCTGTTAATCAATTCGAAGGTGGCCAGCATCGAGCGCGCACGCCCATCCATGCTGTCCTTCATAATCAACAGCTGCTGCCCGCGCAGCAAATCCTTATTCAACCGGTCCAGGGTGGCCATCAAGTTAATACGGTTTCCCACAAACCCGCGGGTGAGCTGCTCCATCACCACCGGCTTGTTTGGGTCGAGCGAATCCGCCGCCCGCTGCAAGTATAAATACACATTCGAAAACGCCTGGCGCCACAAATCCACTTCGCTGTACGTGCCTTGATCCGGCACGTAAACAACTTTATTTTTTTCCATCCGGTCCAGTTCCGCTTCAAACCATTCGGGCATTTTTACGGTTTTTCCGGCCGCGGCGCCGCAAACATTCGGCAGGGTGTAGTCCTGCTTGGGCGTATTGACGTTAAAAAATTCCGCCATTATTTGCATTTTGGCTTGAGCGCACTGGATGCGCGCCAAATCTTGCTTTCCCAACGCGCGGGCAGCCGCCGCGGACGGCACTGTTAAGGCCGCCGCACACAAAATGCTCCAAATGAACCATTGAATTTGTTTCGTCATATCTACCTTTTGCTTATATGCTCATTGCTGCACCGGCCCCGCAGGCGGAGCAGGCGGCACATTCTTGCCCGCCAACTCTTGCTGCAAACGGGCAACGGCCTGTTTGTCTGGTTCGCCGGTTGCATCCAGCGGAACCGCATTTTTTAAGAAAACATCTTTATC
This sequence comes from Candidatus Avelusimicrobium pullicaecorum, assembly GCA_944322825.1. Classification (GTDB taxonomy): domain Bacteria; phylum Elusimicrobiota; class Elusimicrobia; order Elusimicrobiales; family Elusimicrobiaceae; genus Avelusimicrobium; species Avelusimicrobium pullicaecorum. The sequence goes on from CALUQD010000002.1 coordinate 23,211, forward strand.
CACCGGCTGGCCTTTGGCCTCAAATTCGTCAAAGAAAGTCGGCAACTGGCCCGTAGGGGCAAACACGCCCTGCACTTTGCCGTTTTCGTCCACGCCGGTCTGCACGTAGCGGAACAAATCCGTAGACTGGATTTCCCCGTCTTTCTGGCCGTGCATTTCGGTAATATAGGTTACCTTTCTGGACCCGTCCGAAAAACGCGACAGCTGCACAATCATATTCACCGCCGAGGAAATCATCTCGCGGATGACATACACCGGCAATTCGGCCCCCGTCTGCATACACATCGCTTCCAAGCGGGACAGCCCGTCGCGCGGCGTGTTGGCGTGAATGGTGGTCAGCGAACCTTCGTGCCCCGTGTTCATCGCCTGCAACATATCCAGCGCTTCGCCGCCGCGGCACTCCCCCACCACAATCCGGTCCGGGCGCATACGCAAGCAGTTTTTCACCAAATCCTGGATGGTGATGGCGCCTTTGCCTTCCACGTTTGGCGGACGGCTTTCCAGCGACACCCAGTGCGGCTGCTGCAAGCGCAATTCCGCGGTATCTTCTACGGTGATGATACGTTCGTCGTTGGCAATGTAACCGGAAATAGCGTTTAAGAAAGTGGTTTTACCGGTACCCGTACCGCCGCATACAATGATATTCTTACGAATACGAACGCATTTTTCAATAAACGCCATACATTCGGGGCTGATGGTGCCAAAGCGGTAATAATCTTCCGGTCCGAACGGTTTCTGCGAGAAACGGCGGATTGTCAGCGTCGGGCCGGACACAGCCAACGGCGCGATGATAGCGTTTACGCGGGAACCGTCTTTCAAGCGGGCGTCCACGAGTGGCACCGATTCGTCGATACGGCGGCCCAGCGGCGCCACGATGCGTTTAATCACCTGCACCACTTGGTCGTTGTTGCGGAATTTATATTTGGTCAGCGTCAATTTACCTTTTTGTTCGATAAAAATTTTGTCAAACGCATTGACCATAATTTCGGTGACAGCCGGATCGCGCATTAAAACTTCCAACGGCCCCAAACCCAAAATTTCGTCCAATAATTCCGACGAAAAGCGCGTGCGCTGGTCACGCGAGAACTGCAAATTCGGCTGTTTCTGCAAAATATCGTCCACAATTGCCGCCACGCGTTTGCGGGTCTGTTCGCTGGCGGTATTTTCATCGCTTACCACGATGTGTTCAATTTCCAGCGTATGCACCACTTCTTTGTGGATTTTTTGCTTTAAATCGTCCCAAAAAGAGAGTTTTGTTTTGGAACCTTCTTCTTCGGTCGCCACATGCTCGGCAACGCTGGTTGTTTTGCCGTCGTCAAACAGCAGCGGGCTCCAAATGTCTTTAGCGGCTTGGGTAAATTCTTCATCCGTTACCGACGCCACCCAATCTTTCGGGGCCGGTTTTAAATCGCGGATTTTGGCCAACACCAAACGCAGCCCTTTTACCCACTCCGACTGCGGATTAGTGATAATTTCCACCTCTTTGCGGTTCGACGTGGCCATCACGTCATCATCCCACGGCAGGAACACGTCGATTTCGCGCCCCAAGGACGAATAAAACCGTTCCACTTCTTCATACGGGATGGAACCCGGCATATCGTACGCGTTGCAAATAATGCTCACACGGTCCATCGGGTAGCGCTGTTCTTTGTAATCGTTAAAAAGCTGTACGGTGGAATTCAAATGCGTGCGAGTGGCCTGGGAAACCCAAAAAACTTTGTCCGCAATATCAAAGGCAAACGCCTGCATGGGAAAACTGGAATCCACATCCAAAAAGATATCAAAAGTCTGCGAAAGGCGCGATAATATAGGAATTAAAATTTTTGGGCTGATAGCCGACACCTGTGCGCGCGTGTTGCCCAGCGGCAATACGCCTACCCCCCACTGGGACATCGAAATCTTCCCGCGCAGCAGGCCGCCCACTACGGCAATAGAGGTATTGCCCAAGGTACGCAGAATGTCCGAAACGCTGACCGGCTTTTTAATATCCAAATAGAAACTATGTTCCTGCCGGGCCAAGGGGTCCAGCGGCACAATCAGCACCGGGCGTTTTTGAATACCCGCCCAGCCCAACGCCAAGTTCAGCACAAGCGTCGTTTTTCCGGCTCCTTCTTTCGGGCCGGAAAACGCAATGATCTTTGCCTCTGACTTTTGGATTTCGTTTTCTTCTGCCATAAAAATTATTCCACAATTTCAACCGTAATAAACAGGAATAAAGAACGCTGTTCTTCCGTCACGTCTTTGTTTTTAAACAACAAGCCAATCAGCGGAATGCGTCCCAAGAAAGGAACCCGGTCTTCAGACACGTTGCGCGAGCTGCTCTTTAACCCGCCGATAACCAACGTTTCGCCGCTGTTAAGCTCCACGTGGGTTTCCACGTCGCGGTTGGTGAAAGAAGGCGCCGTGGCCGTACCAATCACCACCGTTCTGGAATAGTCCACCGTAGAAACCGACAGCTGCACCTGCAAATCGATGATGTTATTGCGTTCGGGAATAATCGTAGGCAATACGTTAAGCAAAATACCGTATTCTTCCAGCTGGGAACCAACCCCCTGGTTGTTGACAATCGGTATCGGCACCTTGCCGCCGACTGTAATCTTGGCGCTGTTGCCGGAAGAAGTAACAATCTTCGGGTTGGATAATACTTGCGCCCGGCCTTCCGTTTCCATCAAGCGAAGACGCGTGGTTACGGCCGTTTTGCGTTCAAACTCGCCCAAGGACAATATGCCGGGGATAGAGGCTTCCTCAAAATCAAACAGCTGGTTCCACGAAAACCCTTTTACGCTCTGCATGGTCCCGCTGATTTCCACCACGTCGGCGCTGACGGCCACCAAGCGCGTTTTTTTGGCAAAAGCGCACGACGGCATCAGCACGCTGAAAAGCAATACCGCGAGGGATACATTAGCTATAAACTTTTTATTCGTCATATTCGTCCTGTACGTTATTGAAATAATTTTTCAAAAGTAGCGATTTCCATCAAGTAGTTGGTCACATCGCCAGGCGTACGCAAGATGACGGAAATATCACCTTCCGCTTGGGCTAACGCCAGATACTGCGCATCCCGCGGCGAAAGCGCCAAAGACAAGGCGGAACTGTCGGAATAAGCCGCCGCGTCTTCGTCTTTATCTTTCATTGCGTTGGCGGATTTGGCATCCAAGCCCTGGCCCAAATCGGCCCCTACGCCCAACACTTTTACGTTCTGTAAGAGCGTTACCGTCACTTTCTGGCGGGAACCGCTTTTCATCACCGCTTCAAACGTCAGCAAAATATCCACGTTGTCATCGGGTTTAATCATACTGGCAGTCGCCAGGGGAATGTTATTGATGATAAAACCCCTCATCTGAACCGGAATTTTGCTTGATAAGCCGGCCTCGGGAGACAGCGAGGTCACGGCATACTTGGAAATCTGGTTCCCTTTCGGAATTTGGATACGCGCCACGGCATTTTCGATGGCTTTCAAGTCGGCATCCGTCGTATACGTAAAAGCGTCCTTCTGCAAGTAAGCAGCCGGCACCGGCACGGTTTTGATGTAATCGCGCTTGATGACTTCGCGTTCTTTAATGTCGCGCACCGGCACAAACACCTGTTTGATGTTTTTAGACGCGTTAAGTTTTTTGGACGCGTTATTGACAATAATTCCATATATGATGGCCGCCAACAAGGCAATCACCAACGGAAGAAAGTATCCTTTTTTCATTTTGTCTCCTTACGAACCAACTTTTTAAATTAACAAATCCAAATTATTTGGTATCCGAACTCAGATACGCCTTTTCAATCGGCATCCGGGCAGTTGCCTTTATTTTGCGGATCCCCTCTTTGCGGGGCTCGCTGGCCAGTACATAACTGGTGCCCGGAAACATCAAATGCACGGGATAGGTTACTGTAACAACCACATCTTCGTGGCGGTGCTTTTTATACATCGGGTCGGTGCCGGTCGTTTCCACTTTCACGTTTACGGCAATTCCGCCCGCTTTCGTGCCAAACACTTTTTGCTTGGCTTGGTTTATCTTTTGCGTTATTACTGTTCTGTCCGGCCGGCCGCTGGGTTTTTTGACGGCTACCAGCGAGCCGATACGGGCAAACTCATAGGAAGCGTGGTTGGCGATAATCGTGTGGTAGGCGATGTTGCCGTATTCAAGGACGAAAAAAATCATCAACATAAATACCGGCAAGATGAGCATCAGCTCCGCCGTAACCTGCCCGCCACACTTCCTACGAAATTTGTTCATGCGCCCTCAAATTACATTTCGCCCATTTTGCCGGTGATTTTGCCTTTGATTTGCTCAAACAATTCCGGCATATAGTTCTTAATCAACACACCGGCCAACCCGGCCACGCCCACGACCACTACGAGCATCAACACGTATTCAATCGTGTTCTGGCCTTCTTTTTTCTTCAGGCAGCCCAAAGCTTGCGCTTTCAAGGCGTCCATTTTGTTTTGCAAAGCAACGATAAACTTCATATGAGAATCCTCCTGATTTTTTAAAATTTTTCAGTCTGCGTCATAGTCCGACAAAACGACTTTGGCCCCTTCGTCAAACTGCTGCGGAACCATATACGAGTAAAGCACATAAAACGAAATAATCGCCGTCAAAAGCCCCGCCGCTATCACCATATATTCTACCGCGGTTTGGCCTTTATTATTTAACCATTTTTTCGTTTTAGCTCCGTTCTTCATACCTTAAAATTGAATGGCCAACGCAATCTGCTGCGAAGTGCCCAACGCCCCAAACGGCGTGACGGCGTAGTCAATCGAAGCGCCATAGCCGAACAGTTCCGAGCTGTAAATGCCGAACCCGAACGACACTTTAGACGTTTCTTCCAGCCCTAAGCTGTCCACCCAATCCTCGGTGCTGATACCCGTATTATCGCGGGTGTAATAGCCCACGCGCAAATCAAAGCGGGCTACTTGGAGCAAATCTTCGGGGATGTGGATTTCCAACCCTACGCCGTAGCGGGCTTTATCGTCGCGGTATTTCATATATTCACCGGAAATGGTGAAATAGCGCGTATTCAAATCCGCGCCCAAGCGCAAACCGCGGGGCATTTCTTCGCGGTCGCCGATGTTCACCAGCGCACCGCCCAATCCCAGCCAGTTCACCAAGCGCAGTTTAGCGCCCACGTCAAAACCGACGTTGTTGTAGTGGTCCGAGTCCAACTTTTCCGAAATATATTTGGCCGTACCGCCGATTTGGAGTTTCTGGTCGAAAAACCCGCGCGCGATAGACAAGCCGCCCACAAAGTTCTGCACCGGCGTGCCGACTTCCGGCCGCAGCGAACCGTCATCCCCGCGGAAATCGAACCCATCCATATCCATATAGTTCAGCGTCACGCCGATAATGGTTTTGCCGATTGGCTGCAAATAAGCCAAGGTGCGCGCTTTATACCCTTGCAAATAATCCAGGTACGAAAACTGGAGTTCGCGCGTAGTGGCCGAAGCCGCGCCGGCCGGGTTCCAAAACAGCGCTTCCGGCCCATCGGCAATAGACACATAGGCATTACCTAAGGCCTGGGCTCTGGGGGAGCCGGCGTCAATCTTTAAAAACGCACTGGCGCTGGTACCGGCATAGGAATCAATCGAAGAAGCCGACGCGCTGGCGCTTACCAGACCGACTGTTAAACAAGCAATTAAAACTTTTAATCTTATATTCATAAATTTCGTTTTCTGCCGGACTTATCCGGGCTTTTAGTTAAGTTCCGGCCCCACGGGCCCCTGCAACAACTACAACGCCCTTGGGGGGCTAAGCCCCCCTTGGGTTTACGGCACCAAAATTTTGACTACTTTTTGGCAGTGTTCGCGTCCGTTCTGGGCTTTAAAGTCCACCAGACCGAAGTACACGCCGCGGGCCACTTTTTTGCCGTGTTGGTTGGTGCGGTCCCAGCGGCAGCGCAGCGCGGCGTTGCGGATGTTGGGGAACGCGGCCAAATCGTCGCCCGTCATTTGGGTAGAGCCTTCCGGCGTATTATCCGGGTTGAACTGCAGGCTGCTGCCCATCGTTACCTGGTAGTTATTGGCGTCCACGCAGGTATAGTTGCTGTCGCGCACCAAATCGCCCGCCAGGTTGAAGAACTTAATAGACACCGTGCCCGGCACCGGCATTTTGGTAATTTCCAGCGTACCTTTGGAAGCGTCGCGCAGCGGGTTCGGGTAGAAGAACACCGTTTTCTCCCAGTCTTCGCAGACGAAGCGCCCGTCGCCGATGGCAATCGTTGCCTTGTGCAGGTTCTGGTACTGATACGTATCGGCCACTTTTTCCACGCTCCACAGCTGGCTGTTGGTGCTGGAATCGTCGCTGCCCAGGATTTCGCCGGTTACGCTGTCGATATCGGCGGAATTGAGCGCCGTTACGAAGCGGAACGGATAGGTTCCGTCCGGCACTTCCTGCTGGGCATAGTCGCGGCCGTCCCACAGTTCTTCAATCAGCGTGGTAGCCGGGCGGATACCCACAATAGCTCTTACCAATACTTCGCGGATATCCTGCACTTCGGTACCCGTAGTCGGGTTACGCAGCGTACCTTTTTGATAATCATAAATGGTGGTACCGGGTTTGAAAATCTGAATGGCTACTTTCATCGGCACGGAAATTTGATAGCCGATTTTCATATCCGTACCACGCTGGGAGATGGCATAGCCGTCGGCTTCCAGCAAGTCGAACACTTTTAAGAGGTCCGCATTGACGGTGACGCTCTTAACCGTTTCCTGGTACAAGCCCGGATCGGGGTAGTTCTTGGCCGTCAAGCGGATTTCGTAGATACCCGGTTTGACGTAAATACCGTTATTGTCGGTGCCGTCCCAGTAGATTTTGCGAACGATGTTCGGGTCAAAATCGCTAGTGTTGATAATCGTCATTGTAGAGAGGTATTTACACACCTGGCCCGCAGCCGTGTTGCGCTGGGTAAGCGTGCCGGTGGTGCCGTAGCACATATTGGGCTGCAAAGCCACTACGGCGACTTCTACGGTAGACGCGCGGGACACCGCAAAATTGATTTCGTACGGCGGAATGAATACCGGGCCCGAAGACGCGTTGAACAACTGCGGCGCATTCGGATACACCACTACGGAGCCGTCCAAGAAGTACACGGGCCCACGGGTGACGTTAATTTTGCTGACCGGTTTTTCCGTGGCGTACAGGTAATTCTGCTGTACCACTTCGGCCGCCGTTTTGAACGGAGCGCCCGGCAAGTAGGTGGCTTGCGGATTGCTGCCCGCAATGATTTCGCCGCCGTTGGCATAGTAGCGGTTGAACGCTTCGTCCGAGCGGGCCGAGATAAAGAACGGATACTGTCCGTCCGGCACCATTTCGTAGGGGCACTCTTTAAGGTCCGTCGCGCCCGTGCAGGCGGCAATTTCTTCCTGCGTGTGGCGTTCGGCAGACGGCGTCGGGTTGTAGAAATAGAGCGCGTCCCATTCTTCGGTAATCAGCATACCTTCGCCCGCTTTGGTAGCGGAGCGGTCAAATGTTTTGACGGGCTGCAAGCGCACATCCACCACGCCCGAGGCCGCTTCAGCCGCCGTGGCCGGGTAGTTGGTGAACGTCGTATCGTTCACATAGATACAAGCGTTGGCCGAGGTGACGCGGGAAGGCACCACATAATCCACCAACGCGGCAGAACACGTACCCGCCGCACCGCCGGTACCTTCCGTCCACGTAGCGTTCGCCGGGCAGAATAACTTGGCATCGGTCGTCTGATCGCAGATGCGGGGCGGCCACGTGGTCGTGGTATTGGTGGTGATATCCACCTGCTCCCGTTTGAGCGAAACGGTATACTGCGATTCTTCCGCCACTGCGGAACCCGCTACATAATTCGGGTTTTCAGCTACCGTGATGGTATCGCGGTAGTACACAGTTTCGCCGCTGACAACCGCAGTATTAAGCTGGACTTGCGTACCCAACGCCAAGCCGGTCAAAGCAATGGGCGTCGTTTGGCCTTGTTCGTATACGTTGGCCGTTGTTACATCGTTCGTGTAACCCGTAGCGACCTGGGTGGAAATAACGGTGTAATCGTTATAATCGCCGGTGGTATCGTTGTACGCCGGGATGACGACATCCTTATTATAGATGTTCACCTGGACGTTCATCGCCTTGGAGAGCATATAGGAAATAGTAGCCTTGGCTTCACTATCGCCATACACATCGGTAGTCGACACGTCCACCACGTGGTACATATCCACGGGGAACACCGCCGAGGCTTTGTTGGTTACCGCCGGGAACATCGCGTCCTTGGTTTGCACCGTAAACATATAGGTGCCGGGGGTGACCATACGGCCCTGGTCGTCGCGGCCGTCCCACGACAGCGTATTAAGCTGTTGGGAAACCTGGGTGACGCCTTCTTCGGGCGTTAAGTACTTGACCGGCACGCCGGCGGAGTTTTCCACCCGGGCAATCACCGTAGAATCACGCGCGATAGAGTATTTAAAGATGAACGGATCCAAACCGTAAGCCGTCGGGCTGGAGCCGACCGTGGAATAGCTGACGGGCTGAATGGTAATATCCACCAGTCCGCGTTCCACCGGCAGCTGCCCAACGGAATAGTTCAGCGTTTTAACAGCAGTGTAACATTGGCCGTTGGTTTCGTTAGCTAAATCGTTGCTATTTTGACTTTGTCCTTCTGAATTTTTTCCTAACGCACCACAAACAACACCGCTATAAAAAGCTGGTGTACCGTCGCCGCCCACCGCATTTATATATTTACCGTTGTACGGAATTTCCGCCCACAGCACATATACATAGTTGCCGTCCGGCATCGGGGCGCCATACGCAAACGTTTCGGTACAACTATCCTGCGTACAAACCGTACCGTCGGACATTTTTTCATTTACCGTATAAGTACGAGTACACCCACCATTTTCGCTAACTGTGTAATAATAACATTTCTCAGAACCCGCACCGCAAGTTCCAGTCAGAGGATTTCCCTGCCCGTCGACAGCCCCCGCCGGGAAATCGTCCCCATTATCAATAACCGATAAAGTCTGCAAAGAACCGGGTTTAATACCGCACAGGCCGTCCCATTTGGACGTATAATTCATCCGGCCGGAGCGGTCCTCGGACGAGCGGTACACCAACGTGCCGCCCTGCGGTACCGGACCGGTACCCGTGGGGGTGGAAGAATCCGTCAGCACATTGGTTGTGGCGCCGGAACCGCTAAAAGTGGTACCGGGAGTATAGATTTCCCAATACACGGTAGAGGCTTCCGTCGGCACATAATTAATAGAAGCATACGCCGTGGACTTTTTGTTGAGCCCCGTAGAAGTGATATCCGTCAGTTTCAAGGGGTCCAGCGACACTTGGCGCGTAACGGCGCGGGAGAAATCCACCCCCGGCCATTCGTCCTGCGCTTTCGCCTGGATAGCCGCCACATAGTTCCCCGCGGGCAAGAGCAACCCATCATCGTTGCGTCCGTCCCACGAGTCAAATTCTACAATCTGCTTATCGCTTTCGGTGCCTTTCATTCCTTCGCCCACGCGCGGCTGCCAATCCACCAGCGTGCGCACCAAAGCGGTATTTACTTTATTAGAATCGCCTGTACCAGTGCCAATATCTCCAGTATTCTCGTCACTCCCATAGTCAAGATCATCTCCGTTGGAAGCGTCAAAAATGGCCACGCGGACATTGGAGTCTTTACTTAAGCGGTATGCAAACGTATACGGTTGCGCGGACACAGCGGTAATATCGCCCACCACCGTCGGAGTGCTGCGCACGGAGTGCACGTTCGTCACGTCCACCTGTATCGGGATTTGGTTCATACCCGGGTAGGCAATGGTAGAGTTAAATTCAATTTTATCGGTAATGATTTGGTCGCCGGGGAAGTCCGTCGCCACGGTAGCGCGGAAAGCAAAATCCCCGTTGGATTTGCCGAATTCACCGCCGATTTCATACGAGCCGTCCCACGCCGCGCAGAACGTAATAGGATCGCCGGAAGGAGTGCCGTCATCATTAAAAATGACATAAGGGCATACATCGTTGGGGCAGTTTGCATAGTTGCCATTGGAATCTTTAGATCCCAATTGGCAATTTGAGATAGTAGTAGTTGATTGATCTGAAATCCGAATACATTGGCCACCCCGCAACTCATATGTGGGGGCAGGACAAGTAAGGCCCTCATCCGGACCGCCCGGACAGCGATACGACCCGCATTTTGTGCTGTCCGTATCGGGATACAAATCAATCGTGCGGATAGCGGGCGTTTCGTCCGGATTCTCGATATTCTTGCCGTTATAGTATTTAACAATGTCAAACTTAATTTGCTGCAACGGGAAAGAAATAGAATAAGTACTCTGCGCCATTGGTCTGTTAGTACAGACAACATCCATACACAACGCCAAGCAGTGGTTCGGATAGTTGTTTTTTGCCGGAGTAGTAGACGGATAGGGTTGGTCGTACTCAATCAAGGCGGAGCTCACCCACGGGTCCGTTTGGTTGGCATTGCCGTCCGGCGCGGGCGAGGTGACAAAACTGCGGTTGTATCCGTTTCTACTATTCACCAATTCATCTAATCCTTCTGCACTCCAATCGCAATACATACCGTTGGTAGTGGTAGATGGCCTATAATACACGCCCGCGTTGCGGACCTCGGCCGTTTGGGCAAACAGCGGCGCACCCGCCGCGAGGAGTAATGCAGTTAAAACGGCGCAGTACGCCGCTTTACCCAGGAAAACCCGAAGTAAACTGTTTATTTTTTTCATTGTGCAAGTATCCATTTTGGGGACCAATTCCCTTCTAAAAATTAAGTTTGTACAAATCTTTTGCGCTCCCAAAAAAATGCGCGCAAGTAGGCGGCTGCTCATATAATATAGACAGACGCCGACATAATACTCTTAAATTCTTGCAACTTTTGGGGCGATTGTCAACTATTTTTTGCAATTTTTTCCGTCTTACCGCGTGGTAACAGCCCGGCGGAGCCGGACGCATCCGCCGCCCCAAACGCCTTACGCCACCTGTTCGGCCACTTCGCGGTAGACGGCAAAACTGCCGCGCCCGTTCTGTTTGACGACGTACAACGCTTTGTCGGCCTTTTCCAAAAGCACATCCGGCGTCGTGCCGTCAAACGGGAAGGACGATATCCCTTGGCTGATGCTCAAATGCACTTCTTTGCCTTCGGTATACCGCTCCGGCAGCGTAATGGCGCCGATGCGGTCTTTGAGGCGTTTGGCGATGATTTTGGCTTCCTCGCCGTTGGTGCGCGGCAGCATAATCACCATTTCGTCCCCGCCGAAGCGGCACGGAACGTCCGTCTGGCGCAGGCTGGTGCGAATGACGCGGCTGACTTCTTTTAACGCCCAATCGCCAATTTGGTGCCCATACCCGTCGTTGATTTGTTTGAACCAATCGATATCCATAATGATTAACGAAAGCGTCAAATCAAAACGTTTGGAACGGTAGATTTCTTCGGCGAATTTTTCGTTGAAGTACCGGCGGACCGGCAATTTGGTCAGTTCATCGTAGTTGGAAAGTTCCTGCACGCGTTCAAACAGGCGGGCGTTGTCGATAGACAGCGCCATCTGCGACGCAAACTGCTGCAAGGAAATAAAATCCATATACCCAATGCGGCGGCGGGAGAGGATATTGTCAAACGCCAAAAACCCCACTTTGTTGCGCTGCACTTTTAACGGAATGTAAATCACGCTGCGGGTGGAGCGGTACGCGGCGGCGGAATCGAACACTTCTTTGAGTAAATTTTCTTCCCCTTGGGGCAGGGTTTTGCCGTCCTGCTGGGTTACTTTGCCCGAAATATCCACCCCCAGCACCGACTTAATTTTGCTCCCTTCCGCATCCGTCAAATACAGCCGCACGCGGTCAAACCGAAAGTAGCGCTGCACGCCTTTTAAAATCAGTTCCAAGCCGTCGTTTAACCGCAAGGACGAAGCAAAAATAGTGGACAAATCATTGAGCGCGGTGGAAATGTTTAACCGCTGGTTTTTGGCCTGGTCAATTTCCGTATTGCGCAAATTGTGCGAAATTTCCTCCCCCAGCGCCTTGATGAGTTCTTTTTCCTCGTTGGAAAACACACGGTTCTTGCGGAAGCGTTCCAAGCGCAGCACGCCGACTTTGTCCTGCATAAAGTTGTGTATTTCCCCCGCTTTGAGTTCCACGCTGGGGCGTTCCCAGCGCACCAACACATAAATGGCGGGATAGCTTAAATCCGTCGTTTCGGCCAATCCGTCCTGCAGGAGTTGTTTTAAAAATACGGGTTCGTTTAAAACGGATATATCTTCCTGCATATCCATACAGTATTCTTTTTTGCACATCATTTTTAAAGACAGCAACGCCCGTTCCTGCTGCCAGTCAAAAAAGTACACGCGGTCCAGCCTAAACAAATTGCGAAGCGCCGGCAAAGCGCATTCCAATAGTTCCCGCTTGTTTTGAAAGGATTGGTTTAATTGTTTGTGAAATTTATACAGCGTATACGATTTTTTATCAAACATAACGCTACCCCTGGTAAATGGAAAGCAGGTATTCGATTTCTTTGGCGGCCAAATCCAGCTCCCGGTCCAAAGAAGCCTGCGTAAAACGTTCCTCCACAATTTGCGTGGCGCACACGGCCAAAATGCGTTTTAAAATTTCCATAATGGTGCCCGTAATGGTGATGTTGGGCAAGGTGCGGGCCGAGGCCAAAATGTTGCTGTACGTCTGCAAGCGTTGGGAAGAAGAAAAAATGAATTGTTCAAAAGCGTCTTCAAAGGCGGGGAAGGCGTCAATCATCGCGGCGTAGCGCAGCTGATTTTCCGGGCGGGCGCAAAACTTGATAAATTTAAGCGCGTTCTTTTTTTCCTGCGACAATTTGTTGATAAACAAGTTCATCCCCGACAAATACGAATAATAGGTAGTCCCCGTCGTGGGCACCGGCAGCGTGCGCAGGCGGATGCCGCGGTGCGCATTGAGGGAACTGACGCCCTGCTTGCGGGAAATCAGTATACTGGCTTTGCCGGAAATCACCGTCCCCAGCGAGCCGCGCTCGCGCAAAATGGGCATATAATTTTTAAGCGCCAGGTTTACGTAATCGCGTATGCCGTCTTTAAAGGCTTTCGTACCCACGAGTGTGGTGCCTAAATCGGCCGACAGCAAATCCCCGCCGCGGCCCCAAATGCAAGGAAGGGCGTTGCGCATTGAAAGCGAACCGCGCCAATCGCTGTTTTGCATCGGGTAATAGCCAGGCGTGTCTTTAAACTGCTCGCGCAGGGCTTGGCACACATTTAAAAGGCCTTCCCAGGTGGCCAAATCGTGTTCCGGCTTGGCGGTGACTAATTTCAGATGGTCGGCCCGGTAGTGGAGCGCGCTTAAGTCAAACCACCACGGATAGGAATAAATGTCTTTCGTGCCCGGCTGATAGCAGTGCGGCTTTAACGGAACCAAACAGTTGGCCAGCGAAAGGCCCGGGTCCAGCTGGGACAAATTTTCCGCCACGCCTTCACGCACCAACAGGGCCGTCCAATAATGCGGGATTTGAATCAAATCCGGCACTTCTTCTTCGTGCGTAGGGTGTTTGATGGTAAAAATCCGCCGCCACAGCACGTTGCGCGTAAACACCCGTACGGAAACGTCTATGGAAGGATTTTCTTTTTTAAAGAGTTCAACCAATGCGGCGTAATCTTCTTTGGTTCTGTCGCCCGAATCGGGCATGGCCCACAAAATCATTTAAGCTCCTAGGCTAATCCCAGCTGCGCACTTTCATATTGGGATTGATGTCTATATTCTTTTTGACCGGCTTGCCGGTTTTTTCGGCGTGTTCCAATTTTTTATAAGCCGCCAGGGCAATCATCGCGGCGTTGTCGGAAGACAACTTTCGCTCCACGAAATGGACGGCAATGCCGTCTTTTTCGGCCGCTTGCTGCATCCGCTCGCGCAAAAGCGTGTTGGCGGCTACCCCGCCGCCGACCGCAATGTGACGCACCTTATATTTTTTGGCGGCCCACAAAGTTTTGGTTACCAGCGTTTCCACCATGGCTTCTTCGAAACTGGCGCATACATCCGGGACGCTGACGTCTTTATGGTCGCGCAGGTAATAGCTGACGGCCGTTTTAATGCCGCTGAAAGAAAATTCCCACGTGCCAGGCATGAGCGGCCGCGGGAAATGAATGGCATCCCGCCGCCCTAAAAGCGCCTGCTTGGAAACCTGCGGTCCGCCCGGATAAGCCAACCCTAACAGCTTGGCCACTTTATCAAAAGCTTCGCCGGCGGCGTCGTCGCGCGTTTTGCCGAGGACTTTGTATTCCCCGTATCCTTTCACGTACCACAATTCGGTATGCCCCCCCGAAACCACCAACGCCACCAGCGGGAATTGCAGGCGATTTTTGACTTCCGTCCCCTCAAAATCGCACGCAAAAATATGCCCCTCGAGGTGGTTAATACCTAGTATAGGGACTTTTTTAAAATTTGCAAGCGTTTCCGCCGCCACGCGCCCGACCATCAGCCCGCCGGGCAGCCCGGGGCCGCTGGCAAAAGCCACATAGTCGATGGGGTTGCTTCCCAGCGCCTCGGAAATGACGGTGGCAATCTTGGCGGCGTGGGCACGGCTGGCCAGCTCGGGCACGACGCCGTGGTATTTTTTATGTTCGTCAATTTGGGAATAAATCACGTTAGTAACAATTTCCTTCCCCCCTTTTAACAACGCGGCGGAAGTTTCATCGCACGTAGATTCGATACCCAAAATCATTAAATCTTTCTTCATAAGTTACTTCCCTTTTTCCGTTTTGCCGGAAGCGTCTTTGGCCGGCGCGTTGGAAACGGCCGATTTCTCTTTTTGGGCGGATTCTTTTTTATCAGTTTTTGAAGAAGTTTCTTTTTTTACATCCGTCTTATCCGTTTTAGAAGCAGTTGTTTTCTTTTTTTCGGCTTCTTTTTTTGCTTTGCGCTCGGCCGCGGCCTGCTGGGATTTTTCCTTGGCTTCTTCCAGCGAAATTTTACCCGTTAAAATTTCCACCGCTTTATCCAACACCGGGTCCTTGGCGGTAAATTTCATTTTCGGCGTTTCTTTGCCCGGAGTATAGACGATGTCGTTATATTGCATAAACACTTTGGCCTCTTCTTCCGGTTCAACCCACACTTCCACATCCGGGAAAATGCCCCCTTCGTCCGCCTTGGATTTATCGCGGTAGTCGCGCTGGATAAGGCGGCCGGAGGGCGTGTAATAATGAGCAATCGTCAAGCGCAGGCCTGCCCCGCCCGAAAGCGGCATCACCTGCTGGACGCTGGCTTTGCCAAACGTACGCTGGCCCACCACAAAAGCGCGGGCATTGTCCTGCAACGCGCCGGAAACGATTTCGCTGGCGCTGGCGGAACCTTGGTTGACGAGCACCGCCATCGGCACGCTGGGATAGTCCGGCTTGGAAGAAGTTTTAAATTCCTGGTAATACTCCGGCTTGCGGCCTTGGGTATACACAATCATCTGGCCTGGCTGCAAGAACAGCTTGGCTATATCCACCGCCCCGGTCAGCAGGCCGCCGGGGTTAAAGCGCAAGTCGAGCACCAGGGATGTCATTCCTTGTTTTTGCAAATCGGCCAAGGCTTTTTTGACTTCTTCGGTGCTGTGGCCGGAAAAATCCACCATATATAAGTAGCCCACCTGGTCCGGCAGCATCCGGTAGTAGACGACTTCCGGCACAATTTTGGCGCGTTTTAAAGTGATATCCGGTATGGTTTGATAATCGCCGTTTTTATCTTTGCGGCTCAGCGTCAGTTTTACTTTGCTTCCGGCCGGCCCGCGCATCAGTTCCACGGCGTCGTCCAACTTCATTTCGGTAATGTCTTTATCATCTACAAACAAAATCCGGTCCCCGGGCATTACCCCCGCTTTAAAAGCCGGCGTGCCGGGCATCGGGGTCATTACGGTTACAAACCCGTCCACTTTTTGCAAGCGGATGCCAATCCCGCCGAAATCGCCCCGGGTATCGTTCTTTAATTCTTTATAATCTTTGGGCTCCAAATACTGGGAAAAATCGTCCAATTCATTCACCACGCCTTTAATGGCGCCGGAGATGAGCTTGTCGGTATCCGTTGTTTCCACATAATTTTCTTTTACAAATTCCAGCACGTCCACAAAGGTACGCAGTTGTTTTAAGCTGGTATCCGCCGCCGCATAGGCGTACGGGAACAGCGTCCCCACAAAAAATACAACCGCCGCAAAAACGGCTACACGACTCAATTTTTTTGATTTCATAATAACCTCGTTAAATCTATTTCAGCCAATTCAAGGGGTCGACCGCGGTGGTGCCTTGGCGGATTTCAAAATACACCGCGCTTTGGCCCGTGCCGGAGGAAGACTGCGTATCCTTTCCTGCCGTGCCCAATACACCTTGCTGCGGGAGTTTATCTCCCACCGCCGCGCTGATTTGCTGTAAAAACCCGTAAATGGTAAAGAAGCCTTTTCCGTGGTCCATAATCACCACATTGCCATAGGAGCGGAACGGACCGGCGTAAATCACGCTGCCTTCCGCCACCGTACGCACCGGCGCACCGTAGCGGGCGGCGATTTTGATACCGTCGCGGAAAATCCAAGTATTTAAATCCGAACGGTATTCCTTGCCAAACTTGCTAAGCACCTTGCCGGTAAGCGGCCACGGGAGCGAATTTCTGGGCACGTCGATTTTCGGCCCGGAAGTTTTTTTGGATGACGTTTTAGAAGCGGATGATTTTTTAGCGTCATCGGCTTTGCGTTTGCGTTCAAATTTGGCCAGCAGCTGGTTCAATTCCGCCGCTGATTTATTTAACTCATTGATTTCCTTGCGCACCGCATCGGCCTTGCGTTTGGTGACGTCCAAATCTTTTTTCTTTCTGTTAAAAGACTGCGAAATAATGGCCTGTTCTTTTTTGATTTGACTGCTCTTCGCCAGCAATTGCTTATTACGTTCTTCAAACGAGTGAATCCGTTTTTTGGCTTCGGCATTTTCTTTTTTCAGTTCGGCGGCAAACACGGCTTTGTGCGTTAGCATCCGGTCCACAAAGATTTCCTGTTCCAGGCTGTATCCGCCGGGGCAATACGGGCAGGAAGGCGTAAAATAATAATTTTCCAGTTCTTCGCTCACTACCCCCTGCCACATCGGCATACTGCGTTCCAGCGCGGCGCGTTTATCTTCGATAGACAACAAATTTTGCTCCACATAGGTAATGTCCGACTCCACCTTGTTTTTAAGCTGTTCCGCGCGGGCTTTTTGGGTTTCCAGGGCGGAAATCTCTTTGGAAATTTTCTTTTCCTGCTCGCGGTATTTTTTTAGTTCCTGTTCTTTTTGAGCGGCTTCTTTTTTCAGCTTTTCGATTTCGCGTTTACGGTCGGCGGCTTCGTCGCAAAAAAGCGGCGAAGCACAAAACAGAAGCGCCAAAAGTACACTTAGAATTTTTGCCATTTTGATAACGTCCACCCAAACAACCCGCAAAAAGCCAACATCAACAGCTGGCGACCGACGGTGGTAAACTGCCCCGCCGCCTGCACCAAAAACCCGGTGGGAAACACCAGCACGGCAAAGAACGCGCACGACGCCAAACCCGCCAATATGCCCGACACCGCACCGCCCAGGTAATGGGCACGCACTTCGTTAGACGGATACGCCTCCACCAAGAACATAAACGCCAAAAACGCCAACAAAGCAAAAATCACAGCAATATGGAACAACTTGGCGCACAGCCCCGTAAAGAACAACAGCCGCGCGTGTTGGAAGTTGTAGTGCGGGGTTAAGGCCGGATATTCCGTAGCCAAATTATCCATAAACGGACGGATGTTGTTGATGGCTTTGTAATTGAGTTTTAATTCAAAATATGCGGGCATTTTGTTTTTGCCCATCAGCAGCAGGGCTTCGGTCAGCTGCGGGTTTTGGCGTCTGACGGTTTCCAATGCATCCTGCGGGGAGAACAAGCGAACCGAGGTAATATCTTTTTTTTGGCTTAACGACTTGCCTATTTCTTCCAATTTTTGGTTGTCGTTTTCGCCGTTTACCGTCAGCAGTACTTTAAAATTCTCATCCATTTCCCGGTAGTAGCTGCCCAAGCGCATATCCACAAACACCACACTCTGCAAAAGCACTGCCACGGCAAACACCAGTAAAAACAGGCGGCGGTGCAGGCGGAACACGTGTTTGGATTCAGCCGCGGTTTTTTTCTTTTTTCCTTCAAAAAATTCGTTTAACTCTTTTTCCTTCATTTTTCGCTCCAACCCAAAGCCTTTTTCATCCGGGGCAGGATATCGGTATTGTGATACACGCCGGTAAATTCATCGGCCTGCGGGCCGTAAGCCGCGCTTAAAATCGGCAGCGACGAATGGCTCGGCGTAGCCCAGAACAACCCGCGGGATTCGTTTAATTGGGTAAACAACCCGCTTACATCAGTTAAATTTTCAAATTGGGTGATATCAATTTCTTCGCCCAACGCCTCGCTGAAACGCTTTTGCAGGTATTCGGGGGTTAATTTTTCGGCGGGCAATTTCTTCAGTTCTTCTTCCAAATAATACAAACTGCTTTTTTGTTTTTCCAACCGGGCAAACACGCCGAAAGAGGCATAGTCCACATCTCCGCCGTAGAGCACTTCGCCCTGGGCGGTTTTTTCCATTGCTTTTTGTTTGCCCAGGTGGCGGTAGGCAAACGCGCCCAGGCCGGTATCGTGGTCGGCGTTCAAATAAACCAACGTTTCGCCGTTTTTATCGGCATAGGCCTGCGCGTATTTAAGCACTTCGTCGAGCGCTTTCATTTCATAGAACCAGGCGCCCGTGTCGTGTGCGTGGGCGGCCCAGTCAATTTTACCGGCTTCCACAATCAAAACAAACCCGTTTTTATTTTGGCTTAACAGTTCCACCGCTTTTTGGGTTTGTTCCGCCAAAGTGGGCATTTTGGGATAGCGGTGCATTTCCACCGCCATCGGCATAGCCTCGTCGGCAAATAAGCCCAGCACGCGGCCGGACTTAACGGCGGCCAACTCTTTTTTATTTTTAGCTACGCGGTAGCCTTCTTTTTGGGCCGTATTTAATAGTTTTTTATTTTCCCCCGTCGAAAAATACTTTAAACCGCCGCCTAAAATAACTTCCGGCCCGAAAGCAACCATCTGGCGGGCAATTTCCATTTTTTCTTTGCGGTTTTTGACGTGCGCCGTAAACGCGGCGGGTGTAGCGTCCGCCACATACGCGTCGGAAATGATGCCAATGGCCTTACCTTGTTTGCGGGCCAATTCCAGCAAATTTTCCACCGGCTGTCCGTTGTAATCCACGCCAATAAATTCCGGGCGCGAGAGCTGCCCTGTGGCCATTTGGGTTCCGGCCGCGGCGGAATCGGTCACCACCGTATCATAGGTATTATTAAAAAACAATCCCCATTGGGCGTTTTGCAAAAACTGTTCCAGGTAGGAAACTTTTTCCGGGTAATCTTTCAGCCCGCCGTAGCGAACGCCCTGCATAAAAAACCCTATGGCATCCGGCCCCATTCCGTCCCCGATAATCCAAATGACGTTTTTTGCCTCGCTGGCCTGCAGCGTGCCTGCCAAAAACAAGCAGGCAAACATCAACCCCAAAGCACGATAAAATTTCTTCATATAGCTCCTAATTAATGGTTTTGCGGTAAAGTTCCAAATAAGCCTGGGCGGACTTATCCCAAGACAAATCCTGCCGCATCGCGTTACGCACGAGGCGCGTCCAAAGCTGTCGGTCATTAAAAACGCGCAGGACGCTGTCCACCGTAGCATAAATGCCGTTTTCGTTAAATTCTTCAATAAAGAACCCGGTGGCGGTATCTTCATTTCCGGGGCGGTATCCGCGCACGGTATCCACCAAGCCGCCCACTTTAGACACCACCGGCAATGTACCGTATTTCATAGCAATTAACTGCGAAAGCCCACACGGTTCAAAGCGCGACGGCATTAAGAAAATATCCGCCCCCGCATAAATGCGGTGGGCCAAATCTTCGTCCAAGCGGCCGTTGTAGCTGACGCTGGCGGGATTATTGCGCGCCAGGCTTTGGTAGGCTTTTTCGAGCATTGGGTCGCCCATTCCCAGCACCACAAACTGCGCCCGGTCTTTCAAGCGTTCAATCAGGCTGACGACAACGTCCAACCCTTTTTGATAGTCCAGCCGCGACACGATGCCAATCAGCGGTTTATCGGGGTCTTGCGCCAGTTTGCACTGCTGCTGCAGGGCCAGTTTGGCGGCAAGTTTGCCTTTTACCACTTCGCTGGCGTCGTAGCCGATGGGGAGCACCGGGTCGATTTCCGGGTCCCACACGTCGGTATCGATACCGTTGACGATACCGCAGAAATTCTTGCTGCGGTATCGCAGAAGTCCTTCCAATCCAAACCCCATCGCCGGGTCCGTTTGGACCTCGCGGGCATAATTGGGGCTGACGGTATTGATGTTATCGGCAAACACAATGCCGCTTTTCAAAAAGCTGATGCCTCCGTAGTATTCAAATTTGTCGGGCGTATAATCCACCGGGTGGAAGCCGGCTTTTTTAAAGGAAGAATACGGGTAATGCCCTTGGTAGGCAATGTTATGAATGGTATACAAACTGCGGGTGCGGGTATAGAACGCGTCCAGTTTATAGACGGTTTTCAAATACGCGGGGATTAACCCGGTCTGCCAGTCGTGGCAGTGGATTAAGTCGGGGCGGAAGCCGATAAATTTGCAGCCTTCCAGCACCGCACGGCTAAAGAGGATAAACCGTTCGTCGTTGTCGGGGTACTCGCCGGATTTGGTACGGTAAAGTTCGGGGCGGTCAAAATACTTGCGGCTTCCCACAAAAAACACCAGCACATTGCCCCAATTGATATAGGAAAGGGAAACTTGTTCGATGCGGTCGCCAATCGGGATTAAATACACGCCGGGTACTACTTTTAAGGAAGACACCCGCACGATGTTGCGGTAATGCGGCAGGAACAACAACACTTTGTTGCCTTTGCGCATAGCAAATTGTTGGCAAAGGGCGCCGACCACATCGGCCAGACCGCCGGTTTTACAAAAAGGGAATGCTTCGCTTGCGGCTAAAACGATATTCATACTTATTTTTCCTCCTGGGATACGTCCTGGTTTTGCAGCTGGTCCGGCGGGGCCGGGTTTTCCGGCGTGGTTTGGGCAGCAACGGCGGTGGCTGCTTTTTCGTCCGTTTCCGCCGCTTCATTCGGTTCGGCCGAGGCAGCCGGTTGGGCGTCCTGCGTTGGGGCAAAAGCGTCCGGCTGGGCCGAGGGTTGCTCCGGTTCGGCAGGTGAACCGAAGAAATCACCTTTATTATAACTGTTGCGCGTAAAGAACGGGTCCGCCGACGAATCCAGCGCTTCCAGGCGTTCCTCTCCTTCCAGCTCATCCAGCGGGATGATAGCCGGTTCGGCCAGCGGCGGCAAGGGCTCGCCGAAGGGTAAATCTTCCTGTTTTTCACGCAGGGATTTGGCGGCAAATACTTGCAAATCGGGCAATTCGGAAATTTTATTAAGGCCAAACATCCGCAAAAACTCGTCCGTTGTGCCGTATACCATCGGGCGGCCGACGGTGTCCTTCTTGCCTACCACCCGCACGAGCGAGCGCTCCAACAGGCGTTCGAGCGGGCCGGCCACGTCCACGCCGCGGATGGCTTCCATTTCGGCGCGGGTAATCGGTTGCTTGTACGCCACAATGGCCAACGTTTCCAACGCGGCGTTGGAAAGTTTGGTGGTCATTTTTTCGTTGTACAGGCGGCGCACCCAACGGCCGTATTCGGGCTTGGTAGACATTTGAAACCCGCCGCCCACTTCCACCACCTGGATGGCGCTGTTGCGGCAGAGGTAATCGTCCTGGATTTCCAAAATCATTTCGCGCACGCGGCGCGCGTCCACGCCGTCGATAACATCGGCGATGCGGGTGGGTTTTAACGGGCGGTCCGTAATAAATAAAAGCGTTTCCACGATTTGTTTAAACTCGCTGGTGGGCACGAGTTCAAAGGGTTTATCGGCTTCATCGGGGTTTTGCGGAGCGGACGGCTCTTCCGCTTTTACCTGGGCCAGCTCTTCCGCTTCCTCCTGTGAAGCGGCAACAGCTGCCGTTTCCGGCGTAGCCCCGTCAGCGGCCGCAGGGGCGGAGGAAAGCGTTTCGGCGGCCGGTTCCTGCACGGCGTCCGGCTGCATTTCAGAAACGGTGGCTTGGTTTTGCAGTTGTTCTTCAGTTGGCATAAAAATTCCTCCGGGCGGCTATTTTTCTTCGCCGTGCATTAAGGTTTTAAAATCTTTGTCTTTATTTTCCGGGTTTAAATAAATCCGGATTTGGCCCAGTTTTTCGTCCTGGCGGGCGATGAGTTTTTTAATTTTCATCAGTTCCAACAGAGCCATAAAACAGGTGATAATCCCGCGTTTTTTGGTTTCCCCCACAAAGATATCATCCAACAACACCCATTCGCGCCGCGCCAACATATTTACCACTTTCTCCATCTTCATTTCGATAGGGAATTCTTCCACCTTGAGCAGTTCAATGCGTTTGCGTTCGTCCAACCGTTCAAACGCGCGCTTGACGGCGGAAAGCAAATCAAACATTTGCAGGTTGATGACTTTTTCGCCATTGTCAAAAATGGGGGCGGAACGGTAAAAATTATCTTTGTTTTCTTCAAACTTCTGTTCCAAAAATTTGCTGGCTTCTTTGTATTTTTGGTATTCCACCAGCTTGGCCACCAATTCTTTGACGGGATTTGGCCCTTCGTCCTCCGTCGTAGGAGCTTGGGAAGGAAGCAGCGTTTTGGCCTTAATTTGCATCAGCGTGCTGGCCATCACCAAAAATTCGCCCGCCACTTCCAGGTTCAGCTCCTTCATCACGTTTAAATAATCCAAATACTGCTGGGTGATTTCCGCGATGTTAATGTCGCAAATGTCCAAGTTGTCTTTTTTAATCAAGTGCAAAAGCAGGTCCATCGGACCTTCGAACACGTTGATATGAACATTTATCGGCGCAGGAGCTAGCATAAAATCCTCTTAATGCATCAGACGCATTGCTTTCTTGACGGCGGCCAAAGTTTTGGCGGCGTTTTCTTGGGCGCGTTCTTTGCCTTCGGCCACGATTTTTTCGAGCTGGGCTTTGTCGTCTTCAAACGTTTTGCGGCGTTCGGAAAACGCTTTGAGTTCCGGCTCCATCAGTGCGAACAACTCTTTTTTGCACGCCACACAGCCCAAGGCGCCGGCTTTGCATTCTTCGCAGCGTTTGGCGGCGTTGGGATTATAAATCTGGTGGAAGGCGTACACGACACAGCCTTCGGGGTTGGCGGGGTCGTTGGCTTTTTTCTTGTTCGGGTCGGTGAACATCGTCATCACTTTTTTGCGCACGGAATCCAACTCTTCGCCCAAGCTGATAGCATTGTTGTAGGATTTGGACATTTTCCGCCCGTCGATGCCCGGCACGCGGGCCACGTTGGTGTACAAGGGGGCCGGTTCGGTGAATACTTCTACGCCGTACACTTCGGCAAAGCGGCGGGCCAAATCGCGCGCGATTTCCAGGTGGGCGGTTTGGTCCTTTCCCACGGGAACGTAGGAAGCCTGCTGGATTAAAATATCCGTCGCCATCAGCACGGGATAACCCAAAAAGCCAAAAGAAGATATTTCTTCGTCCCCGGCAATGGAATTTACTTTTTCCGCCAAGGATTTTTCATCCAGCTGGCCGGCGTATTTTTGTTTCAACAGTTCCTGGATTTGTTCTTTGTAGGTCGGGTTTCTAAGCAGCCAGCCCAAGGGGGTAATCATCCCCAACAGGGTATTGAGTTCGCTTACCTGCGGCACGTCGGACTGCACAAAAATGGTGCATTTTTGGGGGTCCAGCCCGGCGGTCAGCCAATCCACCAGCATTTGCCGGCTGTTTTCGGCCAGGTTTTCGGTGTGCTCGTAAGCGGTGGTTAACGAGTGCAAATCCGCCACGAAGAAATAGCAGTTGTACTTATCCTGCAGGGCCACCCAATTTTTAAGCGCCCCGTGAAAGTTGCCCAAGTGCAGTTTGCCCGTCGGACGCATACCGGAAAGTACAATTTTATCAGTTGCCATAGAAACCTCTTATTACATTAAAAATTTGGAAAAAATCCCCACCAACAGCATCGTAGGCGGCAGCAGGAGATATTTCACACCGCCGGTCAAAATCAAAAACAGCACCACATACATTCCGTACCGGCCGAAAAAGCCATCGTACTTCAGCGCGGCCCGCACGGGCAGCAGGGCCGTCACGATGCGCCCGCCGTCCAACGGCGGGATGGGGATTAAATTAAATACGGCCAAAAAGATATTGATAAACATCGCATACTGCAAAAACACAAACAGCTGTTGCAGCGTTTGGGGTGCGAAAGACGCCTGCAGAAGGATAAAAATTTTCATCACCAGCACGCACAGCACCGCCAATAACAGATTGGAAGCCGGCCCCGCAAAGGCCACTTTGCCCATATCTTTACGAGGAGACGGCATCCGCAGCGGATTAATCGGCACCGGTTTGGCCCAGCCAAAAAGCGGCAGCCCCACCAGCCAGCAGAAGGCCGGCACGGCCAAGGTACCAATAGGGTCCACGTGATGCAAGGGGTTTAACGTCAGGCGTCCGCTTAGGTAAGCGGTGTCATCGCCCAGGCGGTATGCGGCCAAGCCGTGCGCGAACTCGTGCAGCACAATGGAGAAAAATAAAATGGGTATAAATACGATTACTTCCATACATTACCATTTTACTAATTTATCCCCATTCCTGCACGCGCGCGCACAGGGGGCGGCAAACGGCTAGTTAAGTTTGGATTTGAAGTTTTTGTACGCCGCGGTGCACAGTACGACGGAAAGCACCGCCAGCCACAGGCAGTTCTGCCAAAAGAAGCCGGCATCGCCCCCCTTTAGGATAATAGCACGGAAGTTAAGTACGGAATACATCATTGGGTTCAAGTAGCACAGCCAGCGGAAAACAGCCGGGATGTTGGCCACCGGGAAAAACACCCCGGAAAGCAAAATAGCCGGCATTAAATACAGCACGCTGGCCATCATGGCCTGCTGCTGGGTATGGACGACGGTGCTGATAAGCAGGGCGCAGGCCAGGGCGGAAACCGTAAACAGCACCGAATTGACGGCAATCTGCCATAAATCGCCGCGGAACGGAATGCCAAACCCCGCCACCCCGATAAATAAAATCAGCCCCACAATACACAGCCCAATCACAAAATACGGCAAGGTTTTGCCCACCATAATTTCTTCCACACTGCAAGGAGATACGATTAATTTTTCCATTGTGCCGGTTTCTTTTTCCTTGGCGAGCGACATTCCCCCCACCACCAGCAGCACGATGAATGTGGACATCACTAGCAACGCCGGAATCATATACGACGTCGTATCCATATAGTGGTTAAACAGCACGCGCATATCCAGGGAGATAAGCCCGCCGCCCAAGTTGTATCCGTTTTCGCGGGCGACTTCGGCCACAATTTGCTGGACATATCCGTTTACCTGCTGAGCGCGCTGGGCGTTGGTGGCGTTTAACAGCAGCTGGATAGGGCTCGAACCGCGTTCCAGGGCTTTTTCAAACCCTTCGGGCGGAGCCACCAGCACGGCTTCGGCTTTATGGGAAGCGATGAGCTCCTCCGGGTCGGGCACCTGCGCGCCGTTTATGCCGGACACTTTGGTAAACCAGCCCGAAGCCAGCGCGCGGCTTTCCAGCTCCTGCGCGATTTTGCCCGGCTTGGAAACGACCACAAACTTGATGTTTTTTACTTCGCTGGTCAGCGCCAGGCCAAACATAATGGTCTGCATCACGGGAATAAAGAAAATGGCCATAATCATTTTCGGGTCCCGCAGAATTTGGATGATTTCTTTAACAAAAAATCCTTTTATGGTACGTGCGCGCAATTTCATGGTTCCACATCCGTTTTAAATTTATGCACGGCAAGCAAAATCATCGCCGCGGCAAACAGTCCAATCGCGCCGAAGGCCGCAGCCAGGGTGGCGGGGGCGGCGTCGCTTAAAAACACGGTTCGGCTGATGAGCAAAAACCACCGCTGCGGGAAAAGCGCCGTGAAATACTGGAAAAACGCGGGCATATTTTCAATCGGAAAAATAAACCCGGAGAAAATAAACGACGGCAGCAATCCCACCGCAAACGCAAACTGAATGGCCGCCTGTTGCTGGCGGGTGACGACGGAAATCACCAGCCCCAGCGCCAACGCGCCCGTGATATACACCCAACACGCCGCCATATAGAACAGGAAACTCCCCAAAAACGGAATGCGGAACACATACACCGCCAGCACAAATACGACCAGCACGTCTAAAAAAGTCAGCACAAAATACGGCACCAGCTTGCCCAGCACGATTTCGGACGGACGAACCGGCGTGGATAAAAGCAGTTCCATCGACCCGTTTTCCCACTCTTTGGCTACGGTAAGGGCCGTCAGCACGATGGCCAAAAAGCCGATGATAATCGTGCTCAGCGCGGGCACGATAAACCAGCGGCTGTTGAGCTCGGGGTTGAACAAAAACCGGCTGCGGATTTGCCCGCCCGCCAAACGGGCGGCACCCTCCGCGCCGCCGGCGAGTTCCGGGTTATCGCGCATAAAAACGGCATTGGCTTTTTGCACCACACCCTGCATATAACTGCCCATAATACTAGCCTGCACGTTATCGGTACCGTCGGCCAGCAGCTGCACTTGGGCGGGCTTTTCGGGGTTGGCGGCGCGGATGTTGCGCCCGAAGCCGCGCTTGATAACCAGCAGGGCGGGGCTTGCATTTTGTTCAAGTGCACGGTCGGCCGCGGCGGGCGTATGGACGGGCGACAAATCAAAATATCCGGAAGAGGCCATCTCCTGCAAAAAACGGCGGGAAACGCTGGTTTGGTCGTTGTCGCGGACGGCTACGCGCATATGCTTATAATCCAAATCAATCACAAAGCCAAACATTCCCACAAAAATCATCGGCAAGATGAGCGTCACGGCCAGCGTAAACGGGTCGCGCAGGATGTGTTTGTACTCTTTGTAAGCCACGCTCTTGGCGCGCCGCCAGGAAAAGTTCATTTGTTTTCCCTCCCGCTTACGGCCTGCAGGAACACGTCTTCGAGCGTGGGCGGCACTTCGCGCACGTCAAACTGGCCCGCAAACGGGGCGCAGGCGCGGTCCAAAACGGCGCGGTCCGATGCGCGCACGCGCAAATTGTTGCCAAACACGGCCGACACAATCCCCGCCTGTTTAAGCGCTTCGCGCAGTTCGTGCTGTACGGTCGCGCTGAAGGAGATTTCCAACGGTTTGACGGGGAAGAATTCTTCTTTCAGTTCCTGCGGCGTGCCCAGCGCAATGATTTTGCCGCGCTCCATCAGCGCAATTCGCCCACAGTATTCGGCTTCATCCATATAGTGGGTGGTTACGAAAACGGTTTTGCCCATTTCGGCCAAGCGGCGGATGAGCGCCCAAAACGCCGCGCGCGTCTGCGGCGACGTGCCGGCCGTCGGCTCGTCCAAAAACACGAGTTCCGGGTCGTGCAGCAGAGCGGAAGCCAGCGCCGCCATTTGCTTGACCCCGCCGGAAAGATGACTGACCGGGTCCGGCAGATTTTGCGGCAGGCCGATAAATTCCATCAGTTTGCGGGAACGTTCGTCAATTTGTTTGGGGCTCATAGCATAGAGGCTGCCGGCAAAGCGCATATTTTCGTGCACCGTTAAATCGGGGTATAAGGTAAATTTTTGGGACATATACCCAATGCGCGGCTTTAGCACGGCCGTGGAGCGGGACACATCCTGCCCGTCCACCGTTACGGAGCCTGCCGACGGATTTAAAATACCGCAAATGGTGCGGATGGTAGTGGTTTTGCCGGCGCCGTTGGCGCCCAAAAAACCGAAAATTTCGCCGCGGTGCACGTCAAAACTCACGCCGTCTACAGCTTTAAAAGAGCCGAACGACACCGTCAAATCTTTTACGCTGATAACTATATCGGTTTTATTCATTTTTCAAAAATATCTCGGCAAAATCCGTCACGCCAAAATGCGCCATCACTTCCTGCGGCGCACCGGAAGCCAGCATCCGCCCGCCGCTAAGCACGTGCACCTGGCCGCAGCGGCCGGCTTCGTCCATATAGGACGTACTGACGATAACCGTCATTTCTTTCCCGGCAAAACCGTATACCAAATCCCACAATTCCTGCCGGCTGACGGGGTCCACCCCGATGGTGGGTTCATCCAACAACAACAGTTTGGGGCGGTTTAACAGCACGCACATCAGCCCCAATTTTTTATACATTCCGCCCGACAGTTTGCCGGCGGGACGCTCTGTAAACGGGGTCATCCCCGTAGCATACAGCAGTTCCTCGGCGCGGCGTTCAAAAGGGGCTTGCGGCAAATCGTACAAATCGCGGAAAAATTCCAAATGTTCCCGGCACGTCAAATCGGGGTAGAGGCTGGGCTCCTGCGGGAAATACCCCGTTACGCGTTTGACGTCCGCGGCGGACAACGGCTGCCCGTTCTCGTCATACGCCACGCTCCCTTCGTCCGGCTGCAAAAGCCCGGCCAGCACGCGGATGAGCGTTGTTTTGCCGGCGCCGTTTGGGCCGATAATGCCGTGCACCTGCCCCGCGCCGAACCCCGCGCTGACCTGCCTAAGCGCCTGCGCGCGGCCCATTTTTTTGCTTACTTGGCGGACGTCGGCGCGCAAGGCGGGCATATTATCTAGCCTCCGGGAATTTCACTTCCACCGTCATCCCCGATTTAAGCGTGCGGGCCGCATCGTTGTGAAAGCGCGTTTTAACGCCGTATACCAGCCGTTCGCGCTCGCGGCGGGTTTGCACGTTTTTGGGGGTAAATTCGGCTTCGTCGCTGATGCTCAAAATCGTTCCCTGGAACGTTTGGCCCGTTTCGGGCAGCAAGGCGGTTACGTTATCCCCCACCGCCAGGCGGGCCAGCAAATCGTGTTCCACATACACCCACACGTCCACCTCGGCCATATCGGCCACGGTTACGAGCTTGCGTCCGGCGGCGATAAATTCCCCCGGCTCGTAGTACTTATAAAGTACCTTGCCCGAAAGGGGGCTGGTGATGTCGCACCAGCTTTCGTACAGGGCGGCTTGATCGCTTTGATGCTTTTTCAAGTCGTAATTTTCGCGCGAACCGGCGGTGGTTTTTAACAGCGTATCGGCGCGTTTAAATTCTTTTTGGGCGATGGCGGCTTTCAGGCGCGTATCGCGGCAGTCCAGGCGGGCGAGCACTTCGCCCTTTTCCACGGGGCTTCCTTCCTGTACGTTTAGCTCGCTAATCGTGTCGGACAGGCGGCTGGGCACATCCACTTCCACCGCTTCCACCACGCCGCTGTACGCAAACGGGGTGCGCCGCAGGAACAAAAGCCCCACGATGACTAGGATAATTAAAATAACGGCTGCAACAGAAATTAATTTTTTCATAAATCACCTATTTCCCTAAACTGTCCAATACGGCCAAGCCGTTCAGACGGCGGATATTGAGTTCGTTTAACATAATCCGGCTTTGCAAAGCGGAGAGGTTGGCGTCGTCCACTTCCAAAAACGTCACGGCGCCGGCGTTATACGCCTGGTACGTCAAATCGGCGGACTGAGAAGATTTCTCCGCCAACCGCCGGGCCAAACCGCTTTCTATATCCAGTGCGCCCAGCGAATCTTTGGCCGACAGGAAAAGCGCTTTTAGCGCTTCCTGCGTTTCGTGCTTTTGTTCGCGCGCGGCGTCGGCGGCCCGTTCTTTAGCCTGGGCCTGGCTGCGGTTCTTTTTCCCTTCAAACAAGGGCAGGCGCAGGGAAAGCCCCGCTTTGCCCAAGAAAACGTCCTCTTGGATGGGCCCGTTGGGATATTGCGCGTATGCGCCGGCGCTTACTCCCACCCGCGGCCACACGGCGGCCGCATAGCCGCGCGCGGCGTATTCGTACGATTTAATCACCCCATCGTACGCGGCCAGACGCGGGGTATCTTCATCAAAAGTCAGTTGGGCAAACGGTGCGAATTGCCGCACCGTTTGGGCGGGGTCGTCGGCGCGGATGACGGCGGAAGTATTCCCTTCCAGTTTTTCGCGCACGCGCCAGTCCAACGGGTAGTGCGGGTCAATGCCAAAATCGGTTCCTGTCAGCTTGAAAAGTTCGCGCAAATCGCGCGCCAGTTCGGCGCGGGCGGCGCTGGCGTCCACGGCGGCGCGAAGGGCTTGCTTCTCGGCCAACAGCACATCGCGGCGGCTTTTGGCCCCCGCCTGATACGCCGACTGTACATCCGCCAACTGCTTGCGGGCTACTTTTAATTGTTCAGACAGCAAAAACAAATTTTCCAAATCGCGCTGGATGGAAAAATACGCCTGGCGCACCTGCAAAAGCGCCTGTTTGCGGGCCAAGTCGTACTCGGCCAATTTGCTTTGATACGCTTCCTGCGCGCTTTTGGCGGCAGAGGAACGCGCGCCGTTGTCAAACAACACATATTCCAGCGTCGGCCCGACGGAATAGCCCCATTCGCTGCCGAACTCAAACAGCTGCGGCCCTACTTGCATCTGCGGCACTTCCGAGGTCCAGCTGCCCGCCGCGTCCAAATATAAAGACGGATACAAATTGCCCCGCGTGCTCTCGTACGCGGCTTGGGCCGAAGCGGCCTGCGCCTGCGCCGCTTTGACCGCCGGCGAAAATTCCAGCGCGGCCGACTCGCACGCGCGGAGCGGCAACTCTTTCACCTCGGCCGCCCACACCCCTGCACTGGCACATAAGATTAAAAAGACCCCCAGGCACTTTTTCATTTTCCCCCCTTAAAGACGGCATTAACCAATACTTTAATTCGTTCCTCGGCGCCTTTGTCCGAAAACAACGCCGTTACCGACGGGCGCACACGCCCCTTCCACGGCAGCGGCACCCGTTCGTCCAACCCGGCCACCAACTGCGGGAACACCACCGGCACCGCCAGCACCAAAGCGGCGTTGGCGGCGTCTTTTAAAACCAACCCTCCTTCTTTTTCGGCCCGTTCCAGTTGGGCCAAAAGCAGGGAAATATGGTGCGTAAAATTGCGGCCGATAAAATCAATAATTTTGGCGTTGCCGCTGAACACATCCCCCGCCAGCGAAGAAAGCATCCGGCGGTTTTCGCGCACAAAGCGTTGAATGGCCAACAGAATGCTCAGTACATTTTCCCGCGCGGACTGTTTTTCCGACACTTCCAAACGGATATTTTTCATCAAAGTTTCGTACAGGCTGCTTAACAAAGCCTGGTCGAAATTGTCTTTATTGGTAAAGTAATAATGAAACATCCCCAAATTCACCCGGCTCCGCGCGCACACTTCCCGCACGGTAAACCCGCCCAGCCCTTTAGCCCGGGCCAGCTGTATGCCCGCACGCAGCAGTTTTTCATCGTTTCCGGCAGCAGTCCTTCCCATAAGCGCTCCTTTCTTACACACTTGTATAAAAATTATACGAGCGTATAATAATTTTGTCAAGCCTTCTTTTATATTACTCCGGATTCCGACTAGTCCGAAAAACAACAAGACAAATGCCACGCATTAAACTATACTTATACAAGGGGAATATATGGATACAAAATTAACGGTAACAAAAGCGTCTTTTGAAGCAGCCTATAAAAAATTTGAACGGGCGGAAATGGTGGAATTTGCGGCTTCGTGGTGCCCGCACTGCCATCATATGCAGGCGCTGATAGACAAATTGGCGAAAGACTACCAGGATAAAATCGCTTTTTTAGTGATAGATGTAGAGCAGGCGCCTGCGGTGGCGCGCAAATTTGGCGTAAGCGGGGTGCCGTCTTTCGTGTTTGTAAAGGAAGGGCAAATTGTGCACCGAATGGCGGGCGTATTTTCCGAAGCGGATTTGCGCAAACACTTGGACAGTTTGCTTTAAAAAAATAACAGGATTAAAAATATAACGCCAAACACAAAACCGGATTTAATCCGGTTTTAAAACGTTACGAATCTTTTCCTCCGCTTAGCGGCGCTTTACTTAGCCGTGTTACGTTCCATTTCCGCCAACAGCAGCTGCAACGCTTTTACCGACGACCGCCCGATGTTGCGCTCGCGCGTGTGGGAAAACACAAATTTTTGCGCCTTCGCCCCGTGCGGCCCGGCCACGCCAATCCATACGGTGCCGACGGGTTTTTCGGGCGTGCCGCCGTCCGGCCCGGCTACGCCGGTGGTGGACACCGCCCACTGCGCCCCCGTCACCCGCCGCGCGCCTTGCGCCATTTGCACGGCTACGGCCTCGCTGACGGCGCCGTATTTTTCCAAATCTTCTGCGCGTACGCCCAGCACATTCTTTTTTACCTCATCGGAATACGCCACTATACCGCCCAAAAAGTAAGCCGACGCGCCGGGAACCGACGTAATCAAATGCGCAATGTTTCCCCCCGTGCAGCTTTCAGCACAGGCCACGGTTTGCCCTGTTTGGCGCAAGCGGCGGGCGATATCTTCTTCCGTCGTTTGGCCTTGTTGTTCTTCGTACGGAAGGCCGGTCAGTTCTTTAAGCAAGGTTTCAAAATAGGGGTTCAATCGCTCTACGGCTTCATCTTTGGCGGTTAAGCGTAAACGCACAAATCCCGCAGACGGCAAATAAGCCAGCGACATATGAAACGGGAGTTTTTTTTCAAAATCAGCCAGCTTCATCGCCAGTTCGGCTTCCGGGATGTCGTACACGATCACCATTCGGTAGCGCAGCAAAAGCCCGTGAAACTTTGCTTTTAACCGCGGCAAAACTTCCGCCGGGAACAAGTATTCCGTTTCAAACGGAACACCCGGCAGGGATACCAACACTTTGCCGTCTTTTTCAAACCACATTCCACTGGCGGTTCCTTTTAAATTGCGAAGCGGCACGCACGCCTTGGGCAGCCAGGCTTGGGATTTATTATAATCGTTCAAGCGTTTGGGGTCGGCGGCAAAAATTTCTTCCAACCACGCGTATACCTGCGGGTTAAAAGCCAACTCCGTGCCGAAATAATCCGCCAATACCTTTTTGGTTAAATCGTCCTTCGTAGGGCCCAGCCCGCCGGTTACAAACACGGCATCGGCTTGGCGCAGGGCTTCGTCCACGGCGTGCCGGATGGCGTCTTTTTCGTCGGACACGGAACGCATTTGCACCGTTTGTGCCCCCAGCTTAGCCAACTCCCGCGCCATAAAGCGGGAATTGGTATCCAAAATTTGTCCAAGTAAAATTTCATCCCCAATGGTCAGAATAGCGGCTTTCATCGTTTCCTCCGGCACAGGCACCGGACAGTCCTTTTGGGGGCCGATTGCGGGCCTGGGTATGGATATTTTATCACTTTTCTTGTCCCAAAAGCGGAAAAGTGTTATATAATAAACTTCTATTAACGGTTGAAGGAGAACGCTATGCGGGACTTTACTTTTTATGCTCCGACGGAAATTATGTTTGGCTCCCACGCCGAAGAACGCGCCGGGAGCGCCATCCAAAAATACGGCGGCACGCGCGTGCTGGTGCTATACGGCGGGAAAAGCGCCGCCAAAAGCGGCCTGCTGGCGCGGGTAGAAAAATCGCTGTTGGACGCAGGATTATCCGTTAAACTCCTAGGCGGCGTGCAGCCCAACCCCACCCTGTCGTTTGCCCGCCAAGGCATACAGACGGCCCGAGAGATGGGGGCCGATTTTGTGTTGGCCATCGGCGGCGGCAGCGTGATTGACACGGCCAAAGCCGTAGCCATCGGCGCCGCCAACCCGCGCACGGATATTTGGGATTACTGGCTGGGCAAAGAAAGCGTCACCCGGGCCCTGCCCGTGGGATGCGTGTTGACCCTTTCCGCCGCCGGCAGCGAAACGAGCGACTCCGCCGTGCTGACCGACGATTCCCGCAAGGACAAGCGCGGCCTCAACACGCCCTTTAACCGCCCGCGCTTTGCGCTGATGAACCCGGAATTGACGTTTACCCTTTCCCCCAAACAAATTGCCTGCGGCGTAACCGATATTTTAATGCACACGCTGGACCGCTATTTTACCCCGATGCAGGGCAACGAACTGACCGACGCGCTGGCCGAAGCGCTGATGCGCACGGTCATACACTACGGGCCTATGGCTGTGCAAAATCCGGCCGATTATCAAGCCCAAAGCGAACTGATGTGGGCGGGCAGTCTTTCGCACAACAACCTAACGGGATTGGGCGCCGAAAAAGAATTTGCCATCCACCAGCTGGGGCACGAACTGAGCGGCCGCTTTGGCGTGGCGCACGGAGAAAGTTTGTCCGCTATGTGGAAAGCCTGGGCTTTGTATGTGTACAAAGAGGACCCGGCCCGTTTTGCACGCTACGCGTGTAATGTATGGCGGCTGGAAACAATGACCGATATTGATACCGCCGCCCGCGAAGGGATAGAAACTACCGTGCGGTTTTTTTCCTCGCTGGGAATGCCGGTCAGCCTGCCGCAGCTAATGGGGCGGCCGCTGACCTTTGAAGAACTCCACGAACTGGCCGACCGGTGCAGCCGCGGCGGCACCCGCACCCTCAGTAAACTAAAACCGCTGGCCAAAGAAGACATCTTGCGCATTTACGCCGCCGCCAACCAATAGTACGGAAATATACGGAGAAAACCTTTGTTTTTTCGCACTTTTTCTCCGCAAAATGTATAATATAGATAGACATCTTAACTTGTGCCGTCCGCCGGACGCATTTTTCCCGGCGGATTTATTTTGCCCGGCACAGGAGCATTATGAAACAGGAACCCATTACCCCTAATCCGCTGGCCCTTATTCCCTTGGCGGTGTTTTTAGTATCTTATTTGGCCGTATCGCTGGCGGCCGGAGATTTTTACAAAATGCCCATCACTGTGGCCTTTGTCTTGTCCTCCGTGGTAGCTATTTGGATGAGCAAAGGTGCCACCCTGCATAACCGCATTGAGCTGTTTTGCAAAGGGGCCGCCAACTCCAACATTATGCTGATGGTACTGATTTTTATCCTGGCAGGCGCGTTTGCGCAAACAACCAAAGCAATGGGCGCGGTGGATGCAACCGTCAATTTGACGCTGTCTATCCTGCCGGGCAACGTGCTGGCGGCGGGCGTATTTTTGGCGGCGTGCGTGATATCGGTATCGGTGGGAACATCGGTAGGAACCATTGTGGCGCTCACGCCGGTGGCGGCGGGGCTTTCGGCGCAGACGGGCATTTCCCCGGCGTTAATGAGTGCGGTAGTGGTCAGCGGGGCAATGTTCGGCGACAACCTTTCTTTCATTTCCGACACCACCATCGTGGCCACCCGCACACAGGGCTGCAAAATGGCGGATAAATTTAAGACCAATTTCCATATCGTTATGCCGTTTGCCGTTTTGACCACCATTCTGTATATTCTGTTGGGAAGCAGCGCCCAAAGCTCTTTTGCGGCGGGTGATATTTCGTGGGTAAAAGTGCTGCCGTATTTTATCGTATTGGCCGCCGCAGTGATGGGCGTAAATGTGATGGTGGTGCTTTTGGGCGGAACGATATTGTGCGGCGTGATAGGGATGCTCACCGGCGCGTTTGACATATGGGGATGGACAACCTCTATGGGGGCCGGCATCAACGGGATGGGCGAGCTCATCATCGTAACCATTTTAGCAGGCGGAATGCTGGAAATGATCCGCTACAACGGCGGCCTGGCGTGGATTATCCAAAAAATGACGGCCAAAATCCGCTCGCGCAAAGGGGCCGAACTAAGCATTGCCGGCGTGGTAAGTTTTGCCAACCTCTGCACGGCCAACAACACCATTGCGCTTATTATGGCGGGCCCGATTGCCAAAGAAATCGCCCAGCGCTTTCACATTGCGCCCAACCGCGCGGCCAGCCTGCTGGATATTTTTTCGTGCTTTGTACAAGGGATTATCCCCTACGGCGCACAGCTGTTAATGGCGGCCAGCTTATCGGGTATATCCCCGGTACAGATTATGAAATACCTGTACTATCCGTATTTGCTGGGGGTGAGTGCGCTCTTGGCCATTTGGCTGGGTTTCCCGCGCAAATACACCGCCCAAACCGATACGCCGATGGAAGCCTAGTTCCCCGACGCGCAGAATTTTGATAAAATAGAAGAAACAGATTTGCGCGCTCGTAGTTCAATGGATAGAGCGTCAGCCTCCGAAGCTGGAAATGTGGGTTCGACTCCCGCCGAGCGCATTTCGCTATACAAGCTCCTTTTAGCAATAGAAGGGGCTTTTTTATGTCCATTTTCCCTATACACGAAAGGAAATAATCGGAAATGAAAAGAAGCACAAAGAATATGTTTTTTAAATGAAAAACGCTACCAGTTTTCCCTCCCAAAAACAAGCCCGCTTTTAAAAGCGGGCTTGTTTTTGCAAATACAATCGTTTTCCTTACAGATACAGCAATTTAAATCCTACGCCAAAGCTCCAATCTTTGGTTTTCCAGTTGCCGGCAGCGTGCGTACTGGCATTGGCATAAAAAGCCGTCCCGTCGTTTACCAAGGTACCCACTTCCAATTCCGGGATAAATTCCGCCATCCCGCTGTTTTCGTAATCCACGTAATAATATAAGTTTGTCAGCACCCACCACTGGTTTGGGGAAGTATAGCCGATATTGGCGCGCCAGCGGCCCATATTGATATCCGCACGGGCGTGATCCCCCACCACGGAAACATAATGTTTATATCCCACCGCGCCGTAAAACCCGCCTGGAAAAGCCAACAGCACAAACGCCGAGGGGCTTGCCTGCAATTGGCCGGACCCCAACCGTTTATCGGTAGCCGTCGGCAGGAAAAATTCCATCTTAGCGCCGAAGCCAAACAGGTTCTCGGCGGGCAGCGTCCAGGTGATGTTGGCTAAGATGTCCCCCAACCCATTGACCGACTTATCCGGCGACTCATACCTAACCAACGGTACTTCCACCCCCCAGTTGAAACGTTCGTTAATCACGTGATACGTTTTCAGCGTCAGCTGGGTGGAAGAAATGCCGGCACTGTCATCCACCGCAGTGATGGAAGGGTTCACTTCAAACGTGGTGATGTTTTCCGTCGGCACCACACCATAATGATACGTCCGCTGGATTTGTGCCTGCAGCGGAGCAAACGCCAATAACGCTACACACAACATGGTCCACTTTCGCATACACTCTCCCTTATGGCGAATATATGTTTACTCTAATTGTCTTTTATCTAAAAATCAAGTACCCCGCACGCTATTTGCGCACCGGGCATACGACACTGCCCGATGGGCAGGAAACCGGCATTTTGCGTGAAACGGGGC
The DNA here is from genome assembly GCA_944322825.1 of Candidatus Avelusimicrobium pullicaecorum. Classification (GTDB taxonomy): domain Bacteria; phylum Elusimicrobiota; class Elusimicrobia; order Elusimicrobiales; family Elusimicrobiaceae; genus Avelusimicrobium; species Avelusimicrobium pullicaecorum. The sequence goes on from CALUQD010000002.1 coordinate 60,274, forward strand.
GGGCCGTAAATAATAAAAATCTCCCTCCGGAGGCAAAAGACGCGGTCGTAATTTTTCCGCCGCAGATGCGCAGCAGGGAATCTTTCCCGCAGCAAATCTGTTCCTCTTCTCCGAACCACACCTTCCCGCCGAACACATAAACAAAAGAAGTGTTTTCTTTAGGGACGGTATACTCAAAAGATCCGCCCGGCAGAAGCGTCACATCCAAGAGGGTGGTACCCAAAGGGTGCTGGGCAATAGCGCCCTCGCGGTGCTGGTATTGGCCGCACAGCACGCGCACTTCGGCCCCGGAGGTACGCACCAGCGGCACATGCTCGCTTTCAAACTCCCAGCGTTTGCCGCCGCCGTCCGTCCCGGGGATGACGCGCATCCACAGTTCCATATTCAGCACATACACGCTTTGGGTGGGCGAAAGTTGCTTGAGGCCGCCCACTACGCTCACCCAGCGCGAAGTAGTGGCCGCGCCCATTTGTTCATCTTCCAAATCGGGCGGGTCCACCAGCCCGGTGACCAGATAGTTTAGCGTTTCGCGGTCTTCTTGCACGGGGGGCGGGATGATGTCGGCCCGGTCAAATTCCGGGCTGCAATAGCAAACCGCCAGCCACGAAAAAGGGTCAAACGCCGTGTGATTATGCCGGTTAATCAACCGTTTAAGCAACATACACGGCCCGGCGGCAGAAAGTTCCCACCACACGGAACGGCTTTCTTGTTTTTCTTGCATATATCGGCTCCTGCGCGTGCGGACACAAAAAACACCTTACCCCGAAAAACCTTTTCCGCGAAGTTATGCGCTACTTCTATTGTACACGAACCAACGCCTTTGCGTATAGGCAGAATTAGATTAGTTTTTCAGCCCATAAAAAAAGCTCCGCCAAACCGGAGCCGCCTCCCAGAAAAAAACGCCGTGATTAAGGCGTTTCTTTTCCCAATTTATCACGCAATTGCTGGATTTGTTCCTGGATATAGTTGGCCGCTTCGACGGAAAAAGGAGAGTCCTTACCTAGCATAATATGCAACGAAAGGGAACGCTCAAACCACAGCAAGGCTTTTTCGTCGTTGGGCGGGACGCCGTGCCCGGCGGCGTACATTTCGGCGGCTTGGAGCATTACGCCGCAGTCTTCGCCTTGGTTAGCCACGGCCACAGTCCATTTGAACACCAACGGATAATACTCCGGGCCTTCGTCATAATAAAGCATCAGCAATTTATAACGGGCATTCTGGTCCCCGTTAGCAGCTTGCTCATCCAATTTTTGGTATAAGGCGCGGCGGCGGGCTTTACGATTAAAAAAATTTTTCAGCCAATCCCACCATGATCCTTCCGCTGGCGAAAGCATTTTGTTCTCCTTTTTTAGATATTGTACACTATATAATCATATTTCGCCAGGGAAACACTGTTATGATCAACATCGCTACTGCACCTGTCAAAACCTACCTGTCAAAATCCAAAATTCCGGGGTTTGATTACGTCATCAACCCTTATGTAGGCTGCCCGCACAAATGCGTGTATTGCTATGCCGAATATATGCGCAAATTTACCGGCCACTGCGAAGAATGGGGCGATTTTTTGGATGTCAAACTCTGCGACATTCCCCTCCGCCCAGCCAAATTATTCCGAACACGCGTAATGCTCAGTTCCGTAACCGACCCCTACAACCCCTACGAAAAACAGTACGAGCTCACCCGCCGCCTGCTTAAACAACTGCTTTTCTGCCAAGCGCAAGTATATATTTTGACCAAATCCCCGTTGGTCCTGCGGGATTTGGATTTACTCAAACAATTTCCGACTTGCGAAGTGGCTTTTTCCTATTCTTCGGCAGATGAATCTTTCCGCCAATTGGCCGAACCGGGCGCCGGCAGCGTCGCGGACAAAACAAACGCGTTAAAAACCTTGCACGAGGCCGGTATTAAAACCGCGGTAATGGGAGCGCCGCTTTTCCCGGGGATCAGCGACTGGAAAGCCCTTATCGAACTCACCCGCCCCTACACGGACCGCTACGGCTTTGACAGTTTAAATATGCGCCCCGCTTACCAGCGCAAAGTATTGGCTTTTGTCACCCAGCACTATCCGCAATATATGCCGCTCTACACCGAGGTCTTTTTGCAGGAAGAACCCACCGATTATTGGCAAAAACTCGGCCAAGAAATCCAAACCTATTGCGCGCAGGAGAGCATCCGGGCGGACATTTATTTTGGTTCATCCCGTTCATACTCAGGCGGCTGAAAGGGCTCAGCCCTCCATAAAAAACCCCGCCTGCAAGCGGGGTTTTGGCAAAATTAGTTTTCTTCCTCGTTGGGCGGGTCGTCAAAGCCCAATTTCCAGGTGATGAGAAACCCGGCCACAAGCGACACCAAAAAACCCACACCGTAAAAAATGACGCTGTGCAAATTGGAAAGCGCCAAGAACAGCACCACGCCCGACACGCCAAACGGAATGGCGGAAGTAACGTGGCACGCGGCAATCACCGCACCGCCGCAGGCGGCCCCCAAACACGCGCCGATAAACGGCTTGAAAAGCGGCAGGGTTACGCCGTAAATCAACGGTTCACCCACGCCCAAAATACCCACGGGCAGCGCATTTTTGACAATCGTTTTCAAACGGTTGTTTTTGGTCTTCAAGAGCACGGCCAAACTAGCCCCCACTTGCCCCGCGCCGGCCATACACAAAATAGGGAACAGCGGGTTTGCGCCCAAAGTATCCACCAATTGCTGGTGAATGGGCACCAAACTTTGGTGAATGCCCATCATCACCAGCGGCAAGAATGTGCCGCCCAAAAGCGCGCCGGCAATCACGCCGCCGTGCTTTAAGGCGTTTTGCGTTTGCAGGGCCAATTGGTCCGACAGCCACCCGGCAATCGGCTGAATAAGCAAGAGGGAAACAAACCCCACCACCAACACGGTAAGCGTAGGCGTAAGGAACATTTCCGCACTGCCTTTTATCCGCGCGCGCAGCCGTTTTTCAAACCAGCTGCCCGCCCAACATACGAGCAGCACGGCAATCACGCCGCCTTTGCCCGGCACGAAAGTTTGGCCAAACAGCGTTACATTGGAAAGCGCGGGCATATTCAAAATACCGGCAAACGCCACGCCCAAAGCCGGCGTGCCGCCAAATTCTTTATTGGCGTTGTAGCCGACGATGGCGTTTAAATAAAAGAAAATTCCGTTTCCAAATACGCCAAGCAGCGCCGTCAGGTTCGGGTCGTTTACCAAAAGCGTCTTGGACAGGATGTTCGTAATCCCCAAGATCAGCCCGCAGCCAATATACGCCGGAATCAGCGGCAAAAAGATATTGCCAATCACCGCGCAGACGCGGCTGATGCGGCTGGAATACTTTTTACGCACGGCCTTTTTGTTGGCTTTTACATCGCCCACGGACGGGGTTTCCTCGGTCGGGGGCGGTACATAAACGCCCGACACATTCAGCGGTGCAAACGCGTGGCGTTCGTTGAAATAAGCCGCCAGCTTGCCCGCCGTAGAAGGCCCCACAATCAACTGGTGCTGGGAACCGGAATAAAAATATCCCGCCACATCTTTCACCCGGCGCAAAGCCTCCGGGGAAACGAGCGCCTCGTCTTTTACCGTAAAGCGCAGGCGCGTCATACAGCAACCTAACGTGGTGATATTTTCCGCACCGCCGCAAGCCGCCAAAATACCTTCATACATTGCTTTTAAATCAGCCGGCATCATTCCTCCGTTTCAATAAAAATCCATTTATTTTGAACGGCATCATACCGTTCCAATCTGCCTGAGTGAATATGAAACAACATCCCTTCCAAGTGCAGTTGCGCTTTCCGCACCGCACGCGCAATAAAATCCAAGCAGGACAAACGTTGCAACTGGTCTAGCACATTGTTTTTGACGGCTTCTTCGTAACTGTCGCCGCGATATGTTGCTCCGCAGCCGCCGAGCCAGGCGGAAATTTCCTGGGGCAAGAGTGCTAAATCTTTTAATTTGGCCACGGCATTGCAATTGCTGTGCCCCAGCACCACAATGTTTTGCACCCGCAGGCTTTCCACAGCAAAACGCAGGGATGCCATCATAGAAGCGTCGTTCGGGTCCACCTGGTTGAGCATATTGCGGTGCACGCAAATATGCCCGTCGTTTGTGGCAAAAATTGCCTCCGGGCAGACGCGGCTGTCGAAACAGCTGATGACCATTGAATGCGGGTTTTGCGTATGGGCGATTTGCTCCGCGTGCAAAGCGCAAAAACCCTTGCGCGGCGGATTGCCTTTAAAAAAATGGCGGTATCCTTCCAGCAGTTGGCGCAAGCCGTCATTGGGATACGTGGTTTCGCTCATACTTTTATTGTAGCAGTTTGTAGGGATTTGCGGTACACTCCCGCAGAAAAAGCGCGCCCGGTATACAAAAAAACCCCGCTCGTTTGAGCGGGGTTTTACAAAACTTTCAGCGCACCTTATTTGGAGAGGTGTTTGGAAAGATATTTGCTCATATCAAACATACTGATTTGTTTTTTGCCTTCAAAGATGGCGGCCAATTTGTCATCGGCGTTAATCATACGTTTGTTTTTGGCGTCCTGCAAGCCGTTTTTCTTGATGTAGTCCCACATCTTTTTGACGACTTCGGTGCGCGGCAGCGCGGCGGAACCTACGATTACCGCCAATTCAGCGCTGGGGGTTAAAGGGGCCATAAATTTTGCATTTGCTTTTGCCATATTGCTTATTCTCCTGTTGTACTAATACGAAAAATATCGTTTCTTAGATTCTATTATATTTGGAGCCCTATTGTAAGGGGTGCCCGGCAACAGGGCTCCGTTAAAATTTCGTCCGGCGGGCGCTTATTTCACTTTCGGCGCGGCGGCCAGTACTTCCTTAGAGCAGCCGTCTTCGTACTTTTTGAAGTTTTCAATAAACGACTTAGCCAAGGACTCATATTTTACCATATATTCCTCTTTATTGGCCCAAGAGTTTATCGGGTTCAAAATTTCGGAAGGAACGCCTTCGCACTCCGTCGGGATTTGGAAGCCGAAAACCGGGTCGGTGATAAAATGCACTTTGGCCAGTTTTCCGTCCAAGGCGGCGTTTAAGAGCGCGCGGGTATATTTGATGCTGATGCGGTGCCCCACGCCGTACGGCCCGCCGATCCAGCCGGTGTTGACCAACCAGCAGTCCACATTGTGTTCTTTGATTTTCTTTTTCAAGAGTTCAGCATACACGGACGGATGCAGCGCCATAAACGGCCCGCCGAAGCAGGTGGAGAAGGTGCTGGTGGGTTCTTTTACGCCTTTTTCGGTGCCGGCCACTTTGGCGGTGTAGCCGCTGATAAAGTGGTACAAAGCCTGGTCGGGCGTCAATTTAGAGATAGGCGGCATCACGCCGAACGCGTCGCACGTTAAGAAGATGATGTTTTTCGGGTGCGTAGCGCGTTTGGATTCCACCGCGTTTTCAATAAAGTTCAGCGGATAGCAGGCGCGGGTATTTTCGGTCAAGGAATCGTCGTCCAAGTCCAGTTTGCCGGTTTCGGGGTCGAACACAACGTTTTCCAACACGGTGCCAAAGCGGTGGGTGGTGGAATAGATTTGGGGTTCGGCTTCTTGGCTGAGCTTGATTACTTTGGCATAGCAGCCGCCTTCAAAGTTAAAGACGCCTTCTTCGTCCCAGCCGTGTTCATCGTCGCCGATGAGCCCGCGGGTAATATCGGCCGACAGGGTGGTTTTGCCCGTGCCGGAGAGCCCGAAGAAGATGGCGCTGTCTTGCTTGTCGCCCACGTTGGCGGAGCAGTGCATCGTCATAATGCCTTTTTGCGGCAAGAGGAAGTTCATCACCGTAAAGAGGGCTTTTTTGTTTTCGCCGCCGTATTCGGAACCGATGACGAGAATCATCTTTTTCTCAAAGTTAATCAAAATAGCGGTTTCAGTCAAGGTGCCGTCGGTGGCGGGGTCCACTTTCATTTTGGGCAGGCAGATTAACGTAAATTCCGGCACAAAGCCTTTTAGTTCTTCCTGTTTGGGTTCAATGAACATATTTTTTACAAACAGGTTGGTCCAGGCGCATTCGGTGATGGCGCGCACTTTCAAGCGGGAGGCCTCGCTGGAGCCGACGTACGCATCGCGCACAAAGAGGTCTTTGTCTTTTACATATTCTTTTACTTTAGCGAAGATTTTATCAAAATATTCGGGCTTAATGCCTTTGTTGCTTTTGTTGTAGAACAGTTTGCCTTCGATGTCTTTGGTTTCCACGAAAAAGCGGTCATTGGGGCTGCGGCCGGTATGTTTTCCGGTGCTCACGCACAGGGGGCCGCCGTAAACGATGTTGGCCTCGCCGCGGGACAGCGACTGCTGGTACAAAGCCGGCGTGGAATAGTTCCAATAAACGGTTTTACCGGTGCTGATACCAGCGTGTTCCAATCCATAATCCGGTTTAAAAAAATCCGGTTGAGCATTCAGTGTTTTCATATTAATTCCTCGTAAATAATTTATCCCCGATTTTTATTTCTTTCGGAGCCGTCTTATCAAGCGCCCAGCGGATGCGGCGCATGCCTTCTATAATAGAGGCTTGGTCCGCACAATAACTGATGCGCAAGTACCCTTCCGCTCCGAAGGAGGCACCGGGCACTACGGCCACCAAGGCTTTTTCCAACAAATACTGCGCTAACGCGTTGGAATCGGCATTGTAGTGGCTAAAATCGATAAACGAATAGAACGTCCCCGCGGGTTTTTGAACCCGCACATAGGGAATCTGCGCCGCTTCTTTTAACAGCACATCACGGTTTTCCTGCAAGATGCGGCAAAGGTCCTGCACGCAGCTTTGGTCGCCTTTTAAAGCGGCGGCGGCGGCCGCTTCGGACAAATCGCAATTGCAAGAAGTGCTTTGCGCCTGCATACGGCCCATCGCGGCGATGAGTTCTTTATTGGCGCACACGGCCCAGCCGATGCGCAGCCCCGTCAACCCGTACAATTTGGATACCCCATTGATGATAACCAAATTAGTTCCTTCCCGCGCATATGCACACGGATTAGGCGTTTTTTTGCCGTCAAACACAAGTTGATGGTAAATATCGTCCATCGCCAGGAAAATTTGATGTTCCTCGGCAAACGTTACGATCGTTTTAATAAAATCTTCGCTGTAAATTTGGCCGGACGGATTGCAGGGGCTGTTAATTAAAATGGCTTTGGTTTTAGGGGTAACGGCTTTTAAAATTTGTTCCGCGGTTGCGGCCAGTTCTCTGCCTTCGCCGCGCACGATAACGGGCGTCCCCCCCGCCATCCGCACCATTTCGGGGTAGCTCACCCAATACGGAGCAGGGAAGATAACCTCATCCCCGGGGTTCACCACCGAAAGCAAAAAATTATACAGCGCTTGCTTGGCGCCGGCAGAAATAATCACATGGGCCGGTTCGTAGCGGCGGCCGTAATGGGCTTGCGTGTAAGCGAGCACGGCCTCTTTTAATTCCGGCGTACCGGAAGAAGGCGTGTATTTGATTTTGCGGCTTTGCGCTTTTTGGATAATCGCGTCCACCGCGGCTTGCGGTGCAGGATAAGTAGGTTCCCCGCCTCCCAGATGGATAACGGGTTCTCCGGCGGCTTTAAGCGCACGGGCTTTGGCATTTATTTTTAAAGTCGGCGAATCGCCGACAGCAACAGCCAGCTTACTTAATGAAATAGACATTTTTTTCCCTCTACGCACATTCTAACATTTAATTTAGCGAAAAGGGCACAAAAAATCCCCGTGCGGCCAAAACACGGGGATTTTTAAGGGAAAAACGCTCTATTTTTCCGGTGCAGTGGCTGGTTCCTGCGTTTTTTCAACCGAACCATTCGGCTCCACCCGATCCTGCAGCTGCTGGGTGAAGGTCAGGCGGTCGCGGTGCACCAAGCCGGCTAAAGCGGGCACTTCTTTGCGGATGAAATACTCTTTTTCCAAATAAGGTTTCATCCCTTTAAAACGCAGGCGATAGACGGTTTTAACCGGGTAAAAGTCCGGCGTGAACAAGGCCAAATATCCCGCCAGGCCGCCGCCGTTTAAATAAGCCGGGCGTTCCCCCTTGTAGCCAATCAAGCGGGCGTGGGGATAGATGGTGGCTTTTAAATGCGGGATTTTCGTCAGCGCGGCTTCTGCCTGGCGCACGCCGATTAAATCGCGGGTGGGGTCCAGCCCGTCGCTCACCATCGTGCCGGCACGAACCTGGTCCAAATCAGGCGCTTTTAAATCTTTCAAATAAGGCACCGAGTTTAAAGTGACCACTTGCGGCTGGAGGTTTTCCACGTTAAACGTGACCGCCCGGACGTGTTCAAAATTTACCGGCGTAAAACGGTGTATGGTAGAAGTGCCGTCATAGCCTTCGCGCACGCGGCCGGCGTAACCGCCGTCCGCAAACGACATTTGGCACACTCCGCCGATTTTGTCAAAATTATTGATTTGCATCGTCAGCGAAGAAGGATTGGCGTCTTCCAACACAGACGGGGAAACCCCGGCCACATAATCGGCCTCGCTCACGCGCACGGCTTCGCTCATACGCACGTTTTTATTGATTTGGATGGTTTCTCCCTCCACCATTCTCCCGCTGAAAGATTTTTTGTATTGCGCCGTCATCACCTGTCCGAATTGGTCCAGCGTCAGGAAATTCGAAGGTTTGCCCAGCACCAGCCAATTTTGGAATTTATCCCACCAGGAAAAATTGGGCGATTTGAATTGGCTGATATATTCCGCTTCGGCCAAGTCGCGCCGTTCGTTTTCCCAGGCGACCCATTTCTCGCTGTTAAGGAAGAATTCCGGCATACGGCCTTCGGCAAAGAAGGCGGTGGGGCGCGTTTGCGTAAAATAATCTTTCAAACTTACGGAAGTTCCGTCATCCAACCGAATGTGTTTGCGCCACAACCGGTTGATTAAATTCCGGTCGGCTTTCAACCCGCGGCCGCGGATTTCGTCCACGAGTTCTTTCCAGTTATGGCGCAGCCAAGCGGTCATCCGCGGATCGTTTTTATAACGGAACCCTTGTTTAAAGCTGTAATCTGCCATCGTGGTGGCGAGGTCAATCAATTCCACATTGTGGGTGTAGATGGAACCGTCTTCTTCGGCCAATTCCACAAAGCGTCTGACGTTCTCGTTAAATTTGTTTTTGTAGTATCCGGCCGGCAATCGTCTAGTACCCACAATTAAGCGGTCGTCATACATAAAGTCGGGCAGGCGGCCGGTTTCGCGGATGGGGTTCAAAATCACCCGTTCGGCTTCGTCCAGCGGCATATAATACAAGTATTCCATCACGTTGTTTGCTTTGGCGGCGGACATCCCTTCGATGGCTTCCACCTGGTCGCGCGGACGGAAATAACCGTTTGTATAGTACTCCATCCAATTGCGGATGATGCCTTCTTCGTCCTTTAAGCCGGAAGGATATTCCCTGCTGATAAGGCCCGCACGCGGAATTTCGTCCAACACGGGCACAACGGGTTGATATTCCCCGTTATTTTTAGCCGCCGATTTGGGCTTTCCTTCTTGGGAAGGTTTAAACCAATTAGCGATTTTTCTGCCCCACTCCATCACGGGGAGCCCCGCATACAACACGCCGGAATGATCGGCGGCGGCTGTTTCGGCCGGATTATTTTCCGGCGCGGCAGAAGCCGGCTGCACATCCGCCGGCACAGGCTCTGGCTGGACCGATTCCGCGGTTACAGCGGCCTGGACAGCGGCAGGCTTGGGCTGGGAGGCAGCGGTTTCGTGTTTCGGCGCCGAAACTGCCCGAGAGGGTTTTAAGGCCAAGTATTTTTGGGTAGCATCGGCGGACACATCCAACTGCATAGCGGCCACGCGGCTAACTTTGGAAAAAGTTTTTTCCCAAGCAGAAAAATCGGTTTTAGCCGCGGCTTCTTTGGCCAGCAGTACGGTTACCGGCAGGTGTTGCTGTGCGGCAAACGCGGCGAATTGCTCCTGCGCGTAGCTGGGCCGTGCCGACGCCAGCAGTTGCTGGAGGAACGGATAAGCCTTTAACGCGGTCAGGGCGCGGGCCGAAGCCGTAAAAGCGACCGGCTCCAACGCGCCGGACGCGCAAGAACGGTAGAAATCCAAAATCAGCCGGGCGTCTTTTTCCGAACCGTAAAATCCAAGCGCGCTGACATCCGCCGCCGCCCGGGCGGCTTCCTGCAATACCTCCGGCGAAGGCTCGGCGGACGCGGATTGCTGCAGCAACTGGATGCGGCGGATTAAATCGGTACGGAAAAGCGGCAAGGCTTGGTTCAGCTGGCGGGACGACGGAACCACGCCGCGGCGCACGGTAAGCGTCAAAAATTCATCTTGCAGCAAATCGGCCCGCACCGCGGAAGGATATACCTGCAAAATCTGGTCCAGCAACGCGGCGGATTGGCGGCCGCTTGCCACCTGCCGGCGGATGGATTTTGCGGCGAATTGTTTGGCCTTTTTGGCGGCCAGAGCCTGCTGGGTGACGGCTCTTTCCAAAGCGTTTGTATTCAAAACAGCTTTGCCGGTGCCGGGGTGCACCGTGCCTTTGACCCTTCTTTTGGCCGTCGCTTGGCCAGTCGGGCGGACCGAAGCAGTCGGGCGGACTGAACCAGTCGGGCGGACCGAAGCAGTCGGGCGGAGCGAACCGGTCGCCCGCGCCTTAACAGCCGCCGACGGTATTTTTTTAAATGCGCCGACAGCCGCTTTCTCTCCGCTGGCAGTAAGGGCTTTTGCGGCCGCAGTGCCGGCTTTGGCAGGCGTCTGGGCAACGGCCGTATGGCACATAAAAATTCCGGCTAATAAACAAAGAAATGTTCGCATAGTGCATCCTTCCTTATAAAAAGTCTTATTTTAGATTATGGAAAATATCCCCCCTACAAGCAAGGGCCATTAGCCCCAGTTAGAAAGGGCTAATGGTCCTATTGGAAAAATAGGCCTTTTATAGGGCGGCCAATTTGTCGGCCAACGGGGCGACGGCGTCCTCGCGCACGAACGCTATGCGGCCTTCGTCAGCCGCCTGGGCCACGGCGGGGTTTAGCGGCACGCGCATCACGGGGGAAATGTTAAATTCTTTGCCCATTTCTTCCGCGCGGCTTTTGCCAAAGAGTTCAATTTCTTTGCCGCAGTCGGGGCATTTTAAATAACTCATATTCTCCACCAGCCCCAACACCGGCACATGCATCATCTGCGCCATTTTGACGGCCTTGCCCACAATCATCTGCACCAGTTCCTGCGGGGAGGACACAATCACAATTCCGTCCACCGGCAGGCTTTGAAAGACGGTCAGCGTCACGTCCCCGGTGCCGGGCGGCATATCAATAAACAGGTAGTCCACGTCCTCCCAAATGACGTCCGTCCAAAACTGGCGTACGGTGCCCGTAATCAGCGCGCCGCGCCAGATGACGGGGTCGGTTTCTTTTTCCAGCAGTAAATTTAGCGACATCACCTGTACGCCTTCCTGGCTTTTGACGGGGTAAATGCCGTCCTGGTCGCCGGTGGCGCGTTCGTGTATGCCAAAGATTTTGGGAATGGAGGGGCCGGTAATATCGGCGTCCAGCACGCCGCAGGAGTAGCCGCGGCGCGTCATTTCCGACGCGAGCAACGCGGTGACGAAGGATTTACCTACCCCGCCTTTGCCGCTCACCACACCGATGACGTGTTTGATGCGGCTTCTCAAATGCGGTTTGTCTTTGGGCATTTGGCCCGGTTTGCGGCTGGAGCAGTTGGCGCTGCAGGAGCTGCAATCGTGGTTGCAATTTTCGCTCATACTAAAACCTCTATTTAATTTCGTTAAATTGTTCGTCCGTCAACGCATCTATCAAAAAACGTCCGTCCGGCAGGCGGCGCATTTTGGCGTAAACGGCGGTTTCGTATTTTTTGCCGGTGCCTTCCTGGAAATAAAACTGGTGCGGCAATTTAAAACGCCATCCGTGGTAAGCAATTTTTACCGGCTGGTTCGTTTTTTCCGTTTGCACCACGCCGTTTTCCGCCGCATAGAACAACATCGGGTTTTCCCGCGCATCGGAACGGTTTTCTATATCATAGGATAGGGACATATAATCCCCGCTAAGTAACGCCCGCGGGTCCACGGGGGCGATTTTAAAATAAAACACGGGCGCGTTCTTCCGCGCGGCCTGGGTATAGGAAGCATATCCCCCCAACAAAACGGTCAGCAACAACGAAACCCCTAAAAAGAGTTTAGCGCGCATAGTTTCTCCTCTTTAGCCCGACATACAGGGCCAGCAGTGCCAGGCCCGAAGCCCACAGGTAAAAACTTTTTACCAGCAGCGTCGTTTGCATATGATAGTACAGCCACACCAGCGACAGCCCAAACACCGCCGTTCCCACAATTTTCAGGCTCAGCCGGTTTTGGCTGTAAGCTAACGCCAAAAGCGCCGCGCCCATCATCGTACCGTTATTCGTCAGATACGAAAGCACCAAAATCAACGCCGCCACCCCGATATGGAATTTTTCCCGCGCGCGCCAAGCGTACACGCCGACCAAGCAGACCCCCAACGCCAAAGCATTCTGCGGCAGAAAGGTTTTTACTTCGCCCAACAGCAACAGCGCAAACGGCACCGTGCAGGCCAGCAGCATTCCCCACGCAATCGGGCGGATATTTTCGTTTGGCACGAAAAACAATACATAAGCTAACACAAACAGCAAAATGGCAGCCGGTTCCATATAGGGTACCAATGCCGGCAGATATTCAAACACTACCAAAAACGCCATCAACACACTGCCAAATGCCATAATTGTGCGGTCTAATTTTTGGGTAAAAACGGGGTAACTAAGCGCCGTAGCGCCCCACATCAAAAGGCACCGCTGAAAAGGAGTTGAGGGCCACAACTCCATCAAGCCAAAAATCAGCATCCCTTTGCCGCAGATTGAAAACGCCAGCGCCACCTGCATAAAAAACACACGGGATAGCCCACTGGTACGCTCCATCTTATAGGTAAACACAGCGGCAAAGCCCACAAGCACCGCGCCTGCCAGCTGGACGCTGGCCAACCCCATTACCAGCATTGACAACAAACACGCCAGCCACGCCCCCACCGCCAACAGGGCCGACACCATAAAAGGCAGTTTGGTTTCCGTATTAGTCACGGCATTCCTCCCTGCGGCTTAGGGCATACACCGCCCCGGCGCTCAGCACAAAAACAAAAAGAACCCCTAACACCAAAACTACTTCATTTTCTATGTTAAACCAAGAAACAATTTGCTTGATTAGCAAAATATCCAAAGCAAATGCACAAAAACCCAGCTGTGCCGCCCCGCGGCGAAAACGCCACGCATATCCCGCCAACAGAATCATCAGCCCCAAACTGCCCCAAAAATGTATACTCCACCCGCCAAACAGGCCGCACAGCAGGCAGAACCACAGCGCCGCTGCCAGGAAGAAAAGAGAAAATAATCCTCTTTTTCCGCTGCGCAGCATACTCCATTCGCTTACGGAAAAACAGCCCGTATTAAAAATAGTCCATATCCACAAATCACCGTACAAAATCATATAGCCGTTGCACACCGCCGCCCACAGCAGCCACAGCCAGCGGTTCCCCGCCAATAGCGCAAGCGGCACCAGGCATACCGCCCAGGCCAGGCAAAATTCATACACAAAGGCCCCCGTTTGGTACACTTGGCCGTACACTACCCAAAACAACCCTACAAACAGCCCGCACGCAAACGAAAGCACCTTGCCCGTACCGCTTTCCAGTCCGAAACGGTACGCCGCCGCCGCACAGGCCGCCAGCCCAATAAGCGGCAAGGCAAATTTATAAAGCGTGCCCCAGGCGCCCCAGTTGTACGCCACAAAACACACCGTCCCCGCCAAAAAGAGCGCCGCCCCCATCAGGCCGCACAGTGGGCCCGCCCAAGGGGGCAGAGCAGATAAAAAATCCGTTCGAAATAAAGCGTTTTTTATATATGTCTTATTCATATTGTTCATTATACTAAATGCGTCCCAACTAGTGGAAAAGCTATAATATAAGTATGATTTGGCTGATTCTTTTGGCCGCCGCGGCCTTTATTTGGTATGTGTTAGCGCGCCTGGGGGCGCATATCGTGTTCCGTCCGCAAAAAAAGCGGTGGCCGCTCAAACTGCCGTTTGAAAACGCCGCTTTCGACGCCCCGGACGGCAAAAAAATCACCGGGGTATATTTGCCCGCCAAAAAGGATTTTCCGACGTTGCTTTTTTTCCACGGGCGCGGCGGGAATGTATCGCACTTTGAAACATTTGCCCAAGCCTACGCCCCGCTGGGATACGGCGTGTTTATGTTTGATTACCGCGGCTTTGGCCTTACCCGCGGGCGGCCTTCGCAAAAAACCGTGTTTGAGGACGCCCTGGCCGCGGCGCGGTATTTGATGAACGTCAAAAAAATTCGCCCGCAAGACATCGTGCTCTACGGCCATTCCCTGGGCAACGCGCCCGCCTTATACACGGCCAGCACTCTGCATAAACTTCCTTTCAAAGCGCTTATTTTGCAAAGCCCGTTTTTAAGTACGCCCGATATGGCCGTTTGCTTGTGGACGCACGCGTATGACCCGTCCTCCTGGTTCTACCGGCTGTCTGCCGCGGCAGTTACGCCGTTTTTGTATTTCAACCGTTTTGAAAATACGGCTCCGGCACGTACGCTAAAACTGCCCGTGCTGGCGTGTATGAGCCGCACGGACGCCACCATTCCCTGGCGGATGAGCGCGCGGCTGGCGGATTACATCCCCCACGCCAAACGGTTTTTATCTCCAACCGGCGGACACGATGACTTTGCCTGGGCCGCCCAAGCCGCAAATGATTTTTTAAAAAATCTTTCTTAAAAATTGTTTTTATGGTAGGATAAACCATAGGGTTTTAGCAATATGAAAAAATATATTCCTACGCTGATTTTATTTTTCCTGCTTGTGTGCTGGGCGGTATTTTTTGATCGCACCACCGACCATTTTATATTCGAGCCGTCCCGGCAGATTTATTCGCTCCAAACGCCGTTTAAAGAAATCTCTTTCCGCACGGCAGACGGCCACAACCTCTATGCGCTTTATCACCCCGCCCAAGCCGGCAAACCGACCTTGTTGTTCTTCCACGGGAGCAAATACAACATCTATACATTCCAGGATTTTGTCCTGCCGTATGCCAAACGGGGCTTCGGCATTTTTCTGTTCGACTACCGCGGCTACGGCAAAAGCGAAGGTTCCCCTTCCCAGCAAAATATGTACAAAGATTCCCAAGCGGCGCTGTTCGAGTTAATGCTCAAACAACATATTTTGCCCAAGGAAATTGTGTTATGGGGTTTTGCGTTGGGCAGTTCCCCGGCCCTATACGTAGCGGCCACCTATAACAAGCTGCCGTTCAAGGCCGTGATTTTGCAGAGTCCTTTTACCAATATGGCGGATATGGGTTTTTATTTGCTGGCCCAAAAATATGACGGAACCTGGGGCGCTACGGTGTTGCCCTTATTTTTAAAACCGCTCTTATGGAATAAAAATTTCGACAATATCCCGCTGATAGTGCAAGTCCGTGCGCCTATGCTGATTGGGTTTTCCCGCCTGGACCGCACCGTCCCCTGGACGATGAGCCGCGCCCTGGCGGTCAAAGCGCCCGCAGGCACACAGCAATTTTTCTCGCCTACGGGCATACACGACAGCCCGGAATGGTTCGAAAAAGCCGCCTTGGAATTTTTAAATTCTTTGGATAATTCCGCCCCCGCCCAGAGTGAGGCGTCCCCCAAAAACGCCGCAAAATAATTTTCTCTGTGATACACGCCCACACAAACCCCGGAAGTTTGGTATAATATGGATAGACGCCTGAGGCCCGCCACTCGGCGATGGCGTAATTGGAGAGGTGTGTGAGTGGTTGAAACAGCAGGTCTCGAAAACCTGTAAACCGCAAGGTTTCGAGGGTTCAAATCCCTCCCTCTCCGCCAGTTAAAAAGCACCCGCAAGGGTGCTTTTTTATGGGCGGATGGAGCGGCATAAACTGCTTTATGCCGCGCACGGGTACGCAACTGTTACGGTTTCTTTTTACGTTTTGGATTTTGCGGAAACCAGCCTTTTTTTACCCGCTGTTCCTGCTCAAACAATTCCAAAATACTCCACCAGCACGTAAACCCCGTTACCGAAAGAGCCCCCGCCAGTATCTGGCCCGGGGTAACCAAGGCCCAGCCCAAAAACACAATTCCCGCCACTCCAAAAAGCGGCCAGATCTTTTTGGAAAAATAATATTCCGCTTTAATAACAATCGGATGGAACAACCCAATAATCAAAAAAGCCAATGCACCCACAACCAGGCTTTGCCAATTCATACCCGCCCCCTTTGCAAAAACTAAATTTGTTATCATTATAGTATATGACGAAACTGAAAACTATTTTTTTTGGAACGCCCGCGCTGTCCGTTCCGTATTTAGATTTGCTCCACCAATTAACCGACGTACAGCTCGTCGTCACCCAGGCCGATAAACCCCGCGGCCGCGGAATGGAAGTGTCCGCCTGCCCCGTCAAACAACGCGCGCAGGAACTCAACTTGCCCGTTTTATCGCCGGAAAAACTCAAAGACGATTTCGACAAAATCGCCGCCGTCCCGTTCGATTTGGGCGTCGCGGTGGCGTACGGCAAAATTTTCCGTCCTAATTTTTTGGCGTTGCCGAAATTAGGCATTTTGAATGTGCATTTTTCGCTCTTGCCGCACTTGCGCGGGGCGGCGCCCGTCCAACAAGCGATTATCCAAGGCTACACCCAAACGGGGATTTCCGTTTTTTGGATTCGCCCCGGAATGGACGACGGCCCGCTGTTTCTGCAAAAACAATGCGCCATCCTGCCGCAGGACAACGCCCAAACGCTGTTTGAAAAACTCATCCCGCTGGGGCTGGAAGGCTTGCAAGAGGCATTAGCGCAAATCCAAGCAGGGAACTTAATCCAAACGCCCCAGCAGGGTGAACCCACCCTGGCGCCCATGCTTCAAAAAGAAGACGCGCTCCTGCGCCCGTCCGAATTAACCGCCGCCCAACTGCACAACCGCGTGCGCGGATTGGCGTGCGGCCCCAAGCCCAAAACGCCGTTTACCCACAACGGCCAAACCGAATGGCTGCAGCTGGTACGCACGGAACTGGCGGAAACGGATACCCCCGCCGCGGCCGGCACGGTGCTTTGCATTGAAAGAAACCGTGGAATTTTAGTAAAATGTAAAGAAGGAAGCCTCTGGTTTAACGAGGTGCACCCCGCTGGCAAAAAAGTGATGCCGGCCGAAGCGTTTGCCAACGGCCGCGGCTTAAAACCGGGCGACGGTGCTTTTAAAGAATAATGCCTTTTAACAACGACCAAAATTTTGAAGATTTTTTAAACAAGGCCAAATCGCACGCCAACAACAAATGGGTGGTGATAGGGCTAGTTGTGCTGTTTTTCGCCGCGCTCATTTTAGTATCTATCGACTGGGTGTTCGGCGCGTTGGTGCATACCCGCAAAGAGGTAACCGTGCCGGACATCACCAAAAAATCAGTCACCCAGGCGCTTAATATGCTGGCTACCAATAATTTAGCCATCAAACAAGCCGGAGTAGAATTTGCGCAAGATGTTCCTCCGGGTTCCGTACTGCGCCAGATTCCGTCGGCCGGTTCCACCGTGCGCGAAGGACGCGTCATCCGCGTGTGGATCAGCCAAGGCGACGAAATGGTGTTCGTCCCCAATACCATTGGTTCTGACTTACGAAGCGCCCAGCTGGCCGTGCGCCAAGCGGGGCTGTTGGTGGATAAAGTGGACAACGCCTATTCGCTGACCTACGAAAAAGGCCTCATCGTAGCCCAAAACCCCAAGCCGGACAGCATGGTGCAAAAAGGCGAAAAAGTATCGCTCGTTTTGTCCAACGGCGCGCCGCCGGCCAGCGTCGTACTGGTGCCCAACTTTAAGAGCAAAAAATTGGCCGAAGCCACGCTGTGGGCCAGCGCGCAAAACATCAATTTAATCATTAAAGAAGACTCCGGTTCCGTGTTCCCCAATGGCACCATTGCCGAACAACGCCCGGCGGCGGACAGCCAAATCGCCCCCGGCACGAACCTGGAAGTCATCGTCAGCCGGCGCGAAACGTCGGATGACGAAAAGAGCTACCACCTGCATTACGAAATGCCGCAAGGCAAAAACGCCAGCCGCGTACGCGTAACGCTGGAAGACGCCACCGGGGAAACCGAAATGTTAAACGAAACCAAGCAGCCGGGCTCCAAGATTGACCTGGAAATCCCCTACACGGGCCGCGCGGCGGTGCGCGTGTTTGTAGACGGTATTTTAGTGCGCGAGAGAGAAATTGAATGACGACCCCTTCCAAAATGCCTGCCGCAAATGGTAAAATATGTGTTGCGCCCTCCATTTTGTCGGCTGATTTATGGCGTTTGGGAGAAGAAGTCAAAACCGTAGAACAGGCCGGCGCGGACTGGCTGCACGTAGATGTGATGGACGGCCACTTTGTACCGAATTTAAGTTTTGGTCCGGCCGTCGTCAGTTCTTTGAACGGAAAAACGATTTTACCTTTAGACGTACATTTGATGGTGGAAGAACCACTGTTGTTTATAGAACCTTTTGCCAAAGCGGGGGCAGACTTGCTGACCGTGCATATAGAGGCAAAGGATGAAATCGTCACCGCGCTGGAGCAAATCCGGCGGTTAGGAGTAAAGAGCGGCATTTCCATCAAACCCGACACCGTGCCGGAACGGATTGAACCGTTGCTGGACTTGGTGGATTTAGTATTAGTGATGAGCGTGTACCCGGGCTTTGGGGGGCAAGCTTTCTTGCCCGAAAGCGAAGAACAAATCAAGCGGGTGCGCGGTCTTATCGCGCGTTCCGGCCGGCAAATATGGCTGGAAGTGGACGGCGGAATCAACGCCCAAACGGCTCCGCTCGCCATAGCGGCGGGGGCGGACGCGTTGGTAGCCGGCAGTGCAATTTTTAAAGCCGCGGACCCTGTATTGGCCCTCAAGCAAATCAGACAGGCGGCCCCGGACATTTAATTATCAGTCTTTTACGGCAAAGCGTAAAAGCATACAAGGAGAGTCATAATGGCAGTAGTTATCAGATTACAAAGAGTCGGCAAAAAAACCCAACCCCAGTACAGAGTGGTAGCGATTGAAAAATCCGCCGCGGTGGGCAAAGAAGCCAAAGAAGTGTTGGGTCAGTATCATCCCTGCAACCCGAACGCAGCCGAACAAGTCAAACTGAATATGCCCAGAGTGGAATATTGGATGAAGGTTGGTGCAAAACCTTCCGAAACCGTCGCGAGCTTGATTAAAAAAGCCAGCGCCAAATAACCGCGCGGGGCGTTTATGAAAGAACTTGCCACGCTGCTTTTAAAATCGCTTTCTTCCACGCCGGAAAATGTAGTAGTGGAAGAAAAGATAGAGCAGAACAAAGTTTATCTGTCCACCAAAGTGGACGCCGCCGACAAAGGTAAAGTGATTGGGAAAGACGGCTGCATTATTAAAGCGGTCCGCACTGTTTTAAACGCCGCAGCCGCCAAACAGGACAAAAAAGTTACCTTAAAGTTGGAAGATTAATGAAAATAGACGTTATCACCGCTTTTGAAGAAATGGTAGACCAAACGCTCAGCCACAGCATTGTGGGGCGGGCGCGCAAAGCGGGGATAATCAAACTGGGCACGCTTAGCCCGCGGCAATTTGCCGAGGACAAGCACAAAACCATTGACGACCGCCCTTACGGCGGCGGCCCGGGAATGCTGATGAAGGCAGAACCGCTTTATCAAGCCATTACCCAGCTGCGCAAACGGGGGTCGTACGTCATCTTGACCAGCCCGCGGGGCCAAGTATTCAGCCAAGAATTGGCGAAAAAACTGGCCAAAAAACGCCACCTGATTTTTGTGTGCGGGCATTACGAAGGGATAGACGCCCGGATATATCCCGAGGTGGATTTGGAAGTGTCGCTGGGGGATTTTATCCTAACCGGCGGGGAATTGGCAGCTTGTGTGATGATAGATGCTATTACGCGGCTGCAGCCCGGCACTTTTAAGAAAGAGGACGTAACGTCCTCGGAGTCGTTTGAAGGCAACTTGCTGGAGGCCCCGCAGTATACGCGCCCGGAAGTATGGCGCGGCCGCAGAGTGCCGGCAGTGCTGTTAAACGGCAACCATAAAGAAATAGAAGCGTGGAAACGCGAACAATCTTTAGCACTAACAAAACAGTTAAGACCCGATTTGCTTGAAAACGCCTCTCAAAAGCCAAAAAAGGTCCAAAAGAAAAAAACGATTCGGAGGAAGTAAGTTTTATGAATATCAACGAAATTAAACACAATCTCAAAACCAATGTTCCGGTTTTCAAAGCCGGGGACACCGTCAGAGTGAAAGTAAAAGTCGTGGAAGGCGACAACGAAAGACTCCAAGCCTTTGACGGCGTCGTCATCGCCCGCAGAGGAAGCGGCATCAGCGAAACGTTCACCGTGCGCAAAATTTCTTTTGGCGTGGGCGTGGAACGCATTTTCCCGATTCACTCCCCCCGCGTGGACAGCATTGAAGTATTAAAAATCGGCAAGGTCAGAAGAGCCAAGCTGAACTACTTGACCAAACTCTCCGGTAAAGCCGCCCGCTTGCAGGAACTTAAAAAAGTAGTGCCTGCTACGGGAGAAGCTGAAGCTCCGGCCGCCGAAGCCGCGCAAGAGGCGAAATAATTCAAGCGGAATAACGAACTCCGAACATACCCCCGCGGTTACTAGTGCCGCGGGGGTTTTGTTTGCGCTGAGTACGCTTGATGGAAAAACAACCCACGATGATACCCGTGGGGATTTTTCCAAACACGCTGTCCCCGGAGAAACGCTCCGCAGGTATAACGCCGCGGGCCCCACGGAGCGCGGGAAACCGCTCCCGGCCACCTAGCCGGGAACGCACGCAGGGCGGCCAAACTTGGCGCAGAACACCTAGACCGGCCCCAGGGCGGCCCAGACCTGGCGCAGGGCACTTTTTAGTTTTCCAGGCCTAGATGCCAGTAGGCCTTTTGGCCCTTGTTGACCCAGCTAGTTCTTATTTAAGATAAGGGTATGAAAACTTTTTACGCGCTTCGGTTTACGTTGTGTTTGCTGTTTTTGTTGCTTGCCGGGCTTCCCGCGGCGAATGCCCAGAAAATCTCCCGGAAAGCCTTGCGGGCGATACGTGCGCAGGAGGTAGCCGCCCTTAAAAAGGTGTCTGCCGATTTAACGGCGCAATCCGCCTCCCTCAACGCGGCTTTCCGTCAGTTGCAGCACAAATACAAAGCGGATGATTTTTCCCCTTGCGCCAAAATAAAAAAGGCTAAGCCCGCCCATTCCAAACCTAAAAAAGGGGGCGTCACCCGGCATTCCAAACTGGCGCAAAGCGACATTAACCGCGCCATTCAAGCCTCTATTAACAAGAAATTCCCTTCTTCTTATAAGGACCTTCCCTTCAGTCCGCAGGCAAAGATAAAACAAATTTTAAATGGCAAGGTTAATCCCGTCAAAGTATTGCCCACCATTCAGCAGTTGCAGAAATTATATCCCGGGTATTCTTTTTTCCCTGCCTTTGCTTCGGTCTATTATCAGAAGCATTTTATTTTGCTCACGCCTCATTTGGAAAATTTATTTCAAAAGGTGGCCGATTTTCATAATCCCAAGCTGGAAAGGGAACTCATAAAAAGGATGGCCTTTTTGGTGCGGCACAAAGAGGAGTTCCAAGAAGCAGTTTTCCCGGACATTAATCCGTACGGGGTCCGGCTGCGCTATATTGCCAATATCAGCCAATTAACCCCGGAAACATTTGATTCAAAGAATTTAATTCTTTCTTTTGAACAGAAAATGCATCCCCGATTACAAACTTTTCCGATAGGGCACATTCACTCCGGGAGCAAATTTTCCGCTGGCAACAAGTATTATCTTATCCGTCAATATGCCGGTCCGTTGGATTACCTGCCGCAGCTGTATTCTTATTTGTTAAACGGGGATAATCCCGACCAAGCGATTATTGTGTTTTTGGATCAAAAGAACAAATCGGCGGCTATTTACAATAAAGCTAAAACGGTTTGGATTCGTATTTCCGAGCACGAATATGCCGACCCAGACCGCCTGCATATTCACTTAAACGAAATCAAAACCGTCGATTTGGTTTCCGACTCGGGCGAAACAATCAGCGAAAAAGTAAATTTTAATCTTTCTATTTCTTTTGCTACCCCTAAGAACTTGCCCGCCCATAACCGCAATGACTTTTTGTACCGGGAAATAATTCTCAAACCGGTTTCCTCGCTGCAGCAAAACCCGCATGTCCAGGTGTTCAATCATCCCATTTTCTAACCCATTCCCCAAACAAGCGGTATAAGCCTGTTTGGAGAAAAGTTGCATCTGGCCGGGAGGCTTGGCACGCGTTCGGCCGCACCTGCTGCGCCGCGGCGGTTCTTCGGCGCGGAACACTCCCGGGCGGCCGACGCGCGCCAAACGCCCGGTGGGCCGCTTATCGGCGCACGCCCCCAAACAGGCCTACTGGGCAGTAGGTCTTTTGGCCCTGTTTCTGCCCGCAATTGTTTATTATGATATGGATATGAACACACGGCGCTTGTTGCAGCTGACTTTGTTGGTATGTTGTTTTTCCGGTGTGGCCCAGCCAGCGGCCTACGCCCAAAAGAATGTTTCCAAAATCGTCCAGTCGATGGGCGGCCAATCCGTCCGCAGCGCTTTTCCGCACGCCGCAGAAAGCCAAATTCGGCATTTCCCTTTTACGAAGCGTCTGGCGCCGTTAGCCCCCCGTGCACAGCAAAGCCTGCGGCAGCACCACTTTTCTTATGCGCCGGCGGCCGGCGTAACCGCACCGGCCGTTAAGACGGACGCCGTCACCCGTTCCGTCAACCGCAGTCAATCGGCCCAGCGCTCTCGGAAGAACAAAAAATGGATGGCCGCCAACCCGCGTGACAAAGCGGAGCAACTGTTAAACCAAACCGGCGGACCCGTGCAAGCGCTTCAAGCCTTGTGGCGGCTGCGCAAGTTTTACCAAAACCGTCCGTTATTTTCTTTTTTGGCTACGGCCTATTACAAGCAACATTTCGTTTCCCTCACGCCGCACCTGCGGGAATTTTTTAAAAACGTGGAACGCTTAGACGATTATAAACTGCAATACCGCATATTTAGACGGATGGAATTTATCATCAAAAACCAAGAAATGTTCCGCACACACTTTGCGCCCCATATTCCCGTGTCTGGCATGCGCCTGCGCTATACCAAAAATATCGCCCGCCTCACGCCGGAGAATTACGCCCCCCACAATTTGATATTATCCTTTGAACAACGCCTGGACCCCCAACACCCCAAGGCCGCCATCCGGCACGTAACAGCCCGGAGTTCCTTTCAGGTAGGGAAAAAATCGTTTTATCACGTCTACCGCTACAACGGCCCGCTGGAATTTTTGCCCAATTTGTATGTATTTTTGCTTAACGGGAACCATTCCAAAAGCCAGATTACCATCGTAGTGGACAAAGAAGCCCGCTCAATGGCCATGTACAACGAGGACCGCACCCTGTGGCTGCGCATTACGCCGCACGAATACGCCTCGCCCGATAATCTGCACCTGCATTTAAACGAAACGCGCACGGCCCAGCTGTACGGCAAAGAAGGCCGCCCCGTCAAGGAAACCGTCAATTTCAACTTATTCATTCCGCTGGCGCGCCCCAGCCATTTGCCGGCCCAAAACCAGCAGGATTATTTGTATGAAATGATGATTGTAAAACCGCTGCGCTACTTCCAGGGCAACGCACACGTGACGATTGTGGAACATTCTATTTTCTAATCAGCCGCCCAAAAGGGCGTCTTAAAGCGGCCGGGCGCGCTATTTGGGAGGAACGTCTTTGGCGGGGAATGTCCTTCTTTCGGACGCGTTTGTTTGGGGCGTGCTCTTTTGTGGAAGCGGGTTCCTTTGCCGGAAAGTATATAATACGCATAGGCCCAAAAATTTTTAGGTCTTTTGATCCTTTTTCATTTTGCATTTAGTTCTAAAATATCTACCATATGAACACCTATCGCCGGTTATTTATTTTTCTGTCATTTTTCTTTTTAACGGGGTGGCCGCTTTCGCAAGCCCAGGCGCAAAAGGATTTGCCCAAAGTCATCCGCTCCCTGACGGTCAAAACCCAGCCATACGCCACACCGGCCGTTCTTCCTCGCAAAGCGCCCGCGGTTTCTATCTCTCCCCAGCTGGGCAAGCTCCGTCTTCCCGCTTCTTGGGCGCCGAAAACCGACAAAACCAAGCGCCCGGCGGCAGGCACGCTTTCGCTGGCCGAGCTTCAAAGTCTTTCCGCGGAGCTGCAGCCTCCGGCCCCCATCCATTTTCCTAACCCGCAAGCCTTAGAACTATTGCTGCAAACAGGTGCCCCTCTCCGAGCGCTCAAACAGTTTTGGTCGCTGTGCGGCCGGCCGATGACCGAAACCGTCGTACTGAATTTATCCATTCGCCTGGCGCAGATACCCGGCACACCGAATGTAGGGAAGGAACAATACCTATACGAAAAACTGATTCTCCATCCGCTGGCTTATTTGAAAAAACAACCGTACGTCGCCGTGAGGGAGAGCCCTGTTTTTTAATACAACGCATAAGAAAAATAATTTATAATAAAGTTATGTCTACCCCGTTACAGGATTTCGACAAACAGCAAGCCATTCGCCAAGAGGCCAATTTTATCATTGGCATAGACGAAGCCGGCCGCGGCCCGCTGGCGGGCCCGGTGGTGGCGTGCGCGTGTTTTATTCCGCCGGCGCTGGTGTCGGAATTTACCGACGTAAACGACAGCAAAAAACTAACCGAAAAAAAACGCGAACAAATTTACAGCCGCCTCCTGCAATCCGGCGTTGCCTACGGGATAGGCTACGCCTCGGCGGCCGAAATCGACCAGCTGAACATTTTGCAAGCCACCTTTTTGGCGATGCGCCGCGCGGCGCATAAATTTTTAAAACTGCCCGATTCCGTGGCGCTTATCGACGGCCCCTACCCGGCCGCCGGGCTTACCTTGCGGCAAGTGCCTATTATCGACGGGGACGCCAAATCGTTGGCGATAGCGGCCGCCAGCATTATCGCCAAAGTAACGCGGGACCGGTATATGAATCTGCTGGACAAGCTCTACCCCGGTTACGGCTTTGCCGGGCACAAAGGCTACGGCACCGCCAAGCATATGCAGGCCCTGCGCGAGCTGGGCCCCTGCCGGGAACACCGCAAAACATTCGCCCCCGTGCACAAGCTATTACCCCCCCACATTTTGCCATGACCACCACCGCTGCCGGAAAAGCCGGCGAAGACCGCGCCGCCCGTTTTTTACAAGCCGCCGGATACCGCATTCTGGCGCGGAACTTTTCGCACCGCGGCGGAGAGATTGATATTATCGCCTCCGCCGGGCGCACGCTCGTATTTGCCGAAGTAAAAACCCGCGCCTACGAAGCGTTTGGCGGGCCTTTGGGGGCCGTTACCCCCGCCAAACAAAAGCGCATTGCCCAAACTGCCGCGGTATACATACAAGAAAACGGCTTAAAATTTGATAGTATAAGATTTGATGTGCTGTGCGTTCTGCCGGATAAAATAGAACACATTCCCAATGCGTTCATCCCGGCGCGGACGACGTTATAATCCACACGGAGGTATTATGACCCAACTGGCGCAAGTAAAAAAAGCAGCCGCTTTTTTAAATAAGAAAACAAAAAATTTTAAACCGGAAATCGCCCTCATCACAGGTTCTGGGCTGGCCGGTTCCATCCCGCCTTTGGAAAAAGAAATGAAAGTCCCGTATTCGTCCATTCCGGGTTTCTTGCAAAGCACGGTGCCGGGACACAGCGGCAATTTGATTTTTGGCGTCTACAAAGGCCGCCGCGTGGTGGTGATGCAGGGGCGCTTCCACTATTACGAAGGGCACCCGATGAAAGATTTGGCCATTTCCATCCGCACGCTGAAAATGCTGGGCGTGGAAAAACTGCTCGTGTCGGCGGCGGTAGGGTCTATGGATTTAAAATTAAAACCGGGTTCTTTGTGCGTACTGAAGGACCACATCAATTTTATGTGCAACAACCCGCTGATCGGCAACCACGACCCGGCCTTCGGCCCGATGTTCTTTGATTTGTCCGAAGCGTACGACAAAACCATGCGCAAAACCGCCCTTGCCGCCGCCAAAAAAGTAGGCGTAAACGCCGGCGAAGGCGTGTATTTGGCCACCACGGGCCCGAATTTCGAAACGCCGTCCGAAATCCAAATGTTCAAAAAATGGGGCGCCACCGTGGTAGGGATGTCGGTCGTGCCGGAAGTACTGGTGGCCCGCCAATGCGGTATTTTGGTGTTGGGGCTGGCGTGGGTGAGCAATATGGGCTGCGGCATTGAAAAAACGCCGCTGTCGCACGCGCAAACCATCAGCGAAACCAAAAAGATTGAAGGCAAATTCAAAAAGTTGTTGGAAATTCTGTTCGTCAAATTATAAGGAACCTTTCCGCGCGGCTACTCGGTTTAACGGTGCCGCGCGGATTTTTGTACATTATGGCAAACCTCAAACGGCTGGGCAAAGAAACACTGGTCTACGGCACTTCCACCGTGCTGGCGCGGCTGCTTAATTTTTGTCTGGTTCCTTTTTACACGTATTATTTAATCCCGGGCGAATACGGCGTGATTGCCACCACCTTTGCCGTGGTAGCGTTGCTGAACGTCGTGTTTTTGTTTGGGATGGACCAAAGCTACCTGCGCTTTGCCAGCGACCGGGAGAACAAGACGGAAGTATTCCAGCATTGTTTCTACGGCGTATTAGCAAACGGCGTACTGCTATCCGCACTGCTATGGATATTTGCCAAACCGTTTGCCGCGCTGATCGGCATTGGCGCCCAGCACGTGCAAATAGTGCATTTGGCGGTATGGGTGCTGTTGCTTGATGTGCTGAATATGATCCCGTTTACCAAACTGCGCTTGGAGCGGCGGCCGTGGTATTTTGCCGGGGTGCGGACGGTTTCCATCGTGGTCAACGTAATAGGCAACATCGTGTTTATAGCGGTACTGCACAAAGGGATAGCGTCTATTTTATGGGCGAACATTTTTGCGTCGCTGGCGTCGCTGTTGTTATTGTCGCCGGTAGTATGGAAAGAGCTGCGCGGCGGCGTATGCGCGCTAAACCGGCCGCTGTATAAGGAAATGCTGCGCTTTGCGTGGCCGTTTGTGCCGGCGGGGCTGGCCAGCTTGCTCGTCAGCGTAATCGACAAACCCATTTTGGTGCACCTGGCCGGGCTGGAACAAGTGGGCGTGTACCAGGCCAATTTTAAAATCGGCGTATTTATGATGCTGTTGGTTTCGATGTTCGACCAAGCCTGGCGTCCGTTTTTCCTGGCGCACGCCAAAGACGCCGACGCCAAGGAAACTTTTTCCAAAGTATTTTCGGCCTTTTTTGCGTTGGGCAGTTGGTTTTTATTGGGGCTTTCGCTCTTAATGCCGCCGATTATCCAAAGCAATCTGTTTGGCCATTTTCACCTGATCAGCCCGGCCTACTGGGGCGGCTTGAAAGTGATACCGCTGGTGCTGACGGGTTATTTTTTCTACGGGCTCTACATTAATTTTATGGTCGCGCCGGTGCTGACTAAAAAAACACGGGTGCTGGTATGGATTACCCTGCTGGGGGCCGCCGTCAGCATTACCACCAACCTAACGCTGGTGCCGCATATGGGCATTATGGGCGCCGGATGGGCCGTAGCGCTTAGCTACGGGGCCATGGCCGCCGCCTTGTATCTCTTTACCCAAAAAGTATACCCCATCCCCTATGAATACAAAAAATTAGCCGCGATGACGGGTGTGTGCGTCGCTACCGCGCTTTTATGCAAGGCCGCCGGCAGCTGGGGGGCCGGATACCTGTTAGGGGTCAAAATACTGTTGCTTACGCTTTACCCCTTGTGGATGTGGCTCCTGTTGCGGCCGCGCCAGTTGGCAGCGCCTTCAGCCTCATAAATTGCTATTTCCCCATAAAAAGAGCTCCCGCAGGAGCTCTTTTTGGGTATATCAAACATATCAGCGCAGGCTGATTAAAGTAAGGTCCAGGGTAATGCTGCCATCCTTATACACCAACACGTGGGGCACGGCTTGCGTGCCGGAAGCGTCAAAGGGGGCGTATTCGTTATAGGACAAATCCGCCGTATTCAGCAGGGTACTGGTTTGGGCGGCATACGGATAAAATTCGCCCGGATGGTAGAAGAATTTTGCCTTGGCGTCCTTGCCTTGATAGGTAATGCTTACTTCGTCTTTTTTGATGCGGCGGCTTTGGTAAAGCCCCGGGTCGGACACGAGCAAATTCAAGAACTGCGTAATCCGTGCGCGCACGGCGGCGGTGTCGGCGTCTTTAAACAAATAGCGGTAGGCAATGCCTTCGGGGCTGACGGTGGCGTGCAGCAAGCGGTAAGCCGCGCCGGACATTAACACCACATCGTAATCCTGCGCGCCGATTTTTTTAATACGCAAAACGCCTTCCATATAATTATCGTCCATCTGTCCCATCACTTTAAAAGCGGCCTGCGTGCGCCCCTGGGTAAAAAAATCCACCCGTTTGTAATCGCGCACATCGGCCGGGATTTCCTTTACGCGCCCCCCCGCGCAGGCGGCCAGCCAAACAGCCAGGGAAAATGTTAAAATTCTTTTAAACATAATTTATCTCCTTATTTTATTATTATAGATATTATGAACCCATTTGTCCTTTATCTGACGGCGGCCCTGGCGGCCGGCTTCATCACGGCAATTGCCCTGCCTTTGCTGCGCCGGGTGGCCCAACAATTTTTTTTAGATACGCCCGGCGGATTAAAAACCCATTCGGGCGCGGTGCCTGTGCTGGGCGGCGCGGGGATTTTTATGGGCACGCTGGCCAGCTTGGTGCTTATCCGCTTTACCACGGCGTTCCCCAGCGGAACCCTGCACAACCTGCGGGGTATTGTTATTGGCGGCACATTGATTTTTTTATTGGGGCTGGCGGACGATTTAAAAAAGCCGAAAGGAATCAGCATTCCGGTTAAACTTCTGGTGCAGGCGGTAGCGGCCGGCGCGTTGATTTATTACGGGGTAGCCATACACGTATTTACCTCGCCGTGGCTTTCGTGGCCGCTGACGTTTCTGTGGGTGGTAGGGCTTACCAATGCGTTCAATTTGCTGGATATTATGGACGGGCTGTGCGTCAGCCAGGCCGTCGTGTGCACCTTGGGGCTGACAGTAATTGCCCTGCCGTCCGAATATATTTATGTTAACTTCGCGGCGCTGGCGCTTTTAGGCGCGTGCCTGGCGTTTTGGCCGTTCAACCACGCCAAGCGGAAAATTTTCCTGGGCGACAGCGGTTCCACCTTTTTGGGCTTTATGATTGCCGCCCTGTCCATCGGTACGGGATACAGCGAACGAACCAACTGGGGCTTTTTGGCGCCGTTGTTCATTTTGGCTGTACCGCTGTTTGATACGGCTTTTGTGGTGCTGGCCCGCGCCCTAAAGGGCAAAAACCCGCTCAAAGGCAGTAACGACCATATTGCCTTGCGGCTTAAAAAATTAAACTGGCCGCTGCGGCGCATTTTACTGTTATCCGCGGGGACGGGTGTCTTTTTTAATGTGCTGGCTTACACGCTGACGCACTGCTGCGGGCAGATTGCCCTGGCGTTGTTTATTTTTTCCGCGGCGGCGTTGGGGGCGTCTACTTTGTGGCTGCTGCACCTAAAAACGGAATAATATGCACGTAAAAACGTTGATTTTGGGCGCGGGACTGACAGGCCTTAGCACCGCGTACCATTTGGAACAACGCGGAGAAACCGATTACCTCGTGCTGGAATGCAAAACCCAGCCGGGCGGCCTGTGCGCCAGCCAAACGGTAAACGGCTTTACGCTGGACGCCGGAGGCCACCTGCTTCATTTGCATACGCCTTATGGCAAGAAGCTGGTAAAACGCCTGCTAAAAAGCAACCTGCTGTGCCGCACGCGCCGCGCGTTTGTCTACACAGGTTCCAGCCGCGTACCGTATCCCTTTCAAGCAAACCTCTATGCGCTGCCGGAAGCAGAGCGGAAAGCCTGTGTAAACGGGCTTTTAGAAGCGTCCCAATCACCCGCGGCGGCCCCCCACAATTTTAAACAATGGTGCCTGCAAGCGTTTGGACGCGGCGTATACGAACAATTTATGCGCCCCTACAACACCAAGCTATGGGGCCTTCCGCCCGAAAAACTCACGTGCGATTGGTGCGGCCCGTTTGTGCCGCTGCCCAAGCGGCAGGAAGTTTTGCAAAGCGCCCAACGCCGCTTGACCAAAGCCTATGGCTACAACCGTTCTTTTTACTATCCCAAACACGGGGGCTGCGGAGCGTTGGTTCAAGCCTTGGCGGCCCGCGTTACGCATTTACGCACCCGCGCACGGGTTACGCAAGTGGATTTAAAAAACAAAACCGTCCGCGCGGGCGGGCAAAGCTATTCGTTTGATACACTCGTCAACACCTTGCCCTTGCCCGCTTTTTTGCGTTTGCTAACCGGCGAAAAACGCTTGTCGGCCTATGCCAAGCAGCTGCAAAACCGCTCCATACGGGTATACCATTTGGCCATCAACCGGGCCGTAAAACCCTTTAGCTGGATTTACTTCCCCGATAAAACAGACCCCTTTTACCGGGTAGGTTTGCAAAGCGGTTTTTCCCCTTACAATGCGCCCGAGGGCACCTCTTTATTCTATATAGAACTGCCTCCGGACGCCCCGCCAAGCAAGCGGCGTATTTGGAATGCGCTCGTCCAAAAAGGTATAATAAAGGAGAGCGACAAAGCCTTGCTTTCCCGTTGGCAGCCCCTGCCTTACGCCTATGCCGTTTACGATCAGCACCGCTCACGCGCCGTGCGCCAAGCCCTAGCAGCTTTGGCCAAGCGCGGGTGTTTTTGTGCGGGCAGGTACGGCAGGTGGGAGTACTCGTTTATGGAGTCATCCCTGCTGGAAGGCAAAACCTTGGCGGAAAAACTTGTATAATGAGGTTGTTATGAAAGTTCTCGTTTTTGGCGGCAGTTTTGACCCGGTCCACAAAGGGCACGTTTCCTTATTCCGGCGCGCGATGAAAGTCATCGCGCCGGATGTGGCGCATATCGTGCCCGCCTATCATTCCCCTTTTAAAGCCAAATCGCCCACGCCTTTCCGCCTGCGGATGAAAATGCTCAAACAAGCCTTTGCCGGTTTTTCCGGGCATATCGTCTTTGACGATTACGAACTGAAACAAGGCGGAAAAACCTATACGTATCAGCTGGTGCAGTACCTTAAAAAACGCTATAAAAACCCGGGAATTTATCTGTTGGTAGGCACGGACTGCCTAAACGATTTGCATAACTGGAAAAACCCCGAATACATTTTTAAAAACGCCGTGGTGGTGGCCGGCAAGCGCAAAGGCTATAACGAAAACCCGGCCGCCTTTAAGCACTTGTTCTTGCCGGGGTTCTTCCCTAAACTTTCTTCCAGCCGGGTGCGGGCGCATATTTTGGCATGCGGCGATATCCCGGATACCGTGCCGCCGCAAATTGCGCCTACCATCCGCGAAAACAAACTGTATGGTTTGGCCGTGCACGATTGGCTCAAAGCGCACCTGAAAACCAACCGCTACCTGCACTCCAAAAACGTGGCCGAAATGGCCGCCGCCTTGAGCGACATCTACGATGTAAACGTGGAATCCGCCGTCAAAGCCGGCATTCTGCACGACGCGGGCAAAGGGTTTTCCGGCCCGGAGCTTATCCATTTTTGCAAAGAACACAAGATAAAAGTTCCTTTTTTTGAAGATATCTGCCGCTTAGAACCCAGCCTGCTGCACAGCTACGCGTCGGCCTGGCTGGCCCAGCACTTGTTTGACGTGCGCGACAAAGATATTTTGGCCGCCATTGCCGAACACACTTTAGGCAGCCTGCATATGAGCACGCTGTCAAAAATCCTGTTCGTGGCGGATATTTCTTCCAAAGACCGCAAGTATAAGGATGCGTTTGTCATCCGCAATTTAGCCTTGCAGGATTTGGACGCCGCTCTCCTCTATGCCGCCAACCGCAAACTCCTGTTTACCATTGACTCGCAAAAATGGCTCTGCCCGGTGGGGATTGACCTATGGAACCATCTTATCAAACAAGAAAAATAATCGAGCGCTTTTTGCTGTGGGCGCTTTTAATCGTACTGGGGCTGGCGGCCGCGGCGCAGTTTACGTCGCCTATGGCGCGGGCGCTGGCCAGGCGCCAATCGTCCGACGTACACCTGACGGTACTAACGGCCCCCGCTATGGAGTTTACCTACAATCCTTCTTCCCAAAAAGCGGTGGTGCGGGTAAGCGCGGAAAAAATAAACGCCAAAAACCGCACGAAAAAGCTCCCCCCCGCTAACGGCCGCTATTTTATTCCGCGGCAGGCGAACCGAGATGACTATTGGAACGAATTTAAACAACTTCTTGCTTCCTGGCGCTATAATCCGCTGTTGGTATTGCGCCCGGTATGGGCATATATCACCGCCTGGCACGACCGGCGGACCAATTTAACGCCGGCCGAATTTGCCCTATTGTGCATGGAGCTGACCCAATTGGATGCGGCGGATTTTGCCGTCCGGCTTCCGGCCGCCTCACGCAGTAAAAAAACCCGCACAGCGGACAAACAGGAATCCGTCCAGGATATGGCGCCGCTGGCGGTAAAAGACCGGCCCATCGTAGTGGAGATTTACAACGCTTCGGGCAAGCGGGGCTTGGCGCTGGCTTTAACCCAATACCTGCGCGAACAAAACGAAAAAGGCCTGCTGCGCGTAGATGTACTGCAATACGACAATTATCCCTCCTATCAAGAGGAGTCGTTTATCGTGGATTACAGCGACCGGCTGGTGCAGGTAAAACAACTCAGCCACGCGCTGGGAATAAACAGCGAAGTCAAGTCCGAATCTTCCCCCAATGCCATTTGCGATACGCGCATCGTCCTGGGGAAGGACTTTGAAATGCCGCTTTAAAATGCTAGACTAATTTTATTGCTGTAAAACCGTTTTATAGAGGTGGTATATGAATACAAAAGAACTCGTTTGCCTGGCGGCCCGGCTGGCCGACGGCAAAAAAGCCGAAGATATTAAAGTGATTGACCTGTGCGGCCTTTCCTCATTATGCGATTATATTTTAATCGTCACTGCCACCTCCAAACCGCACTTGGACGCCGTGGAAGAAGAAATCAGCAAAAAGCTCAAAGAGCAAGGCTACTATAAACTCAACCGCGACGGAGGCGACAGCAACCTCTGGCGTGTGAGCGACTACGGCGGTTTTCTGGCCCATATTATGACCCAGGAAGCGCGCGATTTTTACGCCTTGGACAAAATTTTTAGTTTCGGCAAAGAAATCGATTTTAAAGAACCCGTCAAAAAGGCGGTAAAAAAGAAGGCGGCCCCCAAAACCGCCGCCCCAAAAGTCGCAGCTGCCAAAAAAGCCGTCGCCAAAAAGCCAGCCGCTGCCAAAAAAACCGCAGTCAAAAAGACAACCGTCAAAAAAACGGCTGCAAAAAAGCCGGCCGCTACGAAAACAACTGTCAAAAAAACGGCCGTCAAAAAAACAACTGCCAAAAAAACCGCCAAGAAAAAATAATTCAAAATGCTAGAAAAACTGAAACAAGACATTACTATTAAATTATCCAACGCGGACTACTTTAAAGGCTTTGAACTGCCCAAAGTAGAATTTTCCGCCGCGCCCGCCCATACCGGGGCGGATATTTCGCTGGTGTGGGCTATGTCCGCCGCCAAAAAAATGCGCAAAAACCCGCTGGAAATCGCCAAAGAAGCGTGCGTAGTGCTGCGCGAAATGACGGCGATTGCCGATGCGTCTGCCCTGCCGCCCGGATTTATCAACTTAAAACTGGAAGACAATTTCATCATCAAAACCGCT
The DNA here is from genome assembly GCA_944322825.1 of Candidatus Avelusimicrobium pullicaecorum. GTDB lineage: Bacteria > Elusimicrobiota > Elusimicrobia > Elusimicrobiales > Elusimicrobiaceae > Avelusimicrobium > Avelusimicrobium pullicaecorum. Next base: position 94,017 of record CALUQD010000002.1, read on the forward strand.
TCGGACCGCCGCATTAAAGACCGCGACGCCGAAAGCTCCAAACACAATATCCTCATTGAATTTGTGTCCGCCAACCCCACCGGTCCCTTGCACGTAGCCAGCGGCCGCGGGGCCAGCCTGGGCGACAGTTTGGTCAAAATCCACCGCGCCTTGGGCTACTCGTGCGACAGCGAATACTACGTCAACGATGCGGGCAACCAGGCGGAATTGTTAGCGGTATCCGTCAAAGCACGCAAAGAAGGCAAAGAACCGCCCGAAAACGGCTACCACGGATCGTACTTAATTGACCTGGCCAAACGGATGCCGGCCGATTTGAAAGAAGAAGACTACGGCCGCTGGGCGATGGAAGAACTGATTAAAACCCAGCAGCAGGATATGAAAGATTTCCACGTGGACTTTACCCGCTGGTTCCGCGAATCGGACCTGCATAAAGAACACGCCCCCCAAAAAGCGCTTGAAAAACTGACCGAAGAAGGCTATACCTACGAAAAAGAAGGCGCCGTCTGGTTTGGTTCCACCAAAGACGCCGAAGCCCAGGACGATAAGGACCGCGTCCTCGTGCGCAAAGACGGCCGCCCGACGTACTTCCTGGCCGACATCGCCTACCATAAAAATAAATACGACCGTGGTTACGATACCTTAATCGATATTTTAGGAGCGGACCACCACGGCTATGTGCCGCGGATGAAAGCCGCCGTACACGCGCTGGGGAAAGAGGAAAGCTCTTTTGTACCGATTATCCACCAACTGGTGCACTTAACTGAACACGGCGAACAGGTTAAAATGTCCAAACGCGCCGGGCGGTTTATCACCTTACGCGAACTGATGGACGAAGTAGGAACCGACGTTTGCCGGTTCTTCTTTGCCAGCCGCACCCCCAACGCCCATATGCTTTTTGATATGGACCTGGCCAAAAAACGCACCAACGAAAACCCGGTTTTCTACGTGCAATACGTACACGCACGCATTCATTCTATTTTTAAAGCCGCGGCCGAAAAAGGATTTACCGAATATACCGGCATCCTTACGCCGCTGGCCCCGCAGGAACGCGCCTTGCTGTTAAAATTGGTTTGGTTCAAACAAGTATTGCGCAACTGTGTGGCCGATTTAAGCCCCCACCACTTAACCGCTTATTTGATTGAGCTGGCGGGGTTGTTTCACGCGTTCTACGATACGTGCCGCGTACTGGACGAAAACAACCCGGAATTGACTAAATCCCGCTTGTTTATCTGCCAGCGTGTGGCGGAACGCATCAAGAAAGGGCTCGAATTTATCGGCGTGAGCGCGCCGGAAGTGATGTAGCCCGGAGTTTTGTTTACCAACGGAAAAATAAAAATCTCTATCCCCCGGAAAGGCGGACGGAGATTTTTATTCTAGGCAGTCTATACAAAGGGGAACTTGTATGAAGAAAATCATCCGCGTCATTTTGGCGTTTTTATTTTTCCCGCTGGCGGCCGGCGCCCAAAGCCTGCCCAAAGCCGAGGAAGCCTACGCGCAGGGAAATTTTTCCCAAGCGCTTACGCAATACGAACAAATCATCCAAACCGCCACCGGCACCGACCGCCTGCAGGCGCAGCTGCGCAAAGCCGCCTGCCAGTACGGGCTGGGGGAATATATGAACGCGGCCCAAACGATGCTGTCTTACCCGCTTCCATCGGATGATTTATGGAAAGCCCGCTTTTTACTTTACCGCATCCAAATGGCCGAGCAAGTGGCCTGGAGGTACCCGGCCCTGATGAACGCAAACGAAGTGGTTTCTCAGGCCGGTTCCTCGCCGGAAGACTGGACCCAAAAACAATGGGACGAACAAATAGACAAAGATTACCAGACGCTTTGGGCCCTGCGCGCATTTTTAATTAATGCGTCGGTGGAAAGAGAAACGTTCATTTTAACCGTCCAGGATACCGATACCCGCCGTATCCCTACCTTGTTTGACTTGGTCGTACAGAATTGGGTTTCTCGCCTGCAAACGCAAAATGCGCCCGTTCCCCTGGCGCGCGACAAAGCCACCGTTTATTTAGACGGCGCGGCCAAAGTCTTCCCTGCCAAACAGGCCCAGGCCGACCTCCTGGCCGACATTTTGGAAACCGCCTATTTATTGGACGGGAAGGGCCGCAAAGATGCCAAAATGTTTTGGCGCACGGACTATGTGTTGCTGCCGTTTGACAATCCCACACTCTTCACGCTGGACAACCCGGAAAAAGCCCGCCAAAACGCGGTAGAGCAATTGGCCTTAATCAGCGGCTATACGCCGCAAAAAATGGGGTTTTGGAACAAGCTGAAAAAATACGTTGCGCCCGACGGGGCGGAATACGGCCGCGCGTATGCGGCGTACCGGGCGGCCCTGCTGCTTAACGATAACGACGACCCGGAAAACGCCCTTAAAATTTGTGAATACGCGGCGGAAAAATTGGGCGAATCGTACTATGTTTCCCTCTGTGCGCAGCTGGCCGGGCAAATCACCCAAAACCAATTATCTTTCCGCCCGCTGCCGGGGGCTTTCAACCCGCAAAACACCCGGTTGTCTTTTTCCGTACGCAACGCCGGGGATATTTACATACGCGTGTATAAAACATCCTTGGAAGAACTCCAACATTTATACCGCAAAACTTACCTCAGCAAAACCATCAACTCGTGGGATTTTCTGTACCAGTTAAACAGCCAAAACATCCCGTTCTTTTTGGACCGCGCGCCCCTTCAAATAGCACACGAAAAAGTATCGTACGAAAAACCGTACCGGCCGAAAGAAGTTTCTCTTTCGCTGCAGCCGCTGGACAAAGGGTTTTACATCGTGCTGGCCAGCTGGGATGAATCGTTCGACCCGCAGGCGGCCCCGGTACTGGGCACCGTCCTTAATATGACGGATTTAGCCTTGTTTGTTTCCGCCGGTATCGAAGATAACCCGGATAAATACGCCGTATCGCTTTCGTCCAAAACGCGCACCTACCGCCCGGATGTATTCCGGTTCTACACCGTCAATTTAAAAACAGGCGAACCGGAGGGCGACGTGGATTTGGATATTATCTCGGCCTGGAACGGCACGCGCCAGCGCGGTTTTACACAGGCGGACGGGACTTCCACCTTGGCGCGGGATTTGGTTGTTTCGGCCGCGCAGGATAAATCCACTTCCCACTTTGTAAATGTTTTGGCGCAAAAAGAAGGCAACGCCGCCTTCACGCGCAACGCCGTGTACGCCCGCTTTTATAACCGCCCCCCCGTGCGCTTGTATGCCCAGACCGACCGCGCTATCTACCGCCCCGGGCAAAAAGTGCAGCTGGCGGTCAACGCGTTCGAAACGCTCCCGCGCGGTTTAAGAGTACTGCCCAGCAAACGGGTGCAAATAGAAGTAACCAACGCCTCCGGCGAAAAAGTTTTCTCGGCAAACCCGACCTTAAACAATATGGGCACGGCGCAGGCGCAGTTTACGCTGCCGGACGAAGTAATGCTGGGTTATTTCCAAATCCGTGTACAGCTGGCCGCCAACGGGCGCACCTTCCGCACCTACGGCAACTTCCAAGTGGAAGATTTTAAACGCCCGGACTACGAGCTGAGCCTTTCCGAACCGGTGAAAACGCTGGAATACGGCAAAGAGGCCGCTATAACAGGTCACGCCCAGTATTATGTAGGGGCCCCGCTGCAAAACGCCACCGTCAAATATACGGTAACGCGCCAGCAGTATGTGCCTCCTTTCTACTGGTGGCGCTACCTGCCGCCGGCAGCGGCGGAGCAAGTCGCCCAAGGGGAAACATCCACCGACGACAAAGGCGATTTTCATCTTTCGTTTACGCCGCAAAAAACAGAAAAAGCCGAAGATTTCGCCAAATATGTGGTGAAAGCGGAAGTATACGATGAAAGCGGCCGCGCGATTGAAACCTCCCGCACCTATACGGTCAGCGCACAGCCAAAATTATTTAAAGTGGAATTTGCACAAGGCTTCTACGATGCCAATACCGAAACCGCCAACTTTGCCAAAATCGATTTAACCGATGCGGACGGCAAATCCGTTTCGGGCAAAGTATCCGTACGGGTGGAACGGTTGGCCAACGAACTGCCCCAGCCGGACGATGAAGCGTTGCTCTACAAACCTTCGCTGGACGTATGGTACCAAAACGCCCGCGCGGAAAAAACAGCCTTCACCCGCGAATTAAATTTCAAGAAACCCGGCGAGCAAACGCTTTCTCTGCCAGCTTTGGAAGAAGGCGTCTACCGGCTGACGCTCAAAGAAAGCAAAACCTCGCCCCAGCAAATGGTGTTTGTAGTGGCGCAGGAACAGTCCGCCCTGCAGCTGCCGGATGTGACGCTCGTGCAGCACGCGCAGTACTACCCAGGCGAAACGGCCCGCATTTTATTGGGTTCCGGCGCGCTGAAAGGCTCCAAACGCGCGGAAGTATTTTGGGGCGAAACATTCCTCACCCGCAAAGATTTGCTGCCCGGCGGCGTAAGCGTTTACGCTTTCCCGGTGGAGCAGGAAGCGCGCGGCGGCCTGGAGGTCACGTGGTTTGGCGCCAGCGATTATGCGTTCCACAGCGGCAATGCCACGCTCAACATTCCGTTTGACAACAAAGCACTCGGCGTCGTCATCGACGTGCCCAACGCCGTCCGCCCCGGCGAAGAAGCCGACTGGAAACTCTCGGTCAAAGATGCGTCCGGTGCGGCCGTCAACGGGCAGGCCAGCGTAACCGTGTACGACAAATCACTGGACTATTACGCCGCCAAAGAAAATCCGTTTACGTTCACCGCGCTGTACCCGCAAAACGTCCAGCAAGGGGATCGTTCCTCCAGCCAACAAGCCGGCTATACCACCCGCTATTCCAAGGTGGCGCCCGATACATATATCCAGCCGCCCGCCCTGCCGGCGCTTAATTTGAATATGCCGTACCGGCTGTACCGCACGATGAATACCCGCGCGCTGGCGGCGCCGCAAATGAAAGCGGCCTACGCGGCGGGCGGAGCCGTCTTGGAATCTGCCGGCGTGGCAATGGATACCGCCGCCAGCGCCGACAACAGCCTCGTCTTTGCAAAAGAAGAAACGGCCGAAGCTCCTGCCGCCCCGGCTGAAACGGACGGCGCATCCGCCGACATACGGACGGATTTTTCCGAAACGGCTTACTTTAATGCGGCCCTGCCGGTGGTCAACGGGCAGGCGGCGGTGCGCTTTACCCTGCCGCAAAGCGTCACGGCGTGGAACGTATTGGGTTTCGTGCTGACGAAAAACGCCGATTTCGGCGCGTTCTCCGCGCAAACCGTCACCCGCAAAGACTTTATGGTCCGCGCCCAGCTGCCGCGCTTTTACCGCGAAGGCGACAAAGGTGTCCTGCAAGCGGCTGTGACAAATCTGACCGACAAAAAATTATCCGCGGAAGTGGAAATTACCCTCACGCAAGATAATACGCCGGCCAACGAAGCCTTTGGCATTTCCAAAGCCAAAAAGACGGTTTCCGTCGGCCCGAACGCTACGGAATTTGTATCGTGGGACGTAACCGTCCCGGCCAATCCGGCGCTTTACAGCGTCACGGTTACGGCCCGCAGCGGCAAAACCAGCGACGGCGAACAAAAAACGCTGCCCGTTTATCCGGGCAAAGAACGCCTGCTCGCTTCGGCCCATGTGGCGCTTAAAAACGGCGAAAACAACCTGGAACTGACCGAACTCAAAAACGTTTCGGACGCGGAACTCCAAACGGCCGCGCTGACGTTAAACCCCAGCTTGGCGCTTTCGGTGCTCAATTCGATGCCCCAGGTGCTCTCCGTCCGGCACAACGATTTGGTTTCCGCGCTCAACCGCTATATACCGCTGGCGGTGGTCAACCAATTCTATACGCAATATCCGCAGCTTAAAGAAGCCGTGGCCAAACTGCCCAAACGCACGGGCGTTACCCCCTCGTGGAACGAATCCGACCCGCTTCGCCTGGCGTTGCTCAGCCAAACCCCGTGGCTGCGCCAAGCGCAGGGCCAAGCGGCGCACACGGCGGATATCGTTGATTTGTTCAACCCGCAAATCGTGGCACAGCGCAAAGCCAAAGAGCTGGTACAAATCGCCAAATTCCAAAACAAAAACGGCGCGTTTGCGTGGTTCCCCGGCGGCCAGGACGACGATTATCTAACGCTCTATGCGCTCAATGCGTTTGCGCAAGCGCTGGCCTACGGCGCCGACATTCCGCAGGAAACAGCCCAAAAAGCGTTTGCCTACATCGTGCCCCGTATCGAAAAGCGGCTGCAGGAGGACAAGTCCGGCTCGGAAACGGCGGTCGCCTATGCGCTGTATGCGGCGTATACGCTTTCATCCTTCCCGCAACATTGGGCGCAAATGGCTGAGGCCAAGCCCTATATCAAACGCTGGGCGGACTATGCGGACCAACAGTCCCGCTTTATGACGGCGCTGGGCCAAACATACGCCGCGGCCGTCTACCACCGCTTGGGCGACGACGTCAAAGCCAACCGATACCTGGATTTGGTGCTTGCGCGTATGAAACAAAACGACCTCACCGGTGCATACTTCGCGCCCGAAGCGCAAAGCTGGGTGTGGTACCGCGACACGCTTTCCACCCAAACCGTCACTTTGCGCACGATTTTGGAACTGCGCCCTCAGTCGGACAAAATCGATCCGATGACCCAGTGGCTCTTGTTCAACCGGCAGGTGAACAGCTGGTCGGACCCGAAAGCCGCCGCACAAGCCGTGTTTACGCTGTTGGACGTAATGAAGCACAAAGGAGCCCTGTCCCTGCCGGTGGAATATACCGTCAAGTGGGCGGGCGAAGAAAAGAAGTTCTCGTTTGAACCGGCGGACTGGACGGAAGACTTGCAGCTGGTGCGCCAAGGAAAAGAAATCACGTCCGGCGCCCTGCGCGCGCAGATCGAAAAGAAAGGCGTACTGACGGATTTCGCCTCGCTTAGCGTCGTGTACCAATCGGCCGAGGCCAAGGCCTCGCCTAAGGGGGTTCTCAACGTAACGCGCGAATACTTTACGCGCTTTACGCAGGACGGCGTGCAAAAAATCCGCCCCGTGCAAGACTTAGGCGAAGTGGCCGTTGGCGACGAAGTGGAAGTCCACTTGACCGTCACCGCGGACAGCGCGTTTGAATACGTACTGCTGGCGGACCCGAAACCAGCCGGTTTTGAAACGGAAGAATTGATAAGCGGCTGGACGTACGACCCGCTTTACCTCTACCGTGAAAACCGCGACGAAACGACCAATTTCTTCATCAACCGGCTGCCGGCCGGGAAGGTCACGCTGCGCTATGTGCTGCGCCCTACCTTAAAGGGCCGCTTCCACGCGCTGCCGGCGCAGGCGCAGTCGATGTATGCGCCCGAATACGGCGCACACTCGGCGTCCGAAACGCTGAAAGTCAGCCAATAGCGCGGACAGAAATTGCGTTTTAAAAGCCCCGGTTAAAGCCGGGGCTTTTTCGCGCCGGATAGTACCGGTTCCGCCATCCAGCACGCCGCCTAAAAATTGCTTAAAAAAACGGCGGATAATATACTATAATGGAGGTAGCCTTTTAAGGAGTTTCTATGTCCCGGACTGTAACGATTTTTTCTCCTGTGGAAGGAGCCGCCGTACCCTTGGAACAAGTGCCGGACCCGGTATTTAGCGAACATATGCTGGGCGACGGCTTGGCCGTAGATCCGGCCGGCGACACGATTTACGCGCCCCTGGAAGGGGATATCATTAACTTCTCCCCCTCCTCCCACGCGTTGGTTATACGCTGTGGGCAGGCGGAAGTGCTTATTCACGTCGGGCTGGAAACAGTCGGATTAAAAGGCGAAGGTTTTACGCCGCTGGCCCGCCAAGGCGATCACGTTCGGCAAGGCCAGCCGCTTTTGCGGTTTGATCAAACGGTTCTTACCCGCCACAATCTTTGCCCGTTTGTAGTAGTGCTGCTTACGGCTCCGGCCAATATCCCCGTTTTGCATAAAGCAGAAAACTTGCTAAAAACCACCGACCCCCTTTTTGAAATTCCCGTTCCCAACGAGGCGGAAAAAGCCCAAGGACAGGGCACCTTTGTGGAATCCGCCCCGCTGGTGGTCATCAATCCCAACGGTCTGCACGCGCGGCCCGCAGGCGTATTGGCCAAACTGGCGATGGAATATCCCTACGCGGTGCAGCTCACCAAAAACGGCGTTTCGGTAAACGCCAAAAGCGTGGTATCCATTATGGCGTTAGCTTTGGCCTATAACGACCGGGTAACCGTCCGCGCCGAAGGGCCGCAAAAACAGGCGCAAGCCTTTCTAACCCGGGCAGAAGCGGCTTTCAAAGCCGGCTTTGGGGAAAAAGACATCGTTTCTCCCGCCAAAATTTCGCCGCAATCCACTCTGCCAAACGCGCAAAGCGGGTTATCCGCCTGCCCCGGTATGGCCTGCGGGGAGGCCTTTCTGTACAAACCGGCCGATATCACCATTGACGAATGTGCCTCCAATCCCAAGGCCGAAAAGAAACGCTTAGACGATACCATTCAAACCGTTATTTTAGAAACCGAGCTAAAAATCGCTAACGAGAAAAATCCCGAAATCCAAGCCATCTTAAACGCGCAGTTGCGTATTTTGCAAGACCCGCTGTTACTGCAGACCGCGCGGGAAGCCGTGGCCAAAGGCAAATCGGCGGCTTACGGCTTAGGGTTGGCATTACGCGCCGGAATCGGGTTATTGCAAAGAACCCGCAACACTTTTTTAATGGAACGCGCCGCGGATTTAAAAGATTTGCGCCGCGCCCTGCTTTTGCGTTTAGGCGCCCGCGTAGAACCCGCACCGGTTCCGCCCCCTGGCTGTATTTGGATTGCGGAAGATTTGCTCCCTTCGGAGGCGGCCGCCCTGGAAGGACGGGCCGCCGGCGTATTATTGGCTTACGGTTCCCCCACCGCCCACGCCAGTATTTTGCTGCGCAATATGAACATACCGTGTATTGTCCGCGCCGGGAAAGACATTTTGGATATTCCCGCCGGAACCACCGTATGTTTGGATGCCTCTCATCTTCACTTTACCGTCAATCCGACTGATGCCGAATTGGAAACTTTTTTAGCCCGGCAGGAAACAACCCGCCGCGAACATATCCGTAACCTGGCGGACGCCCAGGAAAAGGCCTGCACCCAAGACGGTATAGAAATCCGCGTGGAAGGCAATATCTCCAACGCCAAAGAAGCCATCCAAGCCATTGCCAACGGCGCCGACGGTTTGGGGCTCGTGCGGACGGAATTTTTATTTCACAACCGCTCTCAGTCGCCTTCCGAAGCACAGCAACAAGAAATCTATCAGTCCATCCTAGACGCCGCCCGCGGCCGCCCGGTTATGCTGCGCCTCCTTGATGCCGGCGGTGATAAACCGCTCCCTTTCTTGCACATCCCGGCGGAAGCCAACCCCATCGTAGGAATCCGTGGAATACGCGCTTTTAAAACCAACGAAGATTTTTTCCGCACCCAACTGCGTGCGATGCTGCGCGTGCGCCACAGCGGCAATCTGCGCATTATGTTGCCGATGGTCACGCTGGCCGAAGAAGTGGATTTTTTCAAAAATCTTTTGGCGCAGGAACAACAAGCCCTGGTAGCATCAGCCGCTGTACCGCTGGGAATTATGGTGGAAGTCCCCTCGGCTGCACTTATCAGCGGGCAGCTGGCGGCGCGAACGGATTTCTTTTCCATCGGCACGAACGATTTAACCCAATATACACTGGCCATCGACCGAGGCCACCCGGATTTGGCCGCCTGTTCCGATCATCTGCATCCGTCGGTATTAAAACTAATTGCCCTCACCTGCCAAGGCGCGGCCCAGCACCAAAAGCCGGTAGCCGTCTGCGGGGCAATGGCCGGCGATTTAACCGCTGTACCGTTTTTAATCGGCCTGGGCGTACGGGAGCTGGCCGTCGGAGCGGGTGCCGTGGCGGAAGTAAAAGCATTGGTTCGCCTCCTCGACAGTCAAAAATGCGCCGCCCTGGCCCAGCACGCCTTGACACTCTCTTCCGCGCCGGAAGTACGTGCCCTGGGACGGACGGAATTGGGGAAATAAGCCCTTTTGAAACAGCGGCGCCGCCAACGCGCCGCAGGAAAGCATATGCGTTTAGTGGTTACTAAAATGAATTTAGGCTTGTGGGCCGCGGCATACGTGAAAGAGAAAATCAACGCGTTCCGCCCCACGCCGGAAAAACCGTTTGTGCTGGGCTTGCCAACGGGCGGCACGGTGGTGGACCTTTATGCTAATTTGCGTTTGTTCTATAAAGGAGGCGTGCTTCGTTTTAAAGACGTCGTCACCTTTAATATGGACGAATACGTCGGCCTGCCCAAGGACCACCCGCAAAGCTATCACAGCTATATGAAGTTAAATTTATTTAACGAGGTAGATATCCGCCCGGCCAACTGCCATTTATTAAACGCCCAAGCACCGGATTTACGCCAAGAATGCGCCCGCTACGAAGACGCTATCCGCCGGGTAGGAGGCATTACGTTGTTTTTAGGCGGCGTGGGCAACAACGGCCACATTGCCTTCAACGAACCCGGCTCCGCGCTAGACAGCCGCACCCGCCCGGTGGATTTAACCCCCAGCACCATTCAAGCCAACGCCCGTTTCTTTTTAAATGACGAAAGCCGCGTCCCCAAGCAGGCGTTGACGGTAGGCATCGGCACGATTTTAGACGCGCAAGAACTGCTCTTTTTAGCCTCCGGCACCGCCAAATCGGCGGCCGTGGCCCGGCTGGCAAGCCCAGGTATTACGCCGGCTTGCCCGCTGACGGCGTTAAAACGCCATCCGCACGCCACCCTGCTGGTGGACCCGGCCGCCTGTGTGCAGCTGGGCACTACCGCCCGGGAAAAGTTGGATGCGCTGATGCGCGCTGAACCACACGCCGAACACTGGACCTTGGAATGGACGGAAAAAGAATGACCGAATTTTTACTTACACCTGTGTGTGCTGTAACCGCGCAAGACACATTGCCCAATGCCGCTTTGTGGATTAAAGGCGGCGTTATCGCCGGCTGCTTTGCCGAAAATGAACTGCCTGCCGAAATAGCCCACCTCCCCCGTGTGGACGGAAAAGGCTGCTTTGCCGTACCCGGCTTCATCGATTTGCATATCCACGGCTATGCCGGGTTCGGCCCGGAATTGGCCGACCCGCAAGCCCTGCTGAATATGTCGGCCGCGCTGTTGCAAAGCGGAGTGACAGCCTTTTGCCCCACGCTTTATTGCGCCAAGTCGAATGAAATGGAAACTTTGTTAAAAAAGTTAGTTCCGGCAATAGGCAAGGAAAGCGGCGCCCAAATTATCGGGTTTCATTTGGAAGGGCCGTTTATCTCGCCTAAAAAACCGGGAGTGATGAAACCGCAGGACATCGCTCCGGCCGATTTGCCAGCCTTTCAGCGCTTGTTCGACGCAGCCGAAGGCCATATTGCCGCCGTCACGCTGGCGCCGGAACTGCCGGGAATAGAACCCGTAATTGTTTTTGCCAAACAGCACGGCATCCGCGTGCAGGCGGGGCATACCAACGCCACTTACGACGAATTTTTGTTAGGAGCCGCCCACGGCGTTACACACGTGACGCATTTGTTTAATGCAATGAGCCCTTTCACCCACCGCGAACCGGGTGCCGCGGGGGCGGCCTTAATGCACCCTGGTATTTCGTGCGAAATCATTGCCGACGGCGTACACGTCCACCCGGATGTAATTTCCTTTTTGCATAGCGTCAAACCGATAGAAAACATCGTGGCAGTGACGGACGCCCTGCTGCCTACCGGGCAGGAAAAAGGGCCCTTTATCGCCAACGGGGAAGAAGTGATTTTTGACGGCGGTGTATGGAAACGCAAATCCGACCGTGTGATAGCCGGCTCGGCCTTAACAATGGCCCAAGCGTTTAAAAATGTAGTAGATTATGGCTTCACCTTGCCGCAGGCCGTCCAGGCCACCAGCGCCAACGCGGCGCGCCTTTCGGGCCTTACCCAGCAAGGCCGTTTGGAAGCCGGCGCCCGCGCGGACATCGTTCTGCTAAACAGCCGCTTTGAGCCGGTGCAAGTTTTCTTAAACGGGGAACAGATAAAAAACGGTTTTACTTCGTGACCAACGGACGGGTTTTCCTCCCGCACGAAAACATTTCCACCAAAAATACCCCGGGCAAATACCCGGGGTATTTTTGTGGACGAAATAAATTTTAGTTGCTGTCAATTAAATAAAGGACCCGCGCGTGTTATCACATTTCCTGCTTGAAAGTGATTTTTGTGGAGCCCTGGGGTCAGCGCCTGGCCGCCCTTTTGAGAGTGCTTTTGGGTGCTTTCAAAAGCACAAATAAAAAGCCCCCTAGCGGGGGCTTAAAAACAAACGCGACAGAAGTCCTTTTTTAGCGGCTTTTTAGTTTGGCGCACAGTTCCGCCAGGCCGGAAGAAATATCCTCCTTCTGCACAATCACCCCCGCGGGCACCGTCAAATTAACCGGGGCAAAATTCCATATGGCTTTAATCCCGGCCGATACCAACGTATCCGTAATGCCTTGGGCGGCCGCGGCCGGAACCGTCAAAATGGCAATCTTCAAATTTTGCTTTTCAATTACGCTGGCCAGCTGCGCCGTGTGATACACCTGCACGCCGTGGAATTCGCTCCCTACTTTTTCGGGGTGCGTATCAAA
>CALUQD010000003.1 GCA_944322825.1 Candidatus Avelusimicrobium pullicaecorum
TACGAATTTTTCCACTTCCGCATCGCTCAGCTTGTTAGGAGAACTGATGGTAATGTGCTGTTCTTTATTGGTGCCCAGGTCTTTGGCGGAAACGTTTAAGATACCGTTGGCATCAATATCAAACGTCACTTCAATCTGCGGCACGCCGCGCGGAGCTGGCGGAATACCGTCCAGGTCGAATTTACCCAGCGGCACGTTGTCTTTGGCCATCGGACGTTCACCCTGCAAGACGTTGATGGTTACGGCCGGCTGGTTGTCCGACGCCGTAGAGAAGATCTGCGTCTTGCGCACCGGGATGGTGGTGTTGCGTTCGATGAGGCGCGTGCACACGCCGCCCAACGTTTCCAAGCCCAAGGACAGCGGCGTGACGTCCAACAAGAGCACGTCTTTGACGTCGCCCGTCAAAATACCGGCCTGCACAGAAGCGCCGATTGCCACGCATTCCATCGGGTCAATACCGCGTTCAATTTTCTTGCCGACGAGGTCTTCCACGTATTTCTGCACGATCGGCATACGGGTCGGGCCGCCGACCAAGATGATGCGGTCAATCTGCGAAGCGGTTAATCCCGCATCAGACAAGGCTTGGTTGACCGATTTGCCGCAGCGTTTGACGATATCGTCCACCAGGCTTTCCAGTTTGGCGCGGGAGAGTTTCAATTCCAAGTGTTTCGGGCCGTCCGCACCGGCGGAGATGAACGGCAGGTTGATGTCCGTTTCCATGGTGGTGGACAGTTCAATTTTGGCTTTTTCGGCCGCGTCTTTCAGGCGCTGCTGGGCCTGTTTGTCCTGGGACAAATCAATGCCGGTCTGTTTGCGGAATTCGTCCACCATCCAGTGAATGATGGCGTTATCCATATCCGTACCGCCCAGCTGCGTATCGCCGGAGGTGGAAAGCACGTCGAAGGTGCCTTCTTTGCCCATTTCCATAATGGTTACATCGAGCGTACCGCCGCCCAAGTCGAACACCATTACTTTTTGTTCTTTGCCGGCTTTGTCGATACCGAACGCCAACGCGGCGGCCGTCGGTTCGTTTACCAAGCGGACTACATCCAAGCCCGCAATGCGGCCGGCGTCTTTGGTGGCCTGGCGCTGGTTGTCGTTAAAATAAGCGGGTACGGTGATAACAGCTTTTTCCACCGGTTCGCCCAAGAAAGCTTCGGCATCTTTTTTCACCTTCTGCAAGATAAAAGCCGACAGCTGCTGGGGCGTAAATTCCTGCCCGCGCAAATTATATTTGTAATTTTCCCCCATTTTGCGTTTGAAGGCGGTTACGGTGCCTTCCGGGTTGGCAATAGCCTGACGGCGGGCCGGTTCACCCACCAGACGCTGTCCGTCTTTGGTAAACGCCACATAAGACGGGAACGCCTTGCCGCCGATAGAGCTGCCTTCGGCAGACGGAATGATGGTTCCTCTGCCTCCTTCCATCACCGCCGCAGCCGTGTTGGAAGTTCCTAAGTCAATACCAATGATTTTAGCCATACTGTTGTTTCTCCTTTGTAAATCAAAAAATGTTTACCCCAAAGTGGAAAGGCTTACCCTTCCGCGTGCTGGCCGACAATCACCCGCGCCGGGCGCAGGACTTTGCCGTCCATGGTGAAACCCATCTGCACTTCTTGCAATACCATTCCGTCCTGAGCTTCGGATGACGGAAGCATCGCCACCACTTCTTGGGTGGCAGGGTCGTAGGGTTTGTCCAGCACGTCCATATGCTCGATCCCTTCGGCCTTGAAGGCTTTTTCCAGCTCCGTAAAAACCATATTCAGTCCATCTTTTACGGCTTTTAACGAAGCGGGGCATTCTTCTTCAGTTTGTTTTTTTGCTAACTCCTCGCGCTGACGCAATAGCACTTCATATGCGGGCAGCAATTTTTCGGCAAATTGTTTTTTACCATAGGCCAGGAAAGACGCTTTTTCGCGTTCGGTCCGTTTGCGGTAATTCTCAAAATCGGCGCTTAATCGGACCAACTGGTCGTAATAATCAGGTTTTTTTTCTTGGGCGGGTTCATCGGCCGGTTTTACGTCAATTTCCGGTTCGCTTACTTCCGGCAAGTCCTGTTCGTTCAATTCTTCGGCGGCTTCGGCGGCGCCGTGTTTTTGCTGATGTTTCTTACTCATAATCCTTTTCATCCTCGGCGGGTAATGCGGCCCAATGGTTCATAGAAGCCTGCAACAGTTCGCCAATAAAATTCACCAAGGACATCACTCTGGTGTATTCCATATGCTTGGGCCCGATAATGCCCAACATCCCCACCGTTTTATCCCCCACGCGGCACGCGGTAGACACGATACTAAGGTTCTTTAACTCTTGCAGTTCGTTCTCGCTGCCGATGCTGACGTTTACTTTTTGGTTGGATTTCTCCATATCCGTCATTTTCTCGTTGAGTAACGAGGAAAAACGTTCACGCTCCTCTACGACGCGCATCATTTGCTTCAAATCTTCGTAATCGGCCTGCGTAGTATTTTCCAACAGGCGGCCGATCCCTTCCACATACAATTCATCCGCTCCGGTTTGCGGCCGTTCAATATCCTTTAATACTTGGGTGGCCAAATCCGCCAAGTCCGAAATTTCCCGGTGCCCCGAATGTATGTGCTGCCACAACACTTGGCGGGCTTGCGCGAGCGTCAGCCCGGCGATTTCTTCGTTAATAAACCGGCTGAGTACCCGCAGGCGGGAAGGTTCTATCACATACCCCGTACGCACCGGCCAGTGCCGCACCGTGCCGGACTGGGTTACCAACACCGCCAAAATCATCCCCGGAGCCACCGGGATGAAATCCAGCCGCTGGATGCGCTGGTCCTCCATATGGGCGGCGTACACAAACCCCGCCGCGCCAGAAAGCATTGCCAGCAGGCGCGAGGTCTGCACGAGCATATTGTCCACTTCGTTGACGCGCGCATCGTATTGTTCTTCAATGCGCTGGCGTTCGCGGGCGGCCATTTTTTGCACGTTGGCCAAATAATCCACATAATAGCGGTAGGCCTTGTCCGTAGGAATGCGGCCGCCGGAGGTGTGCGGCTGGTAGAGGTATCCTTCTTCCTCCAGTTCCTTCATGATGTTGCGAATCGTGGCGCTGGATACGTCCTGTAAGGCGCCTTGCGCAATCATCTGCGAACCGACCGGGCGGCGGGTTTCTACAAATTGTTGGATAACCCACCGCAAAATTTTTTCTTTGCGCGCTTTGGCGATTTCCGGTTTTAGGATTCTCATATTTTCCCCTGGAGGACCTTCGGAGCGTTGGTTTTATTTTAGCACTCTTTGAACCTCTCTGCTAAAATTATATGCAATTATTTTATTTTTGTCAACCCCTTTTTTAGACTGCTAATTTTGAACGTATCTGCTCCGTCGGGAGAATGCGTGTCAAAGAACAAAATAAAACCCTTTCTATCAGCAAGTATAGAAAGGGTGATAACCAAAAACAAGCACGTTTTTATACTAGATTGCTCCGCCTCTCTTTATTAAGGCAAAGCATATCCGCGATATACGAAGCCATTTTCGCTCCCGCCTATTGTCTTTACGCCGCCCAACGATTTACACACTTTATCTTGTGTACCGCCTTCGGACCCATATGCCCTGCACAAGTTGCCGCCTCTGTCTAAATAACGGAAGTAACTGGGCACGAGAGAAGTGTCACGATCGGGCGGCCAGCAATAAACTTCATTATGCACCGCAGCATCCACAAAGCAAACGTAATCGTCCCCCGTTATGTACACTCCGTTGGACGATAAGGTGCCCGGCAGCGTGATATCCAATTGGTCAATGCGGGAGGCATATTCCCCGTTGGCCATATAATAAATTTGTTGTGCGTCGTAAAGTGCACGGCCCAGCGTCATCATTTGAACGAAACGGGATTTGGCCACGGCTACTTGATACTGCGGCAACGCCACCGCCGCCAATATGCCGATAATAAGAACGACAACAAGTAATTCGATTAAAGTAAAACCCTTTTTCATAAAGAACTCCCTAGCAAGTTGATTTTAGAGCTTATTTACAGTCTAATAATTAACAGCCCAAAAATCAACGCTAGGCCCAGAGCCTGGGCTCCCCACTCTATGCCCGCCAACACGACTAATTGGGCCACACTATTCCTGTACTGTCGCGCCCTTACGCAACGGCCTTCCAGGCCTGGGAGCTCTGCCTCGGACAGGGTTCCGCTCCATACAAATATGCGAAACTCCTGCCCAAAAAGCTACAATATAGGTATGCAATTTATCGATTCTCACGCCCATTTAAACGACCCGGCCTTTGACGCCGACCGGGAAGAACTTCTTTCCCGCACCTTGCCGCAAGCAGGCCTTATCTTAAATGTAGAAATCGGCTGCGCCCCCGAAGAATGGCAGCCCGCGCTGGATTTGGTTTCCCGCTATCCTTCTTCCGTGCGGGCCGTGCTGGGCGTACACCCGGAATATGCCTGCAAAATGACGGACGCAAAACTGACGGAACTCGCCGCCCTCCTGCCGGACCAACGCAATGTGGCCGTGGGAGAAATCGGCCTGGACTACACCTGTTTTGAATATACCGATAAAGACACCCAACAAAAAACATTTTCCCAAATGTTGGCGCTGGCCAATGAAGTGCAAAAACCCATCGTCTTGCACGTGCGCCGCGCTGGCGAAGATTACGCCGCATACGAAGATACCTTTCACACGTTAAAACACGAATGGAAGGGCTCTTGCGCCACGGCGCACCCGGGCGTACTGCATTGTTTCTGCGCCCGCTACGAAGAAGCCAAACGCGCCTTGGATATGGGGCTGTTGCTGGGCGTAAACGGGTGTTTCTCTTATAAAAAAAATGAATACATCCGTGAGGCGGTCAAAAAAGCCGGGGCTGATAAAATTATTTTGGAAACGGACTGCCCGTATCTGTCCCCCCAGGGCAAACGCGGCCTGCGCAACGACCCGTCCAACATTCCGCTTATCGGGCAATTTGTGGCCGATTATCTAAACATCCCGCTGGAAGAACTGGCCGAAATAACCACCCGCAACACAAAAACATTGTACAGATTATCCTAAATTTGTTATATTTTGAAAACAAGAGGACACCCTATGAAAAAATTTATTTTATTCCCTTTAGCCGCCCTGCTTTTATGCGCCTGCACCACCAAAGAACAGGCACAGCAAATCCGTTTGTTTTGGTTGCAGCAGTATGCCAATTTAATGTCTGCTCAATTACAAAAGAAATTGCAGGCTGTTCAAAATAATCCCCAATTAGCCGAAATGCTGAAGCAGATGCAAACCCAAATAAGCTCTTTGCCCCAACAAGCCGCCGCGGTCAATTCCAACAAAGCAACCGCATCCGCGCAGTCCGAAGCCGCACAACCGGTTAGCCGCAGAACCTATAACGCACCGCAAATTATGGAAGTAACCCTGGATACGGACGCCTTGCCAGGGAAAGCCCCCCACGAGGACCGCGTGCGGATGAAACGCGCCCTGGAAGCCGTGCAGATTTCCAACCAAAACACCCTCAACGACATCGCCGCCACTTTTGGCGATAAAGTAAAATACCAAGCCTTTTTGCTGACCGCGGATACCGAACGAAAATTAAAGCAAACCGCTTCCACCAGCGCCAATTTTAATGCCTACTTGGCCGCACAGAAAAAATTGATGCAAACCCAAAATTGGAAATTAAACCAGCTGATGCAGCAAAACGCGGACAGTATTAAAAACATCCGCCGGTAATGCCCGGAGGAAATAATTTATGGGCCGTTTGCGTTTTATTGTTTGCTTATTGTTGCTGGCCGCCTTTCTGATGGTTTTTGCACAGTCTTTGGATGGCGTGCTGCGGCTGCTGAAAGAAAACCTTCCCTTCAGCACTCCGTCCGCCTCCAGCCCGGTGGCCGCAAGCGCACAGCAACGGGTAATAGACGGGGCCGTCCAACTATCCAAAAACGTTTCCGACCAACTCCTCCGCTGGCAGCAGCAAATTGCTGAATTTTCTAAAAAACTTTCCCTGGCGGATTGGCCCGAATTAACCGAATTGGCCCAATCAACGGTTTTCCCCCAAAAAGAAAAACCGCAGCCGCCCGCCCAACCGCAGCCGCGCCCGCAAAAGCCGTCCTTGCTGCAAATTATGATGGAAGACGAACGTCCCCCGCTGGAAAATAAATTGCTGGGGCCGGAAATCTCGGCTTTATTGGACGATTTTTTAGCCCGCCGGCGGGAATATAACACCCAGTTGCTGCAAGCTACGCAAACCCTCTTTGGCGACGAAGCCGCCCAAGACGCCATACACGTGCTGTTTGCCGACGAAACCGCCTCCTTCGCTAACGCCTCCACCTGCCAATCCCCGGAGGCCTTTGCCGCCAACCAACAGCGTATCGACGACCAAACCGAAAAAAATATGCTCCGCGTGTTCAACCGCTACAAACAAGAACTGGGCCGCGCACAAGAAAAAAATTCGCCCGCGTGGAAGGCTTTTTTCAAACGCGTCGAAAATTACAAACGCGTAGCAGCCGAAGGCCAGGCCGCCACCCACCCCCCAAAATAGCACCGCACACGCCGCCGGCAACCGTCAAACACTTTCCCTAATAAACGCCCGGAACTGATAGCTCCGGGCGTTTTGCGATAAAAGCATCCGCCTTGCCGATAGACTTTAAAACAAACAAAACCCCGCTCCAAAGAGCGGGGTTTCCTTGCAAAGCAGAAACGCTTAAGCAGCTTTGACCACGTCCACCAATTTCTTGAAGGACACCGGGTCTTTAATCGCCATTTCGGACAACATTTTGCGGTTAAGCGTAATGTTGGCTTTGGCTAAGCCGCTGATGAATTTAGAGTAAGACAAGCCTTCCTCTCTCACCGCGGCGTTGATGCGGGTAATCCACAACTGGCGGTAAGTGGTTTTTTTGTCTTTGCGGCCAACGTAAGCGTGCACGCCGGATTTATCCAGCTGCTGGGTGGCCATGCGCAAGCGGCGGGATTTATCTCCGTAGTAGCCGCTGGCTCTTTTCAATACTTTTTTCTTTCTTGCGTGTCTGGGTACGCTGAATTTAATTCTCATGTTTCTAACCTCTTATTTGGCCATCGGGAGATATTTTTCCAAAATCTTCCCTTTGTTGGACTCGGGCGTAATCACGCCGGTCTTTCTGGTTTCGTGCTTCCGGGAGGCAGAAACAGGCGTAAGCAAGTGTTTTCTGCCGGCTTTTCTGTGGGTGAATTTACCCGTGGCGGTTTTTCTGAAGCGTTTTTTGCCGCCGCTGTGGTTTTTCAATTTAGGCATTGTTATAGTACCTCTGTTTAATTAGTCCTTTTTCCGAACAACCTGCGCCGGGAGCCGGTCAAGCCCCGTACGCAGTACACTAAAAAGGACCTAAAAATCGTTTAGTTTTTGGGCACGAAGGTCATCGACATTCGGTTCCCCATAGACTGCAAACCGCCGTCTACGTTGGCGAGTTCGGCCAAGCGTTTGGCCGTATCGTTCAAAATCTGAATGCCAATATCTTTGTGCTGGTTTTCGCGGCCGTGGAACACCACCACGAAACGGACCATATCTTTCTTGCGCAAAAAATCTTCAATTTGGCGTATTTTAACGTCCAAATCGTGCGGAGCGATGCGCGATTTGATGCGCAGCTCTTTCAACGTTACTTTGGCCTGTTTCTTTTTGGCTTCCGCCGCTTTCTTTCCCTGTTCGTACACATACCGGTTGTAATCGAGTATCTTACAGACAGGAGGCTGGGCGTTGGGTGAAATTTCCACCAAGTCCAACTCTTGTTCTTTGGCCAGGGCGATGGCTTGCGCCACCGGCATGACCCCAATCATTGCGCCGTCGGAATTGATGACTCTCACTTCCGGGACGCGGATATTCTGGTTTCTGCGATAGAGATCTTTTTTGTATTCTCTTCTAGTATCGTATCTGGCCATTTAATTGTTCTTTCAAAAAAATAGTTCCCCTATACGGGAACATATTTATTATACCAACTTATTCGAAAACGTGTCAATTCTCCTGCGGGTTGGGTGCCGTATACAGCAAGCGGCCTTGGTGCCAGCATTCCCAGCCGGAGGGCAGGCGTTTTAACAGCCAGGTGTGTTGGCTGTCGGTCCAATAGGGGCCGTCCGGCGTAAAAGCGCGCGTCAACAGCGGCGGACGCGTTTTGACCGGCACAAACAGCTCGGCTTGCGCTCCATCTTTGGAAAGGATTACATACACCGCCAAATTTTTGTCCGTCCCATCCGCGGGAAATAAGGCAATTCCCTCTTCCCACAGCCGCACGCAAGACCCCTGCGCTTCGCTCCAGGTGTATCCGGCTGACCCTATGCAGCCGTGCACGTCGCGGTCGGCACCGACCAAATGTTGTTCGGGCACGACGGAACAGGCCCCTAGCAAAAGCCCTGTCGACAAACAAATTAAAAATTTCTTCATAGGACTATTATATTTCTTTTGAGTCCGTCTGCCTAGCCGGGCCCGCCATAAAAAAGCCCCGCCGAAGCGGGGCTTTTTAGGTTAATCTTCGTAATCGTGGTCGCGGTCGCGGCGGATTTTCCTCGTATTCCCCGTGCGCTTTACCGTCGTGGGATAGCCTTTGTATTCAATCGTTCCGCGTCCGTTGGCGTTGGCATAAAAGGTTTCCGACGGGAACGCTTTGATATCCCCCGACGCGTTGGCGGTGGCCGTGACGGTCGCGGCGCGCAAATCTTCGGCGTCGACTTCTCCAGCCCCATTATTCGTCAGCACCGCTTCCTGTACATCACCAGATAAATCCACATCAGCCCGACCCTCTGCCGTAGCTTCCACCCGGTCCGCCTGGACCCGGTTCAAATCAATTTCCGCCCGGCCGGACGCTTGGGCAAGCACCGAAGAAGCCTGAATATGGTCCGCTGAAATTTCGGAGTCCTGTTCGGCCATCAGCATTAGTTTGTTGGTGTGCAAAGAACCGCGCACTTCAAATTCGCCCCCTTGCTGCACGGACACTTTTTCCAGCGTCGGCGCGCTGACAGTCACTTTCAAATGTCTTTCCCCGCGGATGCGCACCGGGCGCGTAAAACCAACCACCAACACCCCGTTTTCCACGCGCACATCGGACATCTGCACTAAATTTTCCGCGCCGCTGATGCTCACCGACGTATTGGGCTGCTGCATAAAATCCACTTCCGCATCGCCGCGCACTTCTACCTCCGTAAAGGCTGGCACGTCCGCAAGCGTGCGCGACGTATAGCGCCCTTCTCCAACGACCGTCTGCATTTTCTGCGCGGAGGCAGGCACCGCCAAACATAGGGCGAGAACGCCCGTAAAAAACAGTTTTTTATGGTTCATAAATCCCCCTTCTTTAATGTAGAATAAGCAGGTATATAGTAGCATAAAAAGAAAGCGAAAACCAGCACAAAAATTATTACTGTGCCCGCCTGGCAGGCAATCCTGCAAGACGAAAGGAAATTTGCTAAAATCTATATGGCTTTTATGACAATTTTTACGTTTTAAGGTGGCAATTATGAGCAACAGAAGAATGGCCCGGGAATGCGCCCTCCAATCGCTTTATTATGCCGACAGCGCCAAAGACGCCCACGAAACGGACGTCACCCGCTACGCGGCCGATTTTAAAAAAGAACTCGGGGACTGCTTCCCCTTCTGTGAAGACCTGGTAACCGGCACCACGGAACATTTGCAGGAAATTGATAAAATTGTTTCCTCCTATGCCAAAAACTGGACGGTGGCCCGTATGTCGGCGGTGGACCGCTCCATTTTGCGGATGGCCACCTACGAAATGGTGTTCAGCCCGGAACGCACCCCCGTGCCCGCTATCATCGACGAAGCCATTGAGCTGGCCAAAAAATACTCCACCGAAAATTCCAGCAAATTTATTAACGGCTTGCTAGACCAGCTGAAAAAAGAACGCAAATAAAAGCTATGCACCCGAAAGAAGAAATTGAACGGCTTAAAAAGCTGATCAATTACCACAACAACCTGTATTATAATTTGGACAACCCCATCTTGTCCGATACGCAGTACGACGAACTTTACAAACAATTAAAAGACCTGGAGGACCAATACCCCCAGTACCGCACCAAAAATTCGCCCACCCAACGCGTGGGCGGCCAGGCGGGCACGTTGTTCTCCCCCGTCAAGCACGCCACGCCGATGCTCTCGCTGGACAATTCTTACTCGCCCGATGACATCCGTGAATGGTACGCCCGGGCCGAAAAAGCCCTTCAAAACAATACTTTTGAAATGGTCGTAGAAGCTAAAATAGACGGCGTTTCCTGCTCGCTGACGTACGAAAACGGCATTTTGGTCACCGCCGCCAGCCGCGGCGACGGCAAAACCGGCGAGGATATCACCGCCAATGCCCGCACCATCCAAAACATCCCGCACCGACTGGAAAACGCCCCTACGGGGCTGTTGGAAATCCGCGGGGAAGTGTATTTGGAAAAAAAAGATTTGGAAGAACTAAATAAAAAGCAAGAACTCCTGGGCGAAAATACTTTTGCCAACACCCGCAACGCCGCGGCCGGCTCCCTGCGCCAGAAAGACCCGCTTATCACCGCCCAACGACCGCTTAAGTTTTTTGCCCACTCCTTCGGCGCGGGCGATATCGCCGCCGACAGCTTCAGCGGATTTATCGATTTATGCAAACAGTGGGGGTTTTCCATTTGCCCCGCCCGTACCAAAACTACCCAAATTTCCGAAGTAATCCGCTTCTATAACCAGTTTGAAGCCTCCCGCCACCAACTGCCGTTTGATGTGGACGGGCTCGTCGTAAAAGTGAACCGATTTGAGTTGCAACGCATCCTGGGCGTGACGGCCAAAAGCCCGCGCTGGGCCATCGCCTTTAAATATCCCGCCCCGCAGGCCACCACCGTCGTCAACCATATTTTATTTTCGGTCGGCCGAAGCGGCGTCATTACGCCGGTGGCCCAACTGGAACCCGTGGCGGTGGGCGGCGTGACGATTTCCAACGCCACGCTGCATAATTTCGACGAAATCAAACGCCTGGGCCTGCGCGTAGGCGACCGCGTGATTATTGAACGCGCGGGGGAAGTGATCCCTAAAGTAGTAAAAGTGGCGGAACACCTGGGCCAAACAGAAGTGCTGCCCCCCGCCATATGTCCTTCCTGCGGCGGCCCCGTGTACAAAGAACCCGACGAAGTGGGCTACTACTGCGTCAATCCCTCCTGCCCCGCCCAGCTGCGCGGAAGACTCTTGCATTTTGCGGCGCGCGGCGCGATGGATATCGACGGTTTGGGCGATGTGGTAATGGACCAATTATTGGAAAATAAATACGTGTCCGATTTTGCCGATATTTACAACCTGACGTTTTTGCACCTGCTGCACTTGGAAAATTTTAAAGACAAAAAAGCCCAAAACCTGCTGGACTCCATTGAAGCCAGCAAACAAAAACCGCTCGCGCGCCTATTGTTTGCCCTGGGAATTGCCTTTGTGGGCGCCAAAACGGCCGAAATTTTGGCCGACCGCTTCCGCACGTTAGACGCGCTGAAAAATGCATCGCTGGAAGAATTGCAAAGCGTGCGCGAAATCGGCGAAATTGTGTCCCACAGCATTTATGATTTTTTCCGGGACCCGCGCGCTTTGGAACAGGTGGAACGGCTGCGCGCGGCGGGGCTCAATTTTACGCAGCCCAAAAAAGAATTAGCCGGCAATGTGCTGGACGGGAAAACGCTGGTGTTTACCGGCGAACTCAACACAATGACGCGCACCGAAGCCGAACGGTTGGCCAAAGAATACGGCGGCAAAGCCAGCGGAAGCGTTTCCAAAAAAACGTCTTATGTGGTGGCCGGGGCCGAAGCGGGCAGCAAATTAAAAAAAGCCCAGGAATTGGGCGTGCCGGTGCTGACGGAAGAAGAATTTTTGCAAATGATCGGAAAACATCCGGCGAAATAAGCTCAAACACAATTAACAAAAAAGCGGAGAGGAAACCCTCTCCGCTTTTTTATGTCGGGTTCGCTTATTCCAACAAATCGCCGTCGTCCAAACAAACGGTATACCCATAAAACGCATAGCTTTCCACCAGCGAGTTGGAGGGCACTTTTACATTCGGGTTGCGCTTGGCGCGCGACGCCATCAAATAATAATACGGCACGCCTTTTTTCGGGTCCGCCGTTTGGCGGGCCAACACAAAATAGCGGCGGTCGTTTTTGGTAACATTCAGCACATAAACGCCCAATTTAGTAACCAGGGTCTGCTCGGAACATTTGGTTTGGTTTTGAATCATTTTCAGTTCCGAACGCGTAATTTCCACATAGCCGGCTTCTTTTAATTGCTTCATCCGTTCGGCCACTTGGGTTAAAAAGGCTTGCGTGGGCGGGACGTCTTCCGTCGGAAGGAGGAAGGCTTTGCGGCCTTGTACGGCTTCGGTATAAACGTAAAAGCCACTGTCTGTTAAAGTGCTTTGCGGCGTAAAAACTTTTCCGCCTTTCATATCCCGCAAATAAAACACGTCCTGGATAGGCACCCCTACTTTTTGAAATACGGCAACCGCATCTTGGCCGATGCTCTTTTCCAGGGCGTTGTAGCCGTCCAGCGTCAGCATATCGCGGGCAAAGCCCGTATCCTTGTTAAGCGTAACGATGTAATCCTGCGGCACGCGCGTGTATTTGTTTTTTAAATAATCCAGCCCGCCCCGCTGTTCGGCGCTGTGGATTCTTTTAAACAAGGCGCGGTTTTCTTCGGTTAATTCTTTGGCGTCGGGTTCTACGGCATACCGCTGTTTGAGGGCCGTCAGCATTTCTCCGTCCGTCAAATAGTCGGGCTCCAGGCTGATTAACCGCTTGCGCGCAACCAAGTTAAGCGGTTCCACCGCCAGCGCCGAACGATAGTATTCCGCCGCTCCTTGTTTATCGCCTTGATATTCCACAATGACGCCCTTGCCCACCAACGAATTGACGTTGGCGGCGTTGTATTCGAGCGATTTGGTATACATTTTTAAAGCCGTATCGTTTTGTTGGCGCTTGAGAGCGATATCCCCCAACATCGAATACGTATACGACCAGTAGGGCGACGTTCGTTCCATATTGCGAAGCGCAGCATAAAAATACTTTTCGGCGCCTCTTAAATCGTCCTGCGTCAGCAATACTCCCGCCAAAGACAGGTTTGCCTCCACATTATCCGGGTCTAATTTTAAACAACGGGTAAAAGCGTCCCGCGCCTGCGAGTACGATTTGGCGGCAAAGGCCTTTTTCCCGCTTTCCAAACAAGCGGAAAGCGTCTGGTGGCCCTGCGCGGCAGAAACAGACGGCGCACACAGACACGCGGCAAATACACACAAAAAACACTTAGAAGAAAGTTTTGAGTAGCGCATACAAAATACTGTTTATCTTTTCGCCTTTTGTTAATTTTACAGGCTGGGAGAAGATAAAACCCGTTTTTTCTATTTTAGCAAGATTTTTGAAATATACATACCCCATCACCCGGCACGGAATCATTTTAAGGCGGGGAAACCCTTGCATACAGGCGAACGCGCGCACATATTCCTCCTGCGTACGGGCCGCCAGTTCTTTCAGCACGGCTGCCAGCACGCGGGGATTGCGGTTTTCCAACACGTCCTGCCGGGTCAGCCCAAAACGCGCGAGCAAATCGTCCGGGAGGTATACGCGCCCCATCCGGGCGTCGTCCGGCACGTCGCGGATGATGTTGGTCAGCTGGACGGCCGTTCCCTGCCGCAAGGCCAATTCATCCGCCGCGGGGCCTTGGAGGCCCACTATATCCAGCGTCGCCAGCCCCACGGCTACCGCCACGCGGTAAATGTACCAATCCAGCTCCGCCTGGGTTTGATAGGCGCGCCCTTCCAGGTCGGCCTGCATCCCCTCAATAAGCAACAAAAATCGGTCCGGCGGGATGGAAAAAAGCTGCGCGTCCGCGGCCAGCCGGCGGCCTAATTCCGTTTGAGCTTCGCCGCGGTACATCCGTCCGATTTCTTCGCGCCAGCGGGCCAGCTGCCCCGCCGGGTCCGGCACATCCGGTTCGTCGGCGATATCGTCCAGCCGGCGGCAAAATTCGTAATAATTGGCCAATGCTTCGCGGCGGCGTTTGCCCAAAAAGAAAAACGCCGGGCCGAAACTGGATTTTTTATACGACTGTTGATTAGCCGACATACAACTTTCCGTGTTTGTACAAATACGAAAGCGCCGCCCCCGTGGCCGTAGCATAAATGGCGTTGGGCGGAATAATAAAATTGACTCCGTGCATTTTGTGCAACGCTTGGAAAACATTTTTGGCAAACGGCACCTGTGTAAGCGTGCCGGTGAGCACCACATCTTTTACCTCGTCGTTGCGGCAAGCGAAAACGGCCATCATCCCAATCGTTTGGAATACCATATTCAGCACGCCCAGCGTTAAATCCTGCGGGGCAACGCTATCTTCCATCTTGCCGAAATTGGACGCCGTCGTATCCGGTGTAAGCGTAGAAATAACCCCTTTGCTGATATCACAAATGTTCAAATCCACGCGGTCCAGCTGGCCGCCTTCGGCCAGTTCTACAACCGTTTTAAAAGAAGTGGCGCCGCAAAGTTTTTCGCACAAGCCCAGCACCGTCCCGCCGCCTACGCCCGATCCGCCAATGTGGCGGATGCCGTCTTTCCCGGCGCGCACAAAAGCCGTCCCCGTGCCCATACTCACAATCAGCCCTTCTTTTTTGCCGGACAGCGCCAACCCGCCCGAGCCGATGGCTTCAAATTCGTCCACGGACGAAGTGGGTATGCCGTAAATGTTTTTTTTAAACAAAGAGGAGCCCACCCCCGTTAAAATAATTTGCTGTACATCCGAAAGGGCGAGGCCGTTTTCGTTAATAAATTTTCCTAAAGCGCCATAAGCGCTGGTCAGCGGATCGGCGGCTTCCACTTTAAGCATAGAGATGAGTTTTCCCTCATCGGTATAGCCTACGATTTTGGTGGTGGAGCCTCCAACATCGATACCGATAACAACGCTCATAAATCCTCCTGGTTAAGCCCGATAGACTGCAAGAACGGCGTGATATCCGCCGGGCGGCCCAAAAAGTTTTCTACCATTTTTTCTTCGTCTATTGTGCCGCCTTTTTCCAAAATTTCGCGGCGGAATTTTAAACCCGTTTCGGGGTTGAAAATGCCGTTCTTTTTAAATTCGCCGAAGAAATCTTCCGCAATCACTTCCGACCACAAATAACCGTAATACCCCGCATCATAACCGCCCATAATGTGCCCGAAGGAGGCCTGCGGAATGGTGCCTTTGGTAAGCGGCAGGCGGCGGATTTTTTTGGTTAAATCGAAATACAGTTTGGTAGAGTCCGGCGTTTCTTTGGCGGTGTGGAGCGTCATATCGTATTGGGCAAAAAAATCCTGCCGCAAATACGTGCCGCCCGAACCAAAATTTTTGGCCGCAATCATTCGCTGGATTAAATCATCCGGCAGCGGTTCGCCCGTTTGATAGTGCTTGCTGATTTTTTTAAGCACTTGCGGATCCCACGCCCAGCGTTCGAGCAGCTGGCTGGGGGCTTCCACAAAATCCCAGCTGACGCTGGTGCCCGAAAAAGCCGAATACTTGGACTTCGTAAGCGCGTTATGCAATACGTGCCCAAATTCGTGGAACAACGTTTCCACCTCGCTGTGTTTTAAAAGCGACGGAGTGGATGCGGAAGGCTTGTTCATATTGGCTACAATGGCCACAAACGGCGTTTGATAGGTGCCGTCTTTCTTTTCTTCCCCTTCCACCAAACCGAAACAAGCCGCGTGTTTGTATTTGCCTTCGCGGGGATAAAGGTCCATATAGAAGTAAGCGATTAATTCGCCGCTTTGGCGGTCCTTGATTTGAAAGGCTTTCACGTCCGGGTGCCAGACGGGGATGTCCACCGGTTCAAACGTAATGCCAAACACGCCGCCAAACAAATCAAGCATTCCGTCGATAACCACTTGAGAAGGGAAATACTCTTTTATTTTTTCGCTGTCGAGTTCCAAATTTTCTTTGCGGTATTTGTTGCTCCAGTAGCCGCTTTCCCACGAATAAAGCGTGCGGCTTTTTTTGCCGGTTTTGCCGTTTTTGTAGGCAATCATTTCTTTGTCTTCTTTTTGGGCGAGCGGTTTTAACTTTTTCTGCAAATTTTTCAAAAATTTCATCACCGTTTCGGGATTTTTGGCCATCCGGTCTTCCAGCTTGAGCTGGGCGTGGTTTTCGTACCCCAAAAGCCGGGCGATCTGGCGGCGCAGGGTGAGTGTTTTTTCCAACAGTTCCACGTTTTCCTGCCCGCCGCGGCGGTTGTATTTAAATTCCAAGGCCTTGCGGGCATCTTCGTCATCCGCGTTTAGCATAAAAGGCACATAATCGGGGTAGTCCAGCGTGACGAGGTATTTGCCGTCGTCGGTTTTTTCCAATTTTTCGATATAATCGTTTCCCAGTCCTTTTAACTGGTCCGCCGTCACGGCCAGCGGGTCCTTATATTCCTGGACGTTTTTATCAAATTTAATCACATATTCCGCTTTTTCTTTATTTAACGCTTTGAATTTTTCCAGGTCTTCGTCATTCAGTTCCATCCCGCTGTTTTTAAAGCCAATCAGCATTTCTTTAACGAGCTTGGCCTGCACGGGGTCCAGCTGGGGGTTGGTGTCGGTATATTCGCGGATGGCGCGGTATACGTCGCGCCGGGTGGCTACGTCCACCATATACTGGCTGATTTGCATTTGCAGGGCAAGGGCGGCATCGCGGAAGTTTTTGTCGGTCGAAACATAAGACAAAAATCCGCTCATCCCCAAGGCGTTGCCGTAATCATCGAAGGCGCGTTCGTAGGCCATAATGGTATT
This sequence comes from Candidatus Avelusimicrobium pullicaecorum, assembly GCA_944322825.1. GTDB lineage: Bacteria > Elusimicrobiota > Elusimicrobia > Elusimicrobiales > Elusimicrobiaceae > Avelusimicrobium > Avelusimicrobium pullicaecorum. Next base: position 16,710 of record CALUQD010000003.1, read on the forward strand.
GTCAAACGTGCGCTGTTCTTGGGGGATGGCTACCAGCGCGGCCAAATCTTTTTCCAGCTGCACGCGCGCGGCCGCTTCGGCCGGGGCCAGTTCCTCCGCTTTGTAATCAAAATGCAACACGCCGTTTTTAAACATATCTGCCATACCATACGCTCCCGTCGCGGTAAAAAATAATGCCGTAACCAAAATAATTTTTGTTTTTTTCATAGGAATATATTACACTTTTATTGTATCGGTTTTGGCCCCGCGGGGCAACCGATAGCGGTACTCGGATTATGACAAGAAACAAAAGGAATTTTCTTTTTGTTATTTGTTATAATTTATATTATATTAATTCACATCAAGGAATTAGTGGAAAAATAAAAATGTACGAAGCGTTTGTACCCAAAGAGATATTCCTTACCAAAGGAATTGGCAGACACAAAGAAAAACTGGCCAGCTTTGAAGAAGCGTTGAGAGACGCCAAAATCGCCAGCTTTAACTTGGTGCCTGTTTCCAGCATTTTCCCTCCCGGCTGCAAAACCGTGCCGATATCGAAAGGCTTGCAAGAATTGCACCCGGGCCAAATTCTGCATTGTGTCATCAGCAGAAATACCAGCAACGAATACCGCCGCTTGATTTCCGCTTCCGTGGGTCTGGCGATCCCGAAAGAAGGAAAGAAAACGCACGGGTACATTTCCGAGCACCACAGCTTCGGCGAAACCGACAAACAAGCCGGCGACTACGCGGAAGATTTGGCTGCTTTGATGCTCTCCACTACGCTGGGCATCGAGTTTGACAACAACACCACTTGGGACCAGAAAGAAGAAATCTGGAAAATGAGCGGCAAAATCGTCCGCACGACCAACATCACCCAGTCCGCGATTTGCGTGGAAGGCCTTTGGACCACCGTCATCGCGGCGGCGGTGTTTGTTAAATAAACTCCGGTACCATTGTGAGCGATAACGTACAGACTGATAAGTTTATGGGGCTAGAGAGCCAATACAGCTCTCTGCCCCTTTGTAAATTCGTGGTCGTGCCCGTGCCGTTTGAAAAAACGGTCTGCTACGGGCACGGTACCGCCAAAGGCCCCGCCGCCGTGATTGAAGCCTCCACCCAGATTGAACTTTGGGACGAAGAAACCAAAACCGAAACCTGGGAACTGGGCATCAACACGCAGCCTGCCGTCAACTGCAAAGGGTCCACCAATACGGTTTTTAAAAATATCGATAAAACCGTACGCAACCTGATGCAATACAAAGCCATTCCGTTCTACATTGGCGGAGAGCACACGGTCACGCAGGCGCTGGCGCAGCCTTATATTGATAAATATAAAAATTTGAGCATCCTGCACTTCGACGCCCACGCCGATTTGCGCGAAACCTTCGAAGGTACGCCCAAAAGCCACGCGTGCGCCCTGTACCCGGCTTCCCGCCAGGTGCCGGTGGTGCAAGTGGGCATCCGCAGCGTAGCCAGCGAAGAAAAACAATACTGCAACGCCGGCAAAGTGACGACTTATTTAATGCACGAAAACCGGGACATCAAAAAATTAATCCCGCAAGTGCTTAAAAAACTGACGGATACCGTGTACATCACCATTGATGTGGACGGCTTTGATCCGTCCGTCATCCCGGCTACCGGCACACCGCAGCCTGGCGGTTTTATGTGGTATGAAGCGCTGGACTTGTTCCGCGAAGTCATTAAACATAAAAAAATTGTGGCGGTGGATGTGGTGGAAGCCTGCCAGCGTAAAGCCGACACCATTACGGAATTTAACGTATCTAAGTTAATCTACCGGCTGATGGGATACCTGGCTTTAAAGGACCAAAAGAAAAAATAATTTTTCACTCGCTCCTAAGGAGCGGGTTTTTTATGGATTTTATCCTGCCGCTAATTCCGCCCGCTCCGGCTTCGTACCCGGGGCGGGTTCGCTTGCATATAAATAAAAAGCCCCGTCCTTTACCGGCGGGGCTTTTATATGGTGTGGCAAAATTAGAAATAAAACCGTCCGGCCAGCGCGGCAGAAAAACCGCTTCTGTCAGAGACGACTTCTCCTTCTTTTTCCATTTTAGCAGAAAAATTGTATTTCAGATCTAAACCCAGAGCAAATATTTCTGTAAATCTATACTCTATACCGCCCAAAACATGCGGAAAAACCTTGTCTTCTTCAATCTTATCTACCACGCGGCCAAAAGCGTCTCTAAATTGAGAAAAGTCTATTTCGCTGTTAATATACGTCACGCCAACCCCTATAAAATAGCTTAATTTCTGCACGCCATTGTCTTTTTTATAGTAAACGGACCAGGGAACGGCATAGGTGTTTTCCGTCGCTTCAAAAACACCCCACTCATATTTATTCTCGCCGTATACGTCAAGACCCAATTTCAAACCAATTTTATCGGTTTCATTTAAATTCCATTCATGCAACGCTTCTAAAGCAACCAAGCCATCTGAAGTAGTTAACTTTCCGCCATATTCATCAAAAGTCTCGTCCATGCTTTTTGGATTGTTTTCACCTATCCCTAATTTCACACCAATACCCCAGTTTCCTGCAAAAGAAACAGAGGACAAACATAATAGGCCCAACACTGCTAGCAGTTTCTTCATCTTTTTCTCCTTTTTAAAACTACATCTACTAAAATTTAACCCAAATGGAGAGATACCTCCATGTTTTTATTTCATGCGTCGCTGCTGACATAATCAAGCCCAAACGCCGGCGCGGGTTTTTACATCTGAATAAACATCCCCCGGCTATGCCGGGGGATGTTTATTTATGAGGGAGCAAAATCTTAGAAGCGATAGCCCAGTTTCAATAACAAGGCGAAGTAGCTCAGGTCTTCTTTGCCGTATTCGTCGGAGAATTTTCCGTAATCAAACGTAAACGCTTGGTAGCGGCCTTCCAAGCCCCACACCCAGTTGTTATGGAAGTTTCCTTCCATACCCAACCCGATATAATAGGCGAAAGAAGTGCTGCGTTGGCTGGTGGAAGAACTGTCCTGGTCTAAAAGACCGCCTGCCATTTCCACATAGCTCAAGCTGAAGGTAGCCTTAGAAGAAGCCATCCCCAGCCCTAACGGAATGTAAAAACGGGTATTGGCCTGCGGATTGAACGTATAGCGGCCCGCCACCATAAAATTTTGCACATTCATTTTGCTTTCCACTTCGTCTTCGCCCCAATCGCTGGCAGAAGCAAAATACGTTCTTTCATATTCGGCGTCGCCAAAGCTGTTGCCGTTATATTCGGCCCCAATGGCAAAGTGCGGCGTAAGCGCATACATATATTGCACCCCGTAAGAAAGGGCGCCGTCGCCCCAATCCAACTCGGCATTGGCAATCGGATCACCCGTCAATGCTTCGGAGTTTACCCCCGATTCATTGAGCGGCGCTGCGCCTCCCAAAAACACAGAAACCATTTGGTCGCCTTTTTCGATCCCTTGCGCCGATGCTGCAACCGGCCACGCACACAACATACTGATTAACACAGCCAGGAACGTCAGTTTTTTCATTTTCCCTCCTAAGGAAATGTTGGTTTGGTTGTTTTTTATAAAAACCCTTCTCCCACGGAGAAGCGGTTTTACAAATCAGCCTTGGGGCGGCAGCGGGCCGACATCCCCGCTGGACGGCGCCGCGTACGGTTTTTTTAACAACAATTCCGCCGCTTCGTCAAACCCCCATTTGTCATCAAATGATAGCACATATTGATATTGTTGGACCGCTTTTTCGCGCTCGCCCAATACATCGTACACTTCCCCCAGGCGCAGTTCGTTCCACACGCCCCAGCGGCTGGGTTCTTGGTTTTGAATGGCGGAGCGTCCCTTTTCAAACAAGGTGCGGGCCTGCTGCCAGTTCCCCTGCGCCATTTGCACGGTTCCTAACGCGGTGTAGGCGCGGGAAAGATAAATATCTTTATAAAAAGGGTCTTTGCCGATTAACTTTAAAAATTCTTCCGCCTGTGCGGTGACTTCATCGTAATGGCCTGTTTCGTACAAGCAGATAATTTCCACATAATGCATCAGCGGGTTTTTAGGGTATTTGGCGCGCAGCTGGCGGATAAACTCCAATGATTTTTGCGGATTATAATACGGGCTGTTGCGTGTATTTTGAACTTCAATCAAAATCAATTTGGAGCTGTCCCCCGTGAAATGCGCTTTTTTGCGGGACAAATTCAGCTGGGCCACGCCTTCGTCCGGGTCGCCTTTAATGGCCACAATTTTGGCTAAAATTTTAATGACAGCCGGCAACGTTCCTGCATAATACTGATAAATGCCCAGCCCAAAGTACGCATCGTAATACGTAGGGTCCAATTCCAAGGATTTTTCCAAACTTTTAATGGCTTTGCGGCCCGAAAAATACGCCGTAATCCAGCTGCGGTTGCGCATACTAAACATCGCCCGCAGGCCGTACAGCGCGCCAATGCCCATATACGCGTTGGGGTCGTCGGGGTGCTGTTTCATCCAGCGTTTGATGCCGGCGATGGAATCATCCAGGATTTTTTCAAACACTTTGCGTTGGCGGTCGTCGCTGAGTTCATATTCGTACTCGTAACGGCTCCAAGCAATCATTGCGTTGCCAAAGTGAGCGAAAGGGTGATCCGGGTAGTGGGCAAAAACCCATTCGATATTTTGTTGGGCGGTATCAAAATCCAGGCTGTACACGCCGTGGATGCCTTCGGTGGCGTGCTGCATGACATCCGGCGGCAGCGTCAGTTCGGAAGACGCGGGCAGCACCATCGCAAGCATCATCCAGCCAGCCGCCGCCAAACGAAACAGCCGTTTCATTATTTTTTGGCCTCAATTTTATCTTTGCCAAAGTACGGGCGCAGCGCCGGCGGAATGACCACGGAGCCATCCGCTTGTTGGAAGTTTTCCAAAATGGCGGCGAATGTGCGGCCCACGGCCAACCCGCTGCCGTTTAAGGTGTGTACATATTCCTGTTTGCCTTGGGCGTTTTTAAAGCGCAAGCCCATCCGGCGGGCTTGGAAGTCCAGGCAGTTGGAACAGGAAGAAATTTCGCGGAAGCGGTTTTCGCTCGGCATCCACACTTCAATATCGTATGTTTTGGCCGACGAGAACCCAATGTCCCCGCTGCAGAGTTCCACCACGTGGTACGGAATGCCCAGTTCTTTTAAAATTTCCTGTGCGTCGGAAACCATAATTTCCAACATTTGGTAGGAATGTTCCGGCTTGGAAAGCATCACGAGTTCCACTTTGTCGAACTGGTGGTTGCGGATGAGGCCGCGGGTATCTTTGCCATAGGTGCCCGATTCCTTGCGGAAGCACGGCGAGTAGGCAGTGAGTTTGATGGGCAGTTCCGCTTCCGGGATGACGCGAATGCGGTTCAGGTTCGTCAGCGGGATTTCGGCGGTGGAAATTAAAAATTGCTTGGGCTCGCCCGTCAGCTCGTACATATCTTCGCGGAATTTGGGCAGCTGGCCGGTGCCGATTAAAATGTCTTCGTTTACGATGACCGGCGGCAATACTTCGGTATAGCCTTTTTTGGCGTGCATATCGAGCATAAACGAAATAATCGCGCGTTCCAAGCGGGCACCGTCGCCTTTAAACAAGGCAAAGCGGCTGCCGGACAGCGCGGCGGCGGCTTCAAAATCCAAAATGCCCAATTTTTCGCCGACGGCTTGATGGTCCAACGGTTTGAAATCAAATTTGGGGAGCGGGATGGTGCAGGGCAGATATTCCGGGTTGTCCGCGTCCGACACGCCCACCGGGATATGTTCGTTGGGCATATTGGGGATGCTTAACAGCAAATCGTTGATTTCTTTTTTCATCGGTTCGAGCTCGGCTTCTTTTACGGCCATTTCTTCTTTGAGCTTACCGACGGCAGCCATCGCTTCTTTGGCGGCTTCGTCGCCTTGTTCTTTTTTAATTTTGCCGATGGATTTAGACATCTCGTTGCGTTTGGCGCGCAGTTCTTCCACACGGGCCAAAACGGTTTTGTAAGCCGTATATTTTTCCAACACGCCGTCTATCTGGGCGGCCAGTTCCGGTTTGCGTAAAGAAAGCCGTTTTTTGACTTCTTCCGGATTTGCAACAATATATTTGATGTCTAACATAAAAACCTCGGTTATTTATTTTCTAAATCAATTAAGTAGGGCTCCGGGAACCAATGGCGGTACGGCTTTAAAGTAGCCACGGCATATTCCATCCCGTACGAAGTAAGCAGCCGCAAACTGACCGGCGCCACCGCACTTTGCCCCGCCACCAACGCTCCTACCGACAGCGCCAGCAAAATAAACAGCGTTTTAACCAACATAAAAAACGCTTTAAACAAAACCACGGCCGACTGTTCGGCAAAGGAAGTACGGGGGTACATTATTTTTGTTCCTGGAGTTTGGTTAATTCTTTGGTAAAACTTTTCACCAGCGCCCGGGCAATATAGTCCGCCGCGTCCAGCGCACTGGAGGAGGACGCCTCGTCCGACCCAATCCATACGATTTCGGCCGTTTCCACATCTACCAGTTTGGCGATAATGCCCACCCGCGCATTGATGGTGTATTCCGTCGGACGTACATCCGTGGAATGGGAATACTGCGTGCCTACTTGGCGGGTATACCCCACATAGGTTCCATCCGGCAGCTGCATTACATCCTGCGTATAGACCGGGCGGGATTCCGTGCGGCGGGTGGCCGTCATTGTTAGTTCGGTGCGGGCCGGCGTATAGGAACTCACTTCGCCAATCAGCAATACATCTACTCCCAAAATCCGGCCGATTTCGCGCGTTGTTTCCGGCGACAGATACCCCGAAACCGATATGTGATGTTCCCGGAGAACGCTTTCCAATTGGGCGCGTTCCACCACTTTATACCCCGCATTAATCAGGTATTTGGCAAATAAATTTTCCACCCCCTGCATAGCCGGCCAAGAGTTGGTAAACCCCATTACCCCAATGCGGTTCATTTGGTTAAAATCGTACGTCTGGCTAATCACCGTTTTGGGCGTACATCCCCCAAAACCCAGCAGGCATACCAGCGCCAAATGGATAAATTTTCTCATACGATAATTATATAATTTTTAGGCCGGGAAAAATAAAAGTATAATAAAGAAAATATGACTACCTTTTCACTCAATCCGCTTTTCATCCAAAAAGCGCGTCAAATCAAACTGTTGCTGACCGATGTGGACGGCGTAATGACCGACGGCACGCTTAGCTTTTTTACCGACGCCCAAGGCATTACGCGGGAAATCAAAAATTTCGAATCATTAGACGGAATGGGTCTTTTGTATTTGGCTTATTGCGGCCTGCAAACCGGAATTGTGTCCAAGGGGGCCAGCAATACGTTGGAATTTTGGGCAAAAGAATTAGGAATGCGTTATCTGTTTTATAATACGTCCGTAAAGCACCACGTCCTGGATTTTTTGCAAACCCAATTTGATATTTTACCCGACGAAATTGCGTTCATCGGCGACGATTTGATAGACGTCGGCCTGTTGCAGCGCGTGGGCTTGCCGTTGGCCGTGGCCAACAGCGTGCCCGAGGCCCAAGAAGTCGCACTCTATACCTCCCCCCGCCACGGCGGAAACGCCGCCGTACGCGATATCGCCGAGCAAATCCTGCGCGCCCGCGGCCAATGGGAGCGCGTGGTAGCCGATAACGCCTCCGGCGTTTTTCAGAACCCCCGGAATGAACTTTGTATTGTAAAAGGGTTGTAAAATTTTTACAATATATGTAATCTTTTAGTAATCTTTAAAATACCGAAGGAGCCTTATGAAAAAATTATTTTTATTGTGTGCGTTAGTCCTTTCCGTACCGGCCGCAGCACAGGAATACTACGGCTTGCAGGAATACGGCTTGCGCAAGAACACCACTCGCGTGGAGTTTTACGGAGGAATGGTCTTGCCGCAAGACGATTGGGTGCATAACGGACAGCCCGTAGACCTGGGCGGAACGGGGTGGACCGTCGGCCTGGGCTTTGTGCGCAATATCTCCCGCATGTTTGCGCTGGGGTTGGACGGCAACTACGCGCAAATGGGCGACGGGGATAATTTTATTTCCAACGGCCAAAACGCTTATTACCGCACCGGAATCGCCACCGGGCTCGTGACCGGGCGCGTCAACTTCTTCCCGAGCGAATCCACCCGCCTCTACGTCCCGTTTGGGGTGGGGGTCGGCCATATGTTCGCCCGCCAAAAAAATGACGACGGTTCCCACCTGACCACCAACAGCACCGACTTGGCTTGGATGTTGGGCTTGGGGTTGGAATTTGATATCGACGAAACCGTCATCTTTGGCGTGGAAGGGCGCTATAACTTGGTAGAAGCCGACGGCGAATTTAAAGACGCTTTCGGCCAAAGCCGCTACCATTACTTATCGGTAATGCTTAAAATCGGTACGCGCTTTTAACCCGCAGTTCTTTTAAAAACCCACCGCCTACTCGGCGGCGGGTTTTTTTATAACCTAAAATATCACTTGGTCGGCGCGCCAAAAAAGGATTTAATACCCCTATGGAACAACAATTATCTGCCGCAGCGATGACGCTGCTTTCTTTGATTGTACTGGCCGCTTTAACGCTGCCGTTTCTCGTCCACAAAGTGGAAGAAGAATTGGAAATTTTTCTCTTGGTATGCGGTTTGTGCGCGGTGACAATTTCCGGCGCGTGGAACGGCCACTTAATCGCCGAAGCCCTCAAAGAACCGATCGCCATTACGGCGGCGGTGTTGGTGTTGGGCGTTTTGTTTAAACGCTTCGGCCATTGGACGGCCCACGCCGTACACGCCGTAGAAACCAAAACCGGCCCCAAAACCTTATTGTTTTTAACCGTATTTTTGATTGGCTTATTCTCCAGCGTGCTGACAGCCATTATCGCCGCGCTGATTACGGCGGAAATTATCAAACTGCTGGATTTGCCCGCGCCAGCCAAAACGCGCTTGGCCGTATATGCGTGTTTTGCCATTGGTTTCGGCGCCGTTCTAACCCCCATTGGCGAACCGCTGTCCACTATCGTTATCGCTAAATTAAAAGGCGAGCCTTATCAGGCCGATTTCTTTTTCTTGCTGCGCTTGATGGGCGTGTGGATTCTCCCGGCGCTGGTGCTGTTTGGGGCGCTGGCCGCGCGCCTGGGAAAACGACCCCTTACGGCCCGGCCTGAAGGAAAAACCGAAACCGAACCCTACAAACAAATCTGGCTGCGCGCCGGGAAAGTATATCTATTTGTGGTCGCGCTTATTTTGCTGGGCGAAGGCTTAAAACCCCTGGCCGCCCGCACCATCACGCATTTATCCAAATATGCTTTGTATTGGATTAACTCGCTGTCGGCCGTGTTGGATAACGCCACCCTGGCCAGCATTGAAATTATGCCTTCGCTGCCCCAGGAAACATTGGTGTTTTTGCTGGCGTCGCTTATTTTGGCGGGCGGATTGTTAATCCCGGGCAATATCCCCAACATTATCTGCGCGTCCAAATTGGGCATTAAAAGCCGCGAATGGGCCCGCGCCGCACTGCCGGTTGGCTTGGCCTTAATGGTGGTTTACTTTATCCTGCTGTCTGTTGTATTATAGTGTTATGGACGACATCTTTATCAAAGTGTTTCTTGCGTTGGTACTTGGCGGAGCCCTTGGACTTGAACGCCAATACCACGATAAACCAGCCGGTTTCGCCACCAACTGTTTAATCTGCTTGGGGGCTATGCTGTTTACGGTCTTATCCGAATTTATGAGCCTGCAAGGCGGCGACCCGGGGCGCATCGCGGCGCAAGTCGTTACGGGTGTGGGCTTTATTGGCGCAGGGTCCATCCTGCGCGACGGAAATAAAATTTCCGGCTTGACCACCGCCGCCGGCGTGTGGCTGGTGGCCGCCATTGGGATGGCGGTGGGCTATGGGCAGTATTTTTGGGCGTCATTATCCGCCGCGGCTATTTTGATTGTACAGCTGGGCGTGCGCAAAACGCTGACGCTGATGGAATTTGTTAAACGGTATGATACATTCTATGTCACCTGCGAACCCAGCTGGCAGGTAGTGAATAAAATCATCCAGCAAATTGAAGCCCAAAACGTTACGATTTTAAAAAGCGAAGTCTCCAAGCAGGATAACCGCTTTCACGTCAGCTTGGTGGCCACGTTTACCGGACACGATTTCCAAAACGTCACCAAAGAACTCTTGGAAATGCCCGAAGTATACAGCTTGTTTAAATAATACAGGAGCAATACGCATTTATGACCGACGACACTACACCCATTCCGCTGTTTAACCTCAAAGAACAACACGACAGTTTAAAGGAAGAAATCAATCGCGCCGCGCTGGACGCCCTCAATTCGATGCGGTGGCTGCTCGGCCCGCAAACCGAAAAATTTGAAGAAGAATTTGCCTCTTTAATCGGCGTGAAACACTGCATCACCTGTTCGTCGGGCGCCAGCGCACTGCAAATTGCGCTCCAAGCGGCCGGTATCGGCGAAGGGGACGAAGTCATCACGACGCCGTTTACGTTTATCGCCACTACGTCGTCCATTTCCCTGACGGGCGCAAAATTCGTCTTTGCCGACATCGACCCCCGCACCTATAACCTGGACGTAAAAGATGCGGAACGCAAAATCACCAAAAAAACCAAAGCCATTTTGCCCGTTCACTTGTATGGTTACCCGGCCAATATGGACGCCATTATGCACCTGGCCAATGAACACGGTTTGAAAGTGATTGAAGACTGCGCCCAAGCGCACCTGGCAATGGCCGACGGCGTAATGGTGGGAAGCATCGGCGATGCGGGTTGTTTTAGCTTTTACCCCAGCAAAAACCTGGGCGCCTGCGGCGATGCGGGCTGCGTGACCACCAACGACGACGAAATCGCCAACCGCTGCCGCTCCCTGCGCCACAGCGGCCGCGCATTGGGCAAAGCCTATGAATATGATTTGGAAGGCTCTACCTTGCGTATGGACGAAATCCAAGCCGCTATCCTGCGCGTCAAATTGCCGCACTTGGAAGAATGGACCGAAAAACGCCGCAAAGCAGCCGCCTTATATGCAGAAGGCCTGGCGGGCGTGCCGGTAATCTTGCCGCCGACGCCGCCGGCGGGGTATGCCCAATCGTACTACGTCTATACCATCCGCGCCGAAAAACGTGACGAATTACAGGCGTATTTGAAAGAACACAACATCGGTTCGGCGGTGTATTATCCGGTGCCGCTGTACAAACAGCCGGCCTATAAAAACCGCGGATTTAAAGCGGAAGACTACCCCGAAACCGAAAAAGCCGCCCAAGAAGTGTTGTCTATACCGATGTTCCCGGAAATTACCGAAGAACAAATCCACCGCGTCTGCGAAACCATCCGGGAATTTTACGAAAAAGACGCCACTGTATAATTTGTTACACCCCTCAAACGCCGGGCTTGCAGGCCCGGCGTTTTTTATGCCGTTTTTGCGGGCCCATGCATTCAAGCCGCGTATCCGCCAGAACCATATCCATTTATCCCCTCCACCCAGGAACGCAACCCGGAACGCGCCCCATATAGGGTGGACGCTTCGCGCCGCGGGCCGGAAGGCGGAGGAAATATCCAGCCGACCGTTAAAAACGAAGCACGGGGCATTTTTGCAAATTATCCTTATTATTTAAGGATTTTTTACACATCCCGGCCACTTTACACACGGCGGACCAAATGCTGCCCGCGCGCTGAATAATATCCCCCGCCGCTTTACACGCTGCGGACAACACACTTGTTCTTGCCCCGGACGCTGCACTTACGCCATCCGCTTCCACGCGTTGGGCCCGCCACATATCCCGCCGCCACAGCCGCGCCCGGCCGCGTGCGGGCGTTCAGCCCCAAAGGACTTCCCTCCCGGTGCGGATTCTTTCTTGCGCCAGCGCCTGCCCCCCATCGTGTGCCCCCTACAACAAAAAACCCCGGCTTTTGGCCGGGGGTGTGCAAGAAATACTTATCCAATTACAGCATTTTATTTTTTAAGCGGCTGGCGATATTATCCAATTCGTCCAGCGAATGATAGTGGATGACCAATGTGCCTTTTTTCATATTCTTGCCGTATTTTACTTCCACTTTGGTACCCAAGGCATTTTGAAGTTCGTTTTCAAACGAAGCTACCTCGACGGGTTTGGCGGTTTTATCCGCCTTTTTGGCCGGCAGCATTAAAGCGCGGGCGGCGTCTTCGGCCTGGCGAACAGACATTTTGCTTTTGCACATCTTTTTAAAGAGCAAATCCCGTTTGACGCAATCCGTCACCATCAACAGGGCGCGGCCGTGCCCTTCGGAAAGGGTGCCTTCCTGCAAGGCTTGCTGGATTTCCGGTTCCAAGTCCAATAACCGAAGCGCATTGGAAATAGCCGCTTTGGATTTGCCGCAATAAGAAGCCAAATCCGTTTGGGTAATATAGAATTTGCTCATCAAATTGCGGTACCCGAGGGCGGTTTCAATGGGGTTTAAATCTTCACGTTGGATGTTTTCAATCAACGCCAAGGCGCACATTTCCTGGTCCCCCAGGTGCTTGTGTACAATGGCGTCAATTTCCGTCATTCCCGCCAGCTGGGTGGCGCGGAAGCGGCGTTCCCCCACCACGATTTCGTATTTATCCAAGCTGGCATCATACACGACTACAATGGGCTGCGTAAGGCCGTGTTCTTTGATAGACTGCGCCAACTCTTGGAGTTTTTCTTCATCAAATACGCGGCGCGGCTGAAAACGGTTGGGCACAATTTTGCCGACCGCAATCCGGGTGACGCTCATCCCCGGGGTTTGCAGCTGTTGGGCTTGTTCCGCGGGCATTTGCATTACTTCTTGGGTTTGTTTAATTAAGGCGTCTAAACCTTTTCCTAAAGCCTGTCTGGACATCTATTTTATCCTCCAAAATCGTAGTTCAAGGGCATTTCACCCGTCATTTTAAAATCTTTGTACATTTGCGCGTCCGCGCCGCGGCGGGTTAAAAATTCAATGGCTAACTGGATATAGGCATTGGCACCGCGGCAAGCGGGGTCGTAGTCAAAAATGGATTGCCCAAAGCTGGGTGCTTCCGCCAAGCGGATGTTGCGCGGAATGGGCGTTTTATAGACTTGTTCCCCAAAAAAGCGGCTGACTTCCGCAAATACTTGCTTGGATAAATTCATACGCGCATCGTACATCGTCAATACGCCGCCGTCCATTTTCAGTTTAGGGTGCAAAAATTGCTTAATTTTGGCCACTGTGCTCATAAAATGCGCTAAGCCTTCCATCGCATAGTATTCACACTGTACGGGAGTAATCACACTATCTGCCGCCATCATAGCGTTCAACGTCAACAGCCCCAAGGACGGTGGACAATCAATAATAATATAGTCGTACATATCGCGCAGCGGGGCCAAGGCATCCTTGAGCATATTTTCCCGCCCGCGCACGTTGACTAATTCCACTTCGGCGCCGGCTAAATCTTTGCAGGCAGGCAGTACATCGAGCATTTCGCTGGAGGTTTGCCGGACGACTTGCTCAAAGGGGGCGGTTTTCGTCAGCAGGTGATAGACAGATTTTTCGCCGTCCGCTACGGTAACCCCCAACCCGGAACCCGCATTTCCCTGCGGGTCAAAATCCACTAGCAAAACTTCTTGGTCCAAGCACGCCAAGGCATAGGAAAGGTTAATAGAAGTAGTAGTTTTTCCTACCCCTCCTTTCTGGTTTGCTACGACGACGATTTCTCCCATAAATCCTCCCATATTAGTATACTTATATTAAACATTAATTAACGTAAAAATGCAATATGGCTGCGGTCGTTTTCACGTGAAAACCTGGAATGTAAAACCCCTGCTTGGGCAGGGGTTTTCACGTGAAAACAAAACTATTTAATTAAACCCATCCGGCTGGGCGGCCAGTGGATAAACCAGGCCTTCCCTTTGATGTTTTCGCGCGGGACGGGTCCCCAAAAACGAGAGTCGCACGAGTTATCCCGGTTGTCCCCCATTACAAAATAAGTGTTCTCGGGCACTGTAACCGGGCCGAAAGAGTCCCGTAGATAAAAGCCTAGATAATTATCTAACTGGTGCTCCTGCCAAACTTGCTGGTATTGTTCCGGGTCGTCCGGGGCTTCGTAAGGCATACGTTCTACGGCTTCATACAATTCATAAGGCTGCTGCGGCAGCGGTTTGCCGTTTACCCAGGGGCGGCCGTCTACCACTTGCACGGTATCGCCCGGCATCGCAATCACGCGCTTTACAAAGTCCTTCCCATATTGGCTGCCGCCGCAATTTTGCTGGGTGCGGTCCTTGGCCGGGAACTGGAAAACGATAATGTCCCCCGGCTGGATGGGGGTCGTTTCCCCAAAGCGGATATTCGTCAGCGGGATACGGAACCCATAGGCGGCTTTGTTGACAAATAAATGGTCCCCCTCCAATAATGTGTTGTGCATCGAAGCGGAAGGAATTTTAAAAGCCTGGATAAAGAAGAACATTACAATCGAAGCGACAAATCCGGCAAAATAAACCGTGTTGCTCCATTCCAAATCCGCCTTCATCAGGCTTTCTTGTTTTTTAGCATTGGCTTTCCGACCGCTATGATATCCATACACGGCACACGCCGCCGCCAATACCAAACTGGCAACAATTTTGCCCATTCCTACCGGTTCCCCGGTGCCTCCTCCCATCACAAATAATAATAAGTAGGCGGCACAGAGAATAATTAAAAATAAGAAGGACGCGTGCCAGCGCGCAAACGATTGGGCCGCCGTCAGCTTCTTGCGTTTATTTAAATAGCGAGTCACCAGCGTAAAAGCATACATCACGCACGCCGCGATAAAAAGACGTTGTTCCATATTTCTCCTAGTGGGAAGTTTTCACGTGAAAACTGCCCGTAATAAGTTGTTGATAAAGGTGTTGATATTGTGGAGAAGTAGCGGTTATCCGCTCGGAAATAGCCCGAGAATTTTCCCCCATTTCTATCCGGCGGGAAGCACTTTGAGCGGCTTCTGCCAAAAAACAGCTCAGCAGGGTAATATCCCCCGGTGTAAATACAAAACCATTTTTTCCGTGTTCCACCCACAAAGGCATATCCCCCACCCGGCTGACAATACAGGGTAATCCTACCCGCAAGGCTTCCAGCAAGGCCAGCGGCAGGGATTCTTCCACCGAGGGCAACACAAATACATCCGCCATATTCAGCCACGCATTGACGTCCGTTTGTTCCCCCTCCAATTGAACAGCCGGCTCCAGTTGGTTTTCCTGGATATACGTCATCATTTTGGCCCGTTCGGGGCCCTCCCCAAGGTATATCAACCGGGCCGACAAATTCGTCCGCCGTAAATTGCGAAAGGCCTGCAGCAGTGTCAGCGGGTCCTTTACGGGCGCCAAACGCCCTACACAGATAAATACAGGTTGGTCCGCTTGATATCCGTGCTCCCGGCGCATTCGTTCGCGGAGGGATTTATCGGGGAAAAAAACCCGCGCATCCGCTCCGTTCGGGAGCAAATAGACTTTGTCTTTGGCGTATTTTTGTTTTTCCACTAAATAACGCGCCGTGGAAAAGGATTCCGCTACCGTCAGCGTATCCAAATCCTTTAACAGGCGGTCCGTCCAACGAAATACAAAGGATTTTTTAGATAAATCAAAATGCGGAGTTGTTACCAATTTTAGCTTCTTACCGGCAGACGCCACACGGGTATATTCTATCCCGCGGAATAACATCGCGTGTACAATATCCGGCTGAAAAGCCGTGATTTCGGCCGCTATCCGCTGTATGATGCGGCTTTGATTATACCAATGCATATCCAGCGTTTTTACTTCCGCCCCGGCTTGTTTCAGTTCCGCCGCTACCGCTCCAAGCGGTTTAAGGGAAACCACGCGGACCGCGTTTTCCCCCATCATAAAACGCACCAAATTCAATAAGGCTTTTTCGGCACCGCCTGTTTCGGTAGAAGTAATGACGTACAAAATCTTCATATGTTTATTATACTAAAGTTTCGTTTTCAAACCGGCTGAATTTCCGTTTATTTGCTCCGGGCAGAAAAACCAAAAAGGGGCTTCTACAAGAAGCCCTTTTGGTATCATAAAAATGCTTAAATTTTAAGCGTTTTTTTAAAAAACGCCCCAAAATTTAATTTTCCGGCTTAAACTGGTCCTTTCCTACCCCGCAAACCGGGCATACCCAGTCTTCTTTTACATCTTCCCACTTGGTTCCGGCCGGCACGCCGTGTTCCGGGTCGCCCACCGCGGGATCATACGTATAACCACAAATTTCACACACATATTTTACCATAAGATATTTCCTCCCCTGCTAGTTAAGATTTTTACGAATGCGTTGCACCGGCCGGCGTTTTGCCTTTTATCACGTGGTGATAATAATCATACGTCAGCGCGGTGCCGTTGGGTTTAAGCACGCCGGCGTCTTTTACCTCGCCGATAAACAACGTATGCGTCCCCACGTCCACTTGTTGGGCCACTTGTACTTCCATATACGAAAGCGTATGTTCCGTAACAATCGGGCAGCCCAATGCGCCCATTTTATAGGGCACGTTTGCAAATTTATCAAAGGTGCGCCCCGTGCGAAAACCAAAAATTCCAATAAACGGCAACGTCGTGGCCTGTTCCAAAGGCATTGCGGCAAACACGCCGCTTTTGGCAATCATTTCGTGCGTCAAACTGTTTTTATTGACGGAAATGGCTACCCGCGGCGGAGTGGCCGTCACCTGGAAAACTGTATTTACAATAAGGCCGTTTTTCTTTTCTCCGTCGGCCGTCGTAACGATATACAGCCCATACGTTACATATTGCAAACCGTCGTTGATGTCTTGCACGGACATAGCACGCTCCTATTTTACTTTTTCCGCCAATTTTTGGCTGACCAAAAGGCCTAAATCGCGGCAGGCTTGTTTGATGTTATCGTCGGGCACAAAAGGCGATTTAATTGCCGGAGCAACCACCTGCACTTGCATACTTTCCAACGTTTTGGTCAATTCGTCCACCGGCGAGCCGTTCCAACCATACGAACCAAACGCCGCCCCGATGAGGCCTTTTTTACGCAAGCCTTTCAAGTAGCAAAGTACGTCCGCCATCGCCGGGAAAATCTGGCTGTTAAGCACCGGCGAACCAATAAGGAGCGCGCTGGCGTCCAACAGTTCGGTGGCTACATCGCTGCGGTGGTTGGCATGCATGGAAAGCTGTTTGACTTCCGTCCCCCCCGCGCGCAAGCCGTCGGTAATGTAGTTGGCCATTTTTTCCGTGCTGCCCCACATCGTATCGTAGACGACGAGAGCTTTGTTTTTGGGCACTTGGGAAGCCCATTTGGCATACAGATTGATGATTTTGGAAGGATCCTTCCGCCACACAAAGCCGTGGTCCGGCGCAATCATCCGCGGGGAAAGCCCCATTTTTTGCACTTGCGCCAAAAAGCGCAGCACAATATCGGAATACGGCAGCACGATATTGGCGTAGTATTTTTCGGCCTCGTAGAGCCAGAGGCGTTCTTCGTTCTCGTCGTCAAATAGTTTGCCGGTGGCATAGTGCATACCAAACACGTCGTTGGTAAAAAGTACGTTTTCTTTTTCCAGGTAGGAAAACATACTGTCCGGCCAATGCAGCATACGCGCTTCCACAAACGAAATGGTATCACCGCCGACGTCGATGCGGTCGCCGGTTTTGACGGTTTTTAATTTCAAATCACAATGAAATTGGGCCGTGATGTCTTTAAACCCCATATCCGATACATAAACTTCGTCCGGCTGAATATAATTGACCGCTTGCGGCAATGCGCCCGAATGGTCCATTTCCGAATGGTTGGAAATAATAATTTTAATTTTCTTCGGGTCTATCACGCTTTGGATACGTTCCATCATTTCGCCGTAAAATTCTTTTTTAACGGTATCCACCAAAGTGGGTTTTTCCCCCATCACCAAATAAGCGTTGTACGTCGTGCCGCGTTTGGTGGAATAGCCGTGAAAATCCCGGATGTTCCAATCAATCGCACCGACCCAATACACGTGTTCTGAAATTTTTACCGCTTCCATCATACTTACATTCTCCTCTTGCCAAACAGCGCCCCCCGTTTAACGGGGGGCTCTTAAAATTAATTTGCTTTTTCCCACAGCCCGTGCAAGTTGCAATACTCGCGCGCTACTACTTTTTCCGCCTTGGTTTCAAATACCGCTTCGGGCGCATCGCCGGGTTTTAACTGTTTGCGCATGACCTTGCCGCATTCCAAGCAAATCAGTTCAATCCATTCAATATAGTGCGCTTCCAACATCGGGTGTGCCGCACTGCCTACCTTCACACGGTAACCACCGTCGATTTTTTCAATCACCGGGACGTGCTTTTCCGTCGCTCCGTCGGTGGTACCGGGGTTTTGCACTTTCATCGGCTGCCCGCAGCACACCAGTTCCCCCGCTCCTGCGTGCACCACTTCCACCATATTTCCACATACGGAACATTTGTAAATTTCATTTATTTTCGTCATAACTGTTTCTCCCTATAAACATTTTTTAATTTCCAGCAGGACCGTTTGATAATCCGGCTCCTGTGTGACTTCGGGAACAAACTGAATATATCTTATTATACCTTGTTTGTCTACGATAAACACAGCCCGGGTGAGTAATCCCAAATCTTCCAACAGAACGCCATAGTCCTGGGCAAAACCAAAGTTGCGGTAATCCGACGCCGTAACGACATTTTTTACCCCGTTCGCCGCACACCACCGGGCTTGGGCAAACGGCAAATCCCGGCTGACCGTTAAAATAACTACTTCTTCCGGCAAGGCGGCGGCTTCTTGGTTAAAACGGCGCGTTTCCAAACTGCACACCGGCGTATCCACCGACGGAACACACGAAATAACGCATACTTTTCCGGCAAATCGGTCCAATGTCACCGGCTCTAGGGAATTGCCTACCAGTTGAAAAGCGGGCGCTTTCTCCCCCACTTGCAACACCGCTCCGCTCACTACCGCAGGCAAACCATTCATTGTAATGGATTGTGAAATCATATGCTTATTAATAATTTTTCCTATTAAAAGTATATCATATTTTCTTTATTATAAAAGAAGAAAAAATGTTGTGCAAGGGCAAAAAGTAACTAGATGGATTTAAACAACAAAAAAAGTTATTTTTCGTAAAATCCCGCATAAAAAAAGGTTAGTAATGGGGGGATGTGAGGGTAGCCAAAATCCAAAAACACGCCAAATAACGCATTTTAAGCTATTTTAAAGCGGTTTTACGTTTTTTATCATTGACCTTGCCTTACAGAAAGTAGTAATATATAAAAAACTTCTTCTTATGGCGGCATTATTGTGGAAAATTTACAAGCCTATCCCCAGTTGATTCCTGTTTTCCAAGATATTGAAAACATTATAGGAAAAGATACATATGATATGTGGCTGCGCCCCGCTCAATTTGTGTACAACGGCAACACGCTCACCCTTTTGCTGCCTAACCAATTCTGGGGAAAAACCATCCGTGAACGATACGAACATATTATCAAAGACGCGTTTCTAAAACATTTAGGGGTGGAAATCATCGTTACGTACGAAGAATCCGCCCACGCTCCGGCTCCGTCCATTAGTTCTGCACAGGATGTTATTCCCGTCCGCCCAGAACCCGCGCCGGTGGTGAAAAAAAATCCGTTTCCATCACGTTTAAATTCGTCGTATACATTTGATAATTTTATTGAATCTCCCTCCAACCGCTTTGCTTATAAAGCGGCGGAGGCCGTTGTACATAAACTAGGCAACCGCGAAAATAACCCGCTGGTCATTTATTCCGCCCCGGGGCTGGGCAAAACCCACTTGCTGCACGCCATTGGAAACCAAATTCTAAAAGAAAACCCAAGCGCGAAAGTTTTATATATGTCCGGGGAAGAATTTGTCAGCGAATACATCGAAGCGCTGCAGAATAAGTCGTCGGAAAGTTTCCGCAAAAAATACCGCTCGCTGGATTGTTTTTTAATGGACGACATCCAATTCGTGGCCGGAAAATCCGCCAGCGAAATTGAATTTTTCTATACGTTTAACGCATTGTTTGAAAGCCGCAAACAAATCGTGCTGTCATCGGACAGAACCCCACAGCAATTAGACTTAGATGAACGTCTTTCCTCGCGCTTGCTATCGGGCATTATTGCGGAAGTAAAAAAACCCAACTTGGAAACGCGTATTGCTATTTTACGCCAAAAACGCGATTCGATTAATTTTGACATCGGCGACGACGTATTAGCTTTCATCGCCGAAGGCATTCAAACCAACATCCGCGAACTGGAAGGCTCGCTGTTTAGGCTGGTGGCCTACTGCGGGATGCACGGCGTCACGCCGACGATTGCCATCGCCAAAGAATTACTGGCCGATATTTTAACCAACGATACAGATTTATCCATTAATGTGAACTCGATTAAAAAAATCGTCGGCAAGCATTTTAATATCAAAATGGAAGATTTTAATTCCAAGCGCAAAACGCAGTCTATCGCCTGGCCGCGCCAAATTGCGATGTATTTAACCACGGAACTGACGGATTTATCGCTGCCGGAAATCGGCCGGGAATTTAACCGCGACCACAGTACCGTTGTTCACGCACGGGACGTCGTAAAAGATAAAGTAGCGGCAGACCCGTTTTTTGCGGCCGAAATTAATCAAATTATTTTGGATATTAAAGCTGTGGATAAAAAATAAAAAACGGTGGATAACCCGTTTAGAAAAATAAAAAAAAGCGGATAAATTTTTTTGCGGTGGAAAATGTGGACAAAAAAAGCAGTTTATGCACAATCCGGCTTCCCGGTATGTATAGGGAAACAAACATTATCCACACAATAAACAGGACATATATATAGGGATTAAGATATGAAAATAAATATAACTAAAGCCACTTTGCTGGAAGGCATTCAGATTGTTTCTTCGGGTGTGTCGTCCCGTACTACACTCCCGATTTTGCATAACTTTTTAATGGAAGCCCAAGGCGGTAAATTAAAACTCGTCCGCACCGATATGGAAATGGCTACCGTCCATTATGTAAACGCCGAAGTGGAAGAAGAAGGCAGCATCACTGTACCGATAAAAGAATTTTCCGACATCATTAAAAACTTACCCGATGACAAAGAAATTAATCTGTACAGCGACGAAAACAACAAATTTCATATCAAATCCGGCAAAAGCAAATTTTGGGTGATTGGTACGCCCAAATCGGAATATCCCGCTATCCCCGAAGTGGAACGCGCCAACAGCGTGTCGTTGGATCCGCTCCTCTTACAGCAGATGATTGAAAAAACCGCTTTTTCCGCTTCCACCCAGGAAACCCGCTATATTTTAAACGGGCTGTTGTGGAACAACACCGCGGAAAAATTTGAAATCGTCGCCACCGACGGAGGCCGTTTGGCTGTGGCCACGCACGAAGCGCTGCCCGGCAGCAAAGAATTTAAAATTATTATTCCGACCAAAGTCCTTACGGAACTGTGCCGCTATATTACGATTGCCAAACCCGGCAAGGACAGCAAAATCGAAGTCAACGTGGCGTCCAACCAAGTCAGCTTTATGATGAACGAAACCACGTTTATTTCGCGCTTGATTGAAGGAAACTTCCCCAACTACAACCAAGTAATTCCGACGAAAAAGAACATTGGTTTTGAAGTATTTTCCAAAGAATTGCTGGCTTCCACCCGCCGGGCCGCGTTATGCGCGGGGGAATTTGGCAGCGTAGTAAAGTACAAATTAGAAAACAACACACTGACGGTATCTTCCAACTCGCAAAATATGGAATTTACCGACGAACTGCCGATTGAATATACACAAGAAGCGTTTGATGCGGCATTCAACCCGCAGTATATTATTGACGTATTAAAAAACATTTCGTCGGAAAAAGTATCTTTTTCGTTTATTAATTCTTCCCAGCCGGTGTTGGTGGAACCGGTGGGGGATAATACGTTTAAGTACGTCATTATGCCGGTGAGAGCGTAATGAAATTTGGCCAAACTCCCAAAAAAGCGTGGCGTTCCACCCAAGAATTAGAAAACGGGTACAACAAACTCACCCGCCGCCTAAACCGGCTGATGATTTTGGACCACGTGTGGAACCAATTGGTCGGCAATAAAACGCGTTTTTGGGTGTTAAAGGCCGTGAAAGAAGATACGCTGTATGTGCAGGTGAAAGTGTCAGTGGCGCGTAATGAATTAATCGCCCGCCGGCAGCAGTTAATCACCGAACTAAACAAGCATTTTGATGAACCGTGGATTTCCAAAATCGAAATCCAGTAACAAATTTAGCCGTATTTTGATTAAGGAGTTTTCAATGACTGAAGAACAGAAAGAGAAGGATTACGATTCTTCCAAAATTACCGTTTTAGAAGGTTTGGAAGCGGTACGCAAGCGCCCAGCTATGTATATTGGTTCTACGGGGCTGCCCGGGCTGCACCATTTGGTGTACGAAGTGGTGGATAACTCGGTAGACGAAATTTTAGCCGGCGGCGCTACCACCATTACCGTTACCATTAAAGACGATATGACCTGCTCCATCCAGGATGACGGACGCGGTATTCCCGTCGACCCGATGAAAAACGCCAAGGACCCGAAACTCCGCAATAAATCCGCCCTGGAAGTGGTGATGACCGTCCTGCACGCCGGCGGTAAATTCGACAGCGGCGCCTATAAAGTGTCCGGCGGGCTGCACGGGGTAGGTGTTTCGTGCGTAAACGCTTTGTCCGAAACCATGGAAGTAGAGGTACGCCGCAATGGACATATTCATTTCCAGCGGTACCACCGCGGCAAGCCGGAAGAAGCCGTTAAAGTGATTGGCGATACCGAAGAACACGGCACCAAAGTCACCTTCCACGCCGATAAAGAAATTTTCGGCGAGTTGGCCTTTTCCTCCGAAACCATCGCCAACCGCCTGCGCGAACTGGCATTTTTGAATGCGGGCGTGAAAATCATCTATACCGACGAACGCAAAGAAGACAATCAAACGGTTACTTTCCATTTTGAAGGCGGTATTGCCCAGTTTGTAAAATACTTAAACACCAACAAGACCGTTATCAACCCCGAACCCATTTATTTAACCAAAGAAGTGGGCGACAATTATATTTCGTTTGCTATCCAGTATAACGAAAGCTATTCCGAAAACGTGTTTTCGTTTGTGAACAACATTCACACGGTGGAAGGCGGTACGCATTTGAGCGGTTTTAGAAGCTCGCTGACGCGTATCATTAACGAATACATCAAAAACAACAACATTTCCAAACACAAAGACGTGTCCGTCACCGGCGACGATATTAAAGAAGGTTTGACGGCGGTGCTGTCGGTTAAAATTCCGCACCCGCAATTTGAAGGCCAGACCAAAACGAAGCTGGGCAACTCGGAAGTGGAAGGCATTGTGCGCTCCGTGGTGAGCGACACGCTGGCCACCTTCTTTGAAGAAAACCCCAAAACGGCCCGCGCCATTTGCGAAAAATGCGTCGGCGCCGCCGTGGCGCGCGAAGCCGCGCGCAAAGCGCGCGATTTAACCCGCCGCAAAGGTGCGCTGGAAGGGGGGGGACTCCCCGGCAAACTGGCCGACTGCCAGGAACGCGATTCGTCCAAGTGTGAATTGTTCCTCGTAGAAGGGGACTCCGCCGGCGGTTCGGCCAAGCAAGGGCGCGACCGCGTATTCCAGGCCATTTTGCCGCTGCGCGGTAAAATTTTGAACGTGGAAAAAGCCCCGCTTGTTAAAATTCTCTCCAGCGATACCGTGCGCGATTTAATCGCCGCCGTCGGTACCGGCGTGGGTGAAGGCGAAGGCGGTTTTGATATTTCCAAACTGCGCTACCACAAAATTATTTTGATGGCTGATGCTGATGTGGACGGACAGCATATTTCCACCTTGCTTTTGACGTTCTTCTACCGTCAGTTGAAACCGCTCATTGACGGCGGGCATATTTACTTAGCCCAGCCGCCGCTTTACAAAGTAAAAAAAGGCAAAATGGAGCAGTATTTGCAGACGGAAGACCAGATGCAGCAATGGCTGATGAAAGAAGGCTTGGCTACGGTTACCGTAACCGATATGAAGAAAAACGAAGCCTTAAGCGCGGAACAATTAAGCGAACTGCTTAAAATTTTGCGCGATGTGGAAGATATCTTGTCCAAGCTGGAAGTAAAAAATATCACGCTTTCCGACTTTATGGCTTTCTTGGCCGAAGGCAAAGTGCCGGTATACCGTATTCCGCTTAAAAGCGGCGGTTTCCGCTATTTCTATGCGGAACAGGAATACCGCGACTACGAAGACCAGTATATGCAGGAAAAACGCGAAGAACTGGCCGCCGACGGGGTGGATGTGGCCGCCATCAGCAACGACAGCCTCATCCCCGAACACCAAAGCCTGTTTGAATTTGGCAAATTGTTAGCCGACGAAAAGAAAATGGAAGCGTTTGGGTTTACCTTCGCGCAGTATCCGGTCATCCAAAGCGAAAAGGACCGCGTCAACCCGCTGTTTAAAGTCAACAACGGCAAGACCGACGCCTTGGTGTACAGCTTGGCGGAACTGTTGCACGCGGTGAAAGAAGCCGCTTCCGCCGGCGCCACCATCCAGCGCTACAAAGGGTTGGGGGAAATGAACCCCGAACAGCTGTGGGAAACCACCATGGACCCGGCCAAACGCAAATTAATCCAGGTCAAAATCAACGACGCCACCGACACCGAACAGGCGTTTACGATGCTCATGGGCGACCGTGTGGAACCGCGCCGCGATTTCATCCAATCGCACGCGCTGGAAGTGAAAAACTTGGACATTTAATTTCCGCCGGGCGCCGTTTGTTCTGCCCGGCAGCGATTTATCCGTAACAGGAGATATTTGTAATGAGTGAAGAATTAACCAATCAGCCCCAAGCCCAAAACGCCAATGTGGACTTGTTCGGCAATATCCAACAGCGCGACATCGCGGGCGAAATGCGCTCGTATTACATCGACTACGCGATGAGCGTCATCGTCGGGCGCGCCCTGCCCGATGTGCGCGACGGCCTAAAACCCGTACACCGCCGCGTGTTGTATTCAATGAACGAAATGGGCTTAAAATACAACAAACCGTACAAAAAATCCGCCCGCGTAGTCGGTGACGTGTTGGGTAAATACCATCCGCACGGCGACATCGCCGTATACGATACGCTGGTGCGTATGGTGCAGGATTTTTCCCTTAGAAAGCCGCTGATTGACGGGCAAGGCAACTTCGGCTCCATCGACGGCGACTCCGCCGCCGCCATGCGTTACACCGAATGCCGCCTGCAGCGCATTTCCGAAGAAATGCTGGGCGATTTGGACAAAGACACCGTCAAAATGATCCCTAACTACGACGGTTCGCTGATGGAACCGTCCGTTTTGCCGGCCAAACTGCCGGCTTTGTTGGTCAACGGTTCGTCCGGCATCGCCGTCGGTATGGCCACCAACATTCCCACCCACAACCTGGGCGAAGTGTGCGACGGTATTATCGCCTACATCCAAAACCCGGATATTTCCACCAAAGAGATGATGAAAATCATCAAAGGGCCCGACTTTCCGACGGGCGCTATCATTCGCGGTACCAAAGGCATTTACGAGTATTTTGAAACGGGCCACGGCAGTGTAAAAGTACAGGCCAAAACCGAAATTGAACAGCGCAAAAACGGGCGCGAAGCCATCATTGTTACGGCGATTCCGTACCAGGTGAACAAAACTTCGCTTATTGAAAGCATCGTGGCCCTGGTGCGCGATAAAAAAGTGACCGATATTTCCGATATCCGCGACGAGTCGGATCGCCGCGGGATGCGGCTGGTTATCGAAGTAAAACGCGATGGAAACGCCCAAGTGGTGCTCAACCATCTGTTCAAGCATACCCAGCTGCAAACGTCCTTCCCGGTCAATATGCTGGCCATTGTGGACGGCCGCCCGCGCGTGCTTTCCTTAAAGGAAGTGATGAAGGCCTATGTAAAACACCGCCAGGAAATCATCACCAACCGCACGAAATTTGATTTAAACAAGGCCCAAAAACGCGAACACGTGTTAAACGGCTTGCTGGTGGCGATTGCCAATATGGACGAAGTCGTAGCCATCATCCGCAAAGCCAAAGACCCGACGGAAGCTAAGTTTACGTTGATGGCGCGCTTTACGCTTTCGGAAGTGCAGGCCCAGGCCATTTTGGATATGCGCTTGCACCAGCTGACCCAACTGTCCGCGCTGGCGATTGAAAACGAACGCAAAGACTTGCTCAAATTGATTGCCGACTTGCAGGACATTTTGGGCAACCCGCAGAAAATCCTGGATATCATTGTGGAAGAACTCCAGGAACTCAAAAAAGACTACGGCGATCCGCGCCGCACGGAAATCGGCCCCGACGTGACGGACTTCTCGATGGAAGATTTGATTGAAAAAGAAGACGTTGTCATCACCATTTCCAACGACGGCTACGCCAAACGCATTCCGCTTTCCACCTACAAGAGCCAGAACCGCGGCGGCAAGGGCATCATCGGCAGCAAGACGAAAGAAGAAGACTTTATGGAACATCTCTTCATCACGTCTTCGCACGCGACGATTTTGATGTTCACCAACCGCGGCCGCGTGTTTGCGCTGCGCGCGTTTGAAATCCCCGAAGGCAACCGTATGTCCAAGGGCAAGGCGATTGTGAACCTGCTGCAGTTAACGGGCGAAGAAAAGGTGACGTCCGCGGTGGCAATTGAGGAATTCAACCCCAAACACTGCGAAAATACGTACCTGACGATGTGCACCCGCTACGGCAGCATTAAACGCGTGGAATTGGCCGAATTTGCCAACATCCGCCGCACGGGCATCATTGCCATCGGCCTGGAAGAAGGCGATGTGCTGGTAGGTGTACAGACCACGCACGGCAAGTCCGATATCATCGTGGCTACCAAGAACGGCAAATCCATCCGGTTTGACGAAAACCAGGTGCGCTGTATGGGCCGCCCGGCCAAGGGCGTGCGCGCCATCAACTTGGCGCAAGGCGACGTGGTCGTGGGGATGGAACACGCCCCGACGGACGAACCGCAGCCCGATGTGCTGTCCGTGTGCGAAAACGGCTTCGGCAAACGCACGGAATTTAGCGAATACAAACGCCAGAACCGCGGCGGGATGGGTGTGATTACTATCAAAACCAGCGCCCGCAACGGATCAGTCGTCGGCATTAAGCTGGTGGACGAAAGCAAAGACTTGATGATCGTTACCGAAAAAGGAATGACGATCCGCGTCCGCTGCGCCGATATCCGCTCCGTCAGCCGCAACGCCCAGGGCGTTACGCTGGCCAAGATGGAACCCGGTGACAAAATCGCCCGCATCGCCCCCGTTGTGAAAGACGAGGACGATACGCATACCGAAGAATCCGCCAAATAACCGCGGGTTGTCGGTCAACTTTATTTCCGCCTTTCCCGTGGTCGGGGAGGGCGGATTTTTTTGCGTTTTATGGGTGGAAAAGCGCTTTTTCTTCATCAAGTTACCGCTCGGTAAAAAAAGGTTTACAACCGCCCCCGAAAGTGCTATAAAAAGAATAGGGGAAATCTGTTATGAGGACAAATCCGCATATTTTGGAAATAAATACGCGCTCTTGGCTAAAACGCCTGGAAGCGCAGTTGGGGCGTTCCATCACGTTGGCTGACGTGCCGGATGAGTATTGGAACCGGGCCAAAGACGCAGGGTTTGACGCCATCTGGCTGATGGGGGTATGGAAACACAGCCCGGCCGCTGAAAAAATCGCACGCGAAAATAAAGAAATTCAAACCCAAATCCGTGCCATAAAACCGGATTTTAAGCCGGAAGATATTGCGTCTTCTCCGTATGCTGTGTATGCATACGAAGTAGATGCGTCGCTGGGTGGGAACGAAGCCTTGGCTGCCTTGCGCGCCAAATTAAATGGGTTAGGCATTCATTTGCTGTTGGATTTTGTAGGAAACCATACGGCTATCGACAGCCCAACCGTCAATTCCAACCCCGATCTATACATCAACACCGGCACCCAAGAACCCGCCACCCACAAAGACTGGTTTTTTAAGAACGACCAAGGCGTCTATATCGCGCACGGGCGCGACCCGTATTTTGCCCCGTGGGCCGATACGGCGCAGCTGAACTATTTTAACCCCAAAACGCGCGAGTTTATGCTTGCCAATTTAATGCACGTGGCCGAAATGTGCGACGGCGTCCGCTGTGATATGGCGATGCTTTCGCTCAACAAAGTGCAGCGCGATACGTGGTGGGAATTTATCGGCGGCAATTTGCCCAAAGAAGAATTTTGGCACCAAGCGTTAAACGCCGTGCGCGAAAAACACCCCGAATTTATCTTCATCGCCGAAGTCTACTGGGGCTTGGAGTGGGACATCCAGGAAATGGGTTTTGACTATACGTACGATAAAGTCCTCTATGACCGGCTCCGTTTTTCCAACCCGGAAAACATCAAAGGCCACTTGGGCGCCGAACATTTGTTCCAGATGCGCTCCATCCGCTTTACCGCCAACCACGACGAAGAAGAAAGTTTAAAAGCCTTTGGAAAGGAAAAATCCCTTGCCGCCAGCACCATTATTGCCACGCTGCCCGGCGCGCGGATGTTCCACTTGTTCCAGCTGTTGGGCCGCCCGGAACGGATGCCCATCCAGTACATCAAGGACGATTTTGCGGAAAACAAAGAAGTATTGGATTATTATCTAAAACTCTTGCATATTGCGTCGGACCCGGCCTTCCACGGGGGGCAATGGTCGCTGCGGGATGTGGCTGCCGTGGCGATGGGGGACGATTCCCACCGCAACATTTTGGCTTGGCAGTGGAAACAGCGCAATACGGGCAAGATGATTGTGATTAATTACAGCAGCGCCCCGGCGAGAGGACGGTTGTCGATGAAAGGCGTCTACGGCCCCGGCAGCCAAGTGGTGGAAGAACTGACCGGCCAGCAAATAGAAGTCACCCCGGAAATGCTTTCGCAAGGCTACGAACTGCAGTTAAAACCGTACGAAAGTAAAATTTTTACGTATAAGGTCTAACTGGTTAAAACCCCGCCGGCCGGCGGGGTTTTTTGCGTGGCGCTAATGCCCGAGAAAAGGGGGATTACGCCCGCGCGCTATTTGGGCGGACGCGGTTCCGGCCGGCAGTGCTTTTCTTTTCGAAAAATACCCGTATGCTTCTCAGATTTAATACAATAAAAGAAAGGCTGTTTTCGCACGAAAAAGAATAGCTTTTTGAGCGAAAGTTTTTTATAATATAAGTATATTTACCGCTCGGTAGAAAACCGGGGCAATTTATGGCGCTGGGACCTTTTAGCAAACAGGACCATTTGCAGATTACCACCTTGGGCTTAGAATTCGCCGTTTCGGAAATTCTATGCGTGTGGGCTGGTTTTTGGGCGGATAAGAAACTGGGGTCCTTTCCGTGGGGCGTGGTAGCCGGTGCAGCCGTTGGGTTTGCGCTGGGGTTTTACCAAATTCTGCGGGCCGCCAAACAGATGGCGCAGGACAACGCCAAATTAAAAAAGGCAGAACAAAAAGATGGACGTCGTTGAAATTATTTCTCATCACATTTTAGACCACGACTGGGGGGTTATCCTCGGCGGGTTTCGTCTTCCGATTACGACGCACACGGTGACGCTCTTTGCCGTCAGCCTTGTGCTTTTGTTTGGGTTGCACTGGATTTCGCTGGGCCGCCAAAGCCGCACGGGCCGCCTGCTGACTACGCTGACCGAAGAATATGTAGCCTTTATCCGCGACGGAATGGTGCTGCCCAATATGGGCGAAGAAGGGCGCCGGTTCCTGCCGTATTTTTGCACGCTATTTTTGTTCGTTTTGTTTTGCGCGTTGGCAGGTTTGATTCCCAATATGAAAACCGCCACCGCCAACATTTCCGTCACCGCCGCGTTAGCGTTATGCTCCGGCGGGCTTATTTTGTACTGCGGGCTTAAATTCCACGGATTTGTAGGCTTTTTAAAAGGCTTTGTCCCTTCGGGTACGCCGGGGTGGCTGGTGCCGCTTTTGTTCCCGCTGGAAGTATTGAGTTTGGTCATCAAAGTGTGCGTGCTGGCGATCCGTTTGTTTGCCAATATGCTTTCGGGGCATATGGTGCTGATTTGTTTGCTGCTCATTATTTTTATTGTCGGGCAAATGCACATTGCCGCCGGAGCCGGGGCGTTTTTACCGGCGATGGCGCTGGAACTGTTTATGACGTGCCTGGAATTGCTGGTGGCGTTTTTGCAGGCGTATGTGTTTACGCTTTTAACCAGCATTTTTGCGGGTTCGGTCATACACACGCATTAATTTAAAAAATCTATCAAAAGGGCTTTAGCCCAAAAGGAGAATAATATATGGAACTCGTAGCACTGAAATACATCGCCGCCGGTATTGGCGCGGGACTCACCGTAATTGGTGCGGGTCTTGGTTTGGGTAAAATCGGTAATGCGGCCTTGGAAGGTACGGCCCGTCAGCCGGAAGCTGGTTCGGATTTGCGCTCTACGATGATTATTATT
Organism: Candidatus Avelusimicrobium pullicaecorum; assembly: GCA_944322825.1. Lineage (GTDB taxonomy): Bacteria > Elusimicrobiota > Elusimicrobia > Elusimicrobiales > Elusimicrobiaceae > Avelusimicrobium > Avelusimicrobium pullicaecorum. The sequence goes on from CALUQD010000003.1 coordinate 47,005, forward strand.
GCCGCGTTGTTGGAAGGGGCCGCCATGTTGGGTTTGGTCATCTGCCTGCTGACGCTGGTCCTCAAATAACCCATAAGGGAGTATACTGATGGAAAATTTGTTGAAGCCGGACTACGGCGTGTTGGTGCTTACCATCTGCAACTTTTTGCTGTTGGTGTATTTGCTTAAAAAATTTGCGTGGAACCGCATTATCGGCGGGTTAGAACAGCGCGAAAAGCAAATCGCCGACGATAAACAGCAAGCGCAGGACGCCCGCGCCGCCGCGGAAACACTCAAACGCGAATTGGACGAAAAATTGGCCCAAATTTCGGATGAAGCCGCTAAAAAAATGGCCGAAGCCGTAAAATTGGGCGAAACCCAGAAAGACCAAATTCTCGCCGCCGCCAAGGAACAATCCGAGCGGTTGCTGGAACAAGCCAAAACGCAAATTGAAGCGGAAAAAAACAAAGCCCTGGCCGACGTTCGCGGCGAAATTGCGCGCACGGCGGTGCTGGCTGCCTCGAAAGTGGTGCAGCAGCAAATGAGCGAAGAATCCGCCCAGCAAGTAGTGGACCGCGTTTTACAAGAAATTAAAGCGAAGTAGCCTATGAACAGTTCAGACAGAATAGCGGTGCAGCGTTACGCCGCCGCTTATGACGGGTTAAGCACCACCAACGAACAAGCCGAGCGCCGCGCCGAAGATTTGCGCGCCGCCGCCCGCGCGCTGGATGCCGTGCGCAGTTATATGACCAGCCCGCGCGTGATGACGCAGCAAAAAAAGCAGACGGTCCGTGCCGCTTTGCAGCGCGCGCCGGAAACGGCGTCGTTCGTGGAACTGTTGATTGACGCCAAACGGTATGCGTTGTTGGATGCCGTTTCCCGCCGGGTGGGGGAACTGTTGGACGACCGGCTGGGCATTGTGCGGGCGGAGGTTGTGTCGGCCCGTGCATTAAGCGCCGCGCAGCAAAAAGAAACACAAGACGCTCTTTCGTCGCGCTACGGCGGGCGGGTAGAAGCGGTTTTTACGGTGGACCCCGCGCTGCTAGGCGGGCTTAAAATCCGCTGCCGGGGCGAACTGATAGACGGCAGCCTGCAAGGGCGTTTAGCCAAACTGCAGGAAGAATTGACACATTAATACGGTAGCAATATGGCAATTAGACCAGAAGAAATAACCAATATCATCAAAGAAAAAATTGAGCATTTTGACACTTCAGCCGATGTAAGCGAAGTGGGTACCGTCATCCAAGTAGGGGACGGCATCGCCCGCGTGCACGGCTTGAACAACGTCAAAGCCTCGGAACTGGTGGATTTCGGCAACGGCGTGAAAGGTATGGCGCTGAACCTGGAATACGACAATGTAGGCTGCGTGCTGATGGGGCCGGACCACTTGGTGCACGAAGGCGACACCGTCAAGCGCACCGGCGAAGTCATCAGCATTCCCGTTGGTGCGGATATGATTGGCCGCGTGGTGGACCCGCTGGGTAACGCCCTGGACGGCAAAGGCGCGATTAAAACCGATAAAGTAATGCCGCTGGACATTGTGGCCCCCGGCATTATCGACCGCCAGCCCGTCAAGCAGCCGCTGCAAACCGGTATCAAGGCCATCGACGCGATGGTGCCGATCGGCAAAGGGCAGCGCGAATTAATCATCGGCGACCGCCAAACCGGTAAAACGGCCATCGCGATTGACGCCATCATCAACCAAAAGAACATCCCCGCGTCCGAACGCTGCATCTGCATTTACGTGGCCGTCGGCCAAAAACAGAGCACCGTGGCGCAGGTAGTCAAAACGCTGACCGATTTCGGCGCGATGGATTACACCATTGTAGTATCCGCCACCGCTTCGGATCCGGCTTCCCTTTTGTACATCGCCCCGTATGCTGGCTGCGCCATCGGCGAATACTTTATGTGGCAGGGCAAAGACGTGTTGATTGTGTACGACGATCTTTCCAAGCACGCCCAGGCGTATCGTCAGATGTCGCTGTTGCTGCGCCGTCCGCCAGGCCGCGAAGCGTACCCCGGCGACGTATTTTATTTGCACTCCAGGCTGTTGGAGCGCGCCTGCAAACTGTCTAACGAAAACGGCGGCGGTTCTTTGACCGCTCTGCCGATTATCGAAACGCAGGCCAACGACGTATCCGCTTATATTCCGACGAACGTCATTTCCATTACCGACGGGCAGATTTACTTGGAAAGCAGCTTGTTTTTAAGCGGCATCAAACCGGCTATTAACGTCGGGTTGTCTGTGTCGCGCGTAGGCGGTTCGGCCCAGCGCAAAACGATGCGCAAAGTGGCCGGTACCTTGCGTATCGACTTATCCCAGTACCAGGAATTGGCGGGGTTTGCGCAGTTCGGTTCCGAATTGGATAAAGAATCCCAACGCCAAATTGCCCGCGGCCAGCGTATGACGGAGCTGTTAAAACAGAACCAATACGCCCCACTGAAAGTGGGCGAAGAAGTGCTGGTACTGTATGCCGGCGTGCACGGCTATTTGGACGGTATAGAAGTAAGCGATGTGCTGGAATACGAAAAACAGCTGCTGGCTTTTGTCCGCGCCAAACGGGCCGATGTGCTCGAAACGCTCAACCAAGCAAACGAACTGACCAAAGAAGTAGAAGAAAAAATCGTCAGCGCGTTGGATGAGTTTAAAACGGTTTTTAAACCTGCCAAACAGGAGAACTAAATGGACGCTAAAACGAAGAAAAAATACCTGGTTACCGGCGGCGCCGGGTTCATCGGCAGCAACATTGCCAAAACCCTGGAAGCCCAAGGCCACGAAGTGACCGTGCTGGACGATTTTTCCAAAAACGGGCATTTCAAAAACTTGATTGGTTTTAAAGGGGACGTCATCACCGCGGATTTATTTGAATATATGCCCACGGATATGTATTTTGACGCCATCTTCCACGAAGCTGCCATCACCGATACCACCGTTATGGACCAAAAGGCTATGATGGAACAAAACGTGGAAGCGTTCAAAAACCTGTTGAACTTCGCCGCGGAAAACGATATTAAAAAAGTTATTTACGCTTCTTCCGCCGCGACCTACGGCAACGGCCCCGTGCCCAATGTGGAAACGCAGCCCACCCACCCGGAAAATGTGTATGGATTTTCCAAGGTGATTATGGATAATGTCGCCCGCCAATTTGCGGAAGACAATAACGATATGACCATTATCGGCTTGCGCTATTTCAACGTGTACGGCCCGGGGGAATACTTTAAAGGCAAGATGGCCAGTATGGTGTACCAGCTGTACAACCAGATGAAAGCCGGCAAGCGCCCGCGCGTATTTAAATACGGCGAACAACAGCGCGATTTTGTGTACGTCAAAGACATCGTCAAAATCAACCTGTGCGCGCTCAATAACGGCAAGGAAACCGGCGTGTATAACGCCGCCACCGGCATTCCGCGCGACTATAACGCCATCATCGCGTGCCTGAATAAAGAACTGGGCACAAAACTGGAACCCGAATACATCGACAATCCGTATCCGTTCTTCCAGCTTAAAACACAGGCGGATATGACGCTGGCGAAGGAAAAACTCGGCTACGAGCCGGATTATTCGCTGGAAGCCGGCATCGCCGACTATGTGTCCATCTTGGAAGGCCGCAACCAAAAATAGGATTATTCCATGGAATCACTTAGGGACATACGGCAAAACATCAAAGCCATCAAATCCACGCAGCAGATTATGCAGACGATGAAGATGATCTCCAGCGCCCGCATCCGCCGCGCCCAGGAAGCGATGGAAGCCGCCCGCCCGTTCGCCAAAAAAATGTTGGAAATGGTGGATGATTTGAAACAGGACATCCTGGCCCTGCCTCAACCCGATGAGGGGGAAAGCTGGGCCGGGCGGTTCTTTATCAATAAAACCGGGGACCCGAACAAAATCGGGCTCGTGGTGATTACCGGCGACAAAGGGTTGGCGGGTTCGTTTAACGCCGTGATTTTGCGCAGCGTACTGCACTTTTTGAAAGAAAACAAAGGGAAAGAAATTTTCCTCTTTGCGATTGGTAAAAAAGGGCGGGACTTTTTAACGCGTTTAAAAATGCCAAACCTGCATCTGGTGTACGAAAGCGTGGGGATTTTCCCCAAAGTATCGTATGCACACGCGGAACTGCTGGGCGAAGCGTTGCTCAAAACCTATTTCGAGCAGAAATTGGGCCGCGTGACGTTGATTTACAACGATTTTAAATCGCTGGCCAGCCAAAATTTGGTAGAAACGAATTTCCTCCCGTTTGATTTTGAAGCCATCCCAAACGAAAAAGAGGAAAGCGACTTCTTATTCGAGCCCGGTATGCTGGAAATTTTTAAACTGTTGGTGCCGCGGCTGGTAAAAGCCAATATGTACCGTTTTTTGCTGGAATCGCAGGCGGCTAACTTGGCGGCTACGATGAACGCGATGGACGCCGCCAGCAAGAACGCCGGCGAATTGGTTACCGCATTGGGCGTAAAACTCAATAAAGTGCGTCAGGCCGGCATCACCAACGAAATTTTGGATATTGTCAACGGGGCGGAAGCTCTGAACAATTAATTTACATTACAGGAAACGATATGAAGACTGGAAAAGTAATTCAGATCATCGGTGCGGCGGTGGACGTTCAGTTTGAACAGGATCACCTCCCCGCCATTGAAAACGCCATTGAAATTGAAATGGACGGCGGCAAAAAAATCGTGGCCGAAGTGGCCCAGCAAATGGGCGACGGGATTGTGCGCTGCGTGTCGCTGGAAAGCACCGACGGGTTACAGCGCGGCGCCAAAGCCGTTGACACCGAAGGGCCGCTTTCCGTGCCGGTGGGCGAAGCGTGCTTGGGCCGCCTAATGAACGTGTTGGGCAAACCCCAGGACCATAAAGGCGATATCAAAGCCGAAATGCAGATGCCCATTCACCGCGATCCGCCCTCTTTGGAGGACCAAAACCCTACCCCGGAAATTTTTGAAACGGGTATTAAAGTAATTGACCTAATCGCCCCGTATATGAAAGGAGGGAAAGTAGGGTTGTTTGGCGGTGCCGGCGTAGGCAAAACCGTGTTGATTATGGAACTGATTAACAACGTGGCGCGCGAACATCACGGCAGTTCCGTGTTTGGCGGCGTGGGGGAAAGAAGCCGCGAAGGGAACGATTTGATGTTGGAAATGACCGAATCCAAACTGTCCGACGGCAGCTCCGTCTTGGATAAGACAGTGCTGGTTTACGGCCAGATGAACGAACCGCCAGGCGCCCGTGCCAAAGTGGCGTTGACGGCTTTGACGCAGGCGGAATACTTCCGCGATGTAAAAGGCCAGGACGTGCTGCTGTTCTTGGACAACATCTTCCGCTTTGTGCTTGCCAACTCCGAAGTGTCCGCGCTCTTGGGGCGTATGCCTTCGGCCGTGGGTTACCAGCCGACGCTTAACACCGAAATCGGCAACTTGCAGGAACGTATCACGTCCACCAAAAAAGGCGCTATTACGTCCATCCAGGCGGTATACGTGCCCGCGGACGACTTGACCGACCCCGGCGTGGCCGCGACGTTTACGCACTTGGATTCTACCTCCGTGCTTTCGCGCCAGATTGCCAGCTTGGGCATTTATCCGGCGGTGGATCCGCTGGACTCCACGTCCCGCATTTTGGACCCGCGCATCATCGGCGACGAACACTACAACGTGGCTCAGAGCGTGCGCCGCGTGCTGCAGAAATACAAAGACTTGCAGGATATCATCGCCATTTTGGGTATGGATGAACTGTCCGACGAAGACAAGAAAACCGTGGCCCGCGCCAGAAGAATCCAAAAATTCCTCTCGCAGCCGTTCTCGGTGGCCGAACAGTTTACCGGACACCCGGGCAAATACGTCAAATTGGCCGACACGATTAAAGCCTTCAAAGGCATTGTGGCCGGCGAATACGACCATATCCCGGAATCCTGCTTCTATATGTGCGGCGGCATAGAAGACGTACTGGCGAATTACGAAAAAGTCAAAGACAAAGAGTAAGCTATGGCCAAAAAACTGACCCTAAACCTGATTACGCCGGAAAAACAGCTTATCTCCAACCTGCAGGTGGATATGGTTATCCTGCCTGCTTTGTTGGGGGAGATGGGCATTTTACCTGGGCACGTCAAAACGATTGTGCAGCTGGGCATGGGTTCCCTGCGCTATAAAAAGGACGGGAAGGAAGAAGAATTCGCCGCGTTGGGCGGATTTGTGGAAGTGTTAAACGACGTGGTCAGCGTATTTGCGGAAGGGGCGGCCCTCGCCGATGAAATCGATGAGGAAGCCGAAAAGCAAAAAATCAAAGCCGCCAAGGAATCCCTCTCCCGCAAGGACGCCGATATTGATTTTGAGCTGGCGGAACTTGAAATCAAACAGGCCATCGCCCGTATGAAAGTGAAAAAGAAACATATGTAATTTATCGTTTCTATAAAAGCCCCGCTGTAAAATGGGGCTTTTTGTTTCGGAGTTAAAAAGGATACTCCTAGAACCACGGATAGTAGGAATAGGAGAAGTGCTGTGGGATGTCTTTCCGGGGGCGTGGACCGAACCGAGCACAAGCGATTAATTTTAATATAATATATTGCTTTGCAATTTTATTTTAAGGAGAAAAAATGAGAAACATTACCCCTATTTCGCTCAATTGGAAAAAAATTTGGCTGCCGCTGGTGGTTTTGGTGGCGGCGGTTGGCGCGTATAGTTCTTTTTTTACGGTTTCCGCCGGCAGTGCGGCTGTAAAATTGCGCTTTGGCAAAATCGTCGGTGCATATGGCGAAGGATTGCATTTTAAATTGCCGGTGATTGACCAAGTGGAAAAATTTTCCGTCCGCATTAAAAAAGATTCGTTTGAAACGGAAGCCTTCTCCAAAGATTTGCAAACCGTCGGGTTAACGTTGGCCATTAACCACCGTATCTTGCCCGACACCATTGAATCGATTTACCGCAATCTGGGGCCGGAATATACCAGCACCGTACTAAAACCAATGGTGGAAGAATGGACGAAAGCCGTTATTGCCAAATACTCGGCCGACAGTTTGATTTCCAACCGCGTGGAAGTGGCGCGCGAACTGGACCAGATTTTAAAGGACAAGATGAAAGAAAAAGAAGTGATTGTTTCGGATATTGCAATTACGAATTTTGAGTTTTCGCCCCAGTTCTTAAAAGCGGTGGAAGAAAAACAAATTGCCGAGCAGGAAGCCAAACGCGCCACCAACTTGGTGGAAAAAGTAAAAAAAGAAGCCGAGCAGAAAATCCTGCAGGCGGAAGCGGAAGCCAAATCCCTGCGCCTGCAGCGGGAAGTGGTATCCGATAATTTGATTAAACTGCGCCAAGTGGAAGCCCAGCTCAAAGCCATCGAAAAATGGGACGGGCGGATGCCCACTTATATGGCGGGCGACCAGATGCCTTTTGTGATGACGAAATAAGCGTTTTAAAAGACTGATGGTAAAGGTATAATAAAAGGGAGGCTCGTCCTCCCTTTTTATTTTCGTAAGAGAGTTTGGTATGAAAACATTTTTAAAAATTGTTCTATTTTTGGTCTTGTTAGCGGGCTTGTGTGTATTTGCTTTTTACAAAACCCCAGCTCAGCGTTCTTTTGAAAAAACCCTCTCCGCGGCGGTGGCAGGGGATAATCAAGCCGCCAGCCAAGTGGCCCGAATGTATGCCCAGGGGCAGGGCACGGCGGCGGACGGCAATCAAGCGGCCGAGTGGTACCGCAAAGCCGCGGCGGACGGCAATATGCAGGCCGCGTGGGAGCTGGCGCAGCTCTATATCCAGGGGCAGCTTGTCGCGCAGGATTTGGATGAAGCGGCGGTTTACTTGCAAGCGGCCGCCCGCGGGGGCGTGGTAAACGCGCAAAAAGAATTAGCCCGTTTTTACCAACAAGGGTTGGGGGGGCTCACCACGCAGCCGGGGGAAGCCTTGTATTGGCAAATTCAAGCCGCCAATGCCGGCGACGAAGAAGCCCAAACCACCGTGCAAGATGTACAGTTAGAAAATCCGCAGTTGTATGAAGAAGTTACCCGCTTTATCGGGGTTTTAACCCGCGCACAAGAGGGCAACAGCCAAGCCCAGTTGGAAGCGGGGCAAGGCTTGCATATGGGTTATCCGCTGGCACGGGATGACGAGGAGGCTTTCCGTTGGTTTACACAAGCCTGGCAGAAAGGAGATAAACTGCCGCAGGCCGCGTACGAACTTTCGCAATTGTACCAAAAAGGCGAAGGAACCGAAAAAGACGAAGCCAAAGCGATGGAACTGTTGGGCACGGCCGCACAGGCCAAAAACCCGGATGCCCAATATATGCTGGGTACCTTGTCTTACGGCGGCAACCCGCCGAACTACCAAGACGCCTTTGCCTGGTTTTCCAATGCCGCCGCCGGCGGGCAGGCGCAAGGGCAGTATATGACGGGCTTTATGCTGATGCAAGGACAGGGAACGCCGAAATCGGTTCCGTTGGCGATCCGGTTTTTCCACGATGCGGCCGAACAAAACTATACTGCGGCCCAGTATGTGCTGGGGCAAATCTATTGGAAAGGTTTAGGCGTGCCTGTAAACAAAAAAGAAGGCGAAACGTGGCTCCGCCGCGCCGCAGAAAATGGAAACAACGCGGCGCAGGAATTATTAAATGCCCAATAAATAAATGGTTACGTTAAACACCCCGGTGTTTGCAACACCGGGGTTTTTGTAGTTAGTCGTCGTCTGCTTTTTTGAGAAAGGTGTGATTGACTTCACCCGTTGGCAAATGGACGGTAAGCAATTCTTTTTGTTCTACGCCGGCGCCGATTTCTTCCGGCCCGCCGCGAATGATGATCAAGGAAAAATCTGTGACGTTATCCAGCGGGAGCAAGGTTTCCAAATGTTGGTAGTCGACGGCTTTTTCATCGTGCCACAACAGCCGCTTCCCAGCGGGTTTCCCGTTGTTTGTGGTAACCACCGCCGCGATGTATTCATCCAGCCGAATGGTGCCGATAGCCCGCCCGGACAAAACCAAATCGTACGTTTTTATTTCACCGCGCTGGGCCGATTCCAGCAGGTCCGTCAAAAGACCGACGGGGATAGCGTAACTCTCCTGTTTGTGGACGGAACTGCCGCAATGCACGCCGACCACTTCGTTTTGTTCGTTTATCAGCGGCCCGCCGCACGCGCCGGCGCGTGCCAGGTTGCCAAATTCAAATGAAGTGATCACCCGCCCCGGGGTAGTTTCGCGAACCGTGCGGTTGGGCACGATGCGAAAATCCCCGTGGAAAAACCCGTAAGAGCGCAGTTTTTCGCCTACAGCCGGGGGCTGGGTGGCCAGTTTAAGCGGCTGGATATACGGCGCCGCATTTGTCGGTACATCCAACAACGCCACATCCGCGCGGCCCATCGTGCCGGAGGTGATAAATTTTACGGGGAAGTGTTTTTCTTCGCCGGAAGGCAGGCGCAGAAAAATATACAAATTATCATACATTATGTCTTGTGCGTGCGCTACCGTTACCCCCAGCAAACGTTTTTTTCCGTGCCAATCGGCCTCTATAAAGAAGACCGAAGCATTCGTCGGAATGAACGCGGAAATGGCCGGATTTTCCAGCCGCGCCACGGTTTGCAGTAAATGGGCGTCCAAGGCGGCCGGGGTCTCCACAGCCACTCGGAGAGAAGAGGGCAAAAGGCGGCTCTTTTTAGCCGTGTGCGGGCGGACGCCGGGCGCCTGCGGCGCCGGCCGCTGTGACGAGGCGGCAAACAGCCGAAAGTCCTTTATAGCTTGTGCCACGCGGCGCTGTAAGCCGGTTATTTTTATTGGCGCGCGTTTCGTTTTGACGAGCGCGGATTTAAAATGCAAAGGCAGCTTGCGCTGGGCGTGTGCAGACACCGAAAAACACAGACAAAAAGAAAGACTCAACAAAAAAACACGTATAGACATAGCTTTTATTGCCGCACAAGAACTTGGTGCGTATCCATATGCAGTTCATACCAGTAAGTGCGGCGTTTTTGGGAGGAACGGTCCCCCTGGCGGATGATGATTCGGAACACATCGTGCGGCTGTATATCAAAAAAATGTTCCAGGCGTTTGTAATCCATAAACGGATAGGCGGGGATGGATTTGACGAGCCTGTCGTTGCGGATTTGCTCGATGGCGCGGATGCTTTCATCCGGGTGCAGCACCCCGATGGGACGGCCTTTGAATTTCAGCACGGTCCCTTGCGGTTGTGTGCTTTGTTTTATTATTTTGCGCACCCACGTAATAGGTATGGCGTAGTTGAACGAATTGATTTGGACGGATAAATGGGGAAATAACGCGGAATACCAAGCGCTTTTTCGGGCCGTTTCCGAGGTTATGACGCCGGCAAAAACGCCCACTACTTTGCCGTTGGAAAGGAGCGGCGAACCACAGTATCCGCTGCGGATGGGGGAATCTTGGTAGCGCGTTAAAATGCGGTGCGTACTGGAAAAAAAGACTTGAATGCGCGGAAACCAACCAAAATTTCCGTGCGAAAATCCGGCCGATTGCACCGATGACCGGGCCGCCGGCAGCCGGTAATCCGGCACCAGCGGCGTAAGGCGCGGCTGCACCTGCGGCGGAATGCGAAAAACCGCAATATCGGCCCCGTGGATATTGCCTTCCCGTACGGAATTTACTTGAAAGAAAATTTCCTTGCCTTTTTGGTCCGGTATGGATAAATACGGCGCGCGGCCGATATCATCCAACACGTGCCGGGCGGTTACGCCCCACATTTCTCCGTCGATAAGCACGGCAAAGGCCGAGCCCTTCCCTTTTGCGCCCGGCACCGCTTGCAGCGTAAATACGGCGCGCTGGATGGCTTTTGGCGCCGGCTGCAGGGGCCGCGTCGAAACGGGTTGTGTTATGGGAGAAAACAGCATTCCCATGTGCGCCGTCGGGTGGGACGAAAAAGCCTTAGCAGGCAGAGAAGCCTTGGACAAAATGCGGTACAGCTGCGGAAATTTAACGGGCGGGAGTTTGACCGGTTTATGAAACGAAGTAAGCGATTTGAGCCATTTGGGGAAATTCTTTTGCGCGTAAGCTGGCGACCAACTTCCGTTGGACGCCAGCAGACAGAAGCAAAGCAAACAAGTTCCCCCTGTTTTTTTCATTACCAGGAATCCTTTTTTTCCACTTCTCGTGTGAATAAGTTTATCAAATATACATACGTTTGCGCACGGCCTTTGTTCACCACAATTTCCGCTTGGAGAGCTCCCGGGAGTGAAAAGGGTTTTTCCAAAAAAGTTAACTGCATAAAGGGGTTGCGCATCAAACGGAAATACTTGCCATTGGCATACCGAACGGTGACGCTTTCTATAAATTCGTCGGGGGCCAGCTGCCCGACGCGGATGCCGTTAAACCACATCGTCCGCGCCGCCTGGTCCGGATGGCGGTAGACGTTAAGCAAATCGTAGGCGCGGGAAATCGGCACAATTTCGCTGATGCGGGACAAATCTTCCTGGGGTAAAAAGTCCAATTTCTGGCGGAGCTGATACCACTGCTGCCCTTCTTTTTGGGGCGAGTAACCGCCGACTTCAATCCCCACGGCCTGCCCCTGCGCATTGAGCACCAAACTGCCGCAAAAACCGGGGCGCGGCTGGCTGGTGGACGGGAAATTGGCTACCACCCGTTCGTCGCCGGAAAACAACACGTGACGGAATGTTTTTTTGTAAGTGCCCGCACTGAAACCAAAGGTAAACAACGGGTCCCCCGGCTTTGGGGCCTGGGTGGAGGCGATGACCGGGAGGGCTACTTCGGCCACTTCCGGCGGCAGTTTAATCAGGGCGGCGTTTAAGCCATATTTGCGCCCGGTGAGTACGATTTCGGCCGGATAGGTGTATTCTTTCCCGTCGGAATAGAAAGTTACATTTACATCCTTGCCCATATAGCGCACCACGTGGGCGCCCGATACGCCCCATAAAACGGTCTTGTCGCCTTGTTTTTCGGCAATGACGAAGCCGCTTCCTTTAAAGGGGTCCTGGACGCCGCGCTGTGAAACGGTGAAAATAAAATGACGAACATACTGTTCTACCGGGGTGAGCTCGGGCTGGCGGAAAAGAGGTTGTTGCACTTTTATTTTGCTCGCCACCGCCCGGGAGAAAGAGAGCGCTCTTTCCGGGGACATATGCGGATCTTTAAAAGGCGGCAGCTGGGCGGTTCCCGCCGTGAGCAGTTTTGCAGAAAACTTAGGTTTCCCCAAAGGAGGAAGACTTTTTTTGATGCTGTTGCTCAGGAAGGCTTTTCCGGCGCGCACCAATTTGTTCTGCGCCCAGAGTCCGTTTGGCGACAAGAGCGCCAAACTTAATACACACAACGTGATATAATTTTTGTTCATAACTGTTTACCAACGAATGGGTTGATATTCGAAAGTATCTTGCTCCTTATTATAAATTAAATAGCGAAAGGGGTTGTCCATATTAAATTCCATCGGTTTGTTTCCGCGGTCTTCCAGCATAAAACGCAAAAAATGCGTATCCGGCAGTGTCAGCAAAGCCAGCATAGTCGATTGCGGAAGGCGGTTTTGCGTATCGTATTTGCCGATAGTTTGGCGTTGTGCGTTTAATGCTTCCACCGAATGGATATGTTCGGTGGTTTTAATGTCGCCTAACTTAATGGAACCAGCCACCAGGGGAATATCCGCACTGCCTTTGTGTTGGGCTTCCAGCAAGTATGACAATACGTTTGTATTGGCGGCAAAAGCTACATCTGCCTCCCAAATGCTGCCGCAGTAGATGCCGGCTACTTCGCCCTGGGCATTGATAAGCGGCGAGCCGCACAGACCAGCGCGGTTTTTGAGAGGAACGAAAAAATCCGTGCGTAAGAAACGGGAATTATCTTTTTGCAAATGTTGTTTGCCGGTGTAAATAAAGCGGTGGTTGCTGTATCCGCCCGCAATAAAGGCTTCCCCGGTTTTGGCCGGCGCGTCGGACAAGGGCAGCGGTACAATTTCCGGCGGCAGGTTTTCCGGCAGTTTCAGCAGGGCCAGGTCAGAAATCATATTCGGCCCATATTGCACGACTTTGGCCGGGAGGACGATCTTTTTATCGCCTTCATAAAACACCAGGGTTAATTGCTGCCCCATCCCCTTGGCAATATGTGCGGCTGTCGCGCCCCAAATTTCTTCTTTGCCGTTATAAGTGGTCTTAAAAATAAAGGCGGTTGCCACCGGCTGTTGGTGTTCGGGCTGGTCTTTTAACAGGACAGACTGCAGTTTGGCGATAGACAGGCGCAAATCTTTGGCGGGCTCGGCGGATGTTTTTTGGGCCGCGGCCGAAAAAACGATTCTGTCCACCTGGGGCATTTCGTCTGTGTTGCCCCGGGCGTTGGATAAAAGGTTTTGAAGGGTTCCCGTGTGCAGCCCTGCCGTGGGGCGTACGGCGGGGAGCGACGGCAGCTTCGGCGTGCGCAGCCCCGGCAAATGCGGTGTAGACAAGGATTTTTCCAACACGGCTTTGGCCGCCTGGCGGACGGGCAGTTGTTGGGCGCAGACGCGGCCCGCGGGACAAACCGCCGCGGACAACGTGAGCTCCAGCGAATACACACAAAGGGACCGTTTCATATCTATACTCTATCGTTTTTGTATGGGAGAAACCAGGGCCTTTGGACCCAGAAGCCGGGCCGCTTTGGTCCTATGAGCTCTGGGACCAAAAAACCCCGCGGAGGCTGTCCCGCGGGGCGATACAGAACATTCGTTTTATTGCAAAGAAGGATAAAGCGGGAAACGCGCCAAAAACGCTTTGACCTGCTCGGCAATGTGCGCCAGGTACGCGTCGTCCTGCGCGTGGGAGATGGCGTCGTCGATAAACGCGGCGATTTGGGCCATATCGGCTTCTTTCATTCCGCGCGTGGTGACGGCGGGCGTCCCTAGCCGCAGCCCGCTGGTGACGAACGGTTTTTCCGGGTCAAACGGGATGGTGTTTTTGTTGGCGGTGATGCCGGCTTTGTCCAGTGCGGCTTCGGCCGCCTTGCCGGTGAGTCCTTTGGAGCGCAAGTCGATACACATCACGTGGCAGTCCGTCCCGCCGGCTACCAAACGATAGCCGCGGGCCGTTAATTGTTTGGCCAGTTCCTGGGCGTTTAACTTGATTTGGTGTTGGTACGCTTTAAATTCGGGTTTTAAGGCTTCGCCAAAGCAGACGGCTTTGCCCGCGATGACGTGCATCAGCGGGCCGCCTTGCGTGCCGGGGAACACAGCCGAATTGATGGCTTTGGCCAACGGTTCTTTGCACAAGATAAGCCCGCCGCGCGGTCCGCGCAGCGTTTTGTGCGTGGTGGTGGTGACGACGTCCGCATACGGGAACGGATTGGGGTATTCGCCCGCGGCGATGAGCCCGGCGTAGTGGGCTACGTCGCACGCAAGGTATGCCCCGCACGAGTCCGCAATTTCGCGCAATCGCTTCCAGTCAAACACGCGCGAATAGTTGGACGCGCCCGCCATAATGAGTTTCGGCTTGTGTTCCACGGCCAGCTTGGCGGCTTCGTCGTAGTCGATTTCTTCGGTGTCGGGGCGGACGTTCATGGCGATGATGTTATACAACTTGCCGGAAAAATTCATCGGGTGTCCGTGCGTTAAGTGCCCGCCGTGGGAAAGGTTCAGCCCCAGTACGGTGTCCCCGGGCTGCAATAAGGCAAAATACACGGCCATATTGGCCTGCGCGCCGGAATGCGGCTGCACGTTGGCGTGTTCGGCGTGAAAGAGTTGTTTGGCGCGGTCGATGGCGAGTTGTTCCACCTCGTCTACAAACTCACACCCGCCGTAATAGCGTTTGCCGGGGTAGCCTTCGGCATATTTGTTGGTCAGCACAGACCCTTGGGCTTGCATTACGGCCAAAGAGGTAAAATTTTCCGAAGCAATCAGTTCCAATTTTTCGCGTTGGCGGGCCAGTTCTTTGGCTACTGAAGCAAAAACGGCCGGGTCGGTTTTTTGAAGGTCAGGATACATACAAGGCACTCCTTGGGCGGGGGCGCAGAAAAAAGCGGTTTCTGTTCTTGTTTCCCGCCGTAAATTTTTTATAATTTTTCTATGAAAATGCGTCGTTATTTAATATAATTTACTAAATAGCAGTAAATAAATCCAGCAGAGGTGTAAAAGAAATGGCAAAACTTACCAAAAAAGACTTTCTCAAAGACACCATCAAACACATTGACCTGAAAAAATACAATGTGGTCCCTATGGTGGAAGCCTTTGGGAGCATGGCCTATGCGTCCCGCGAAGTGGCCAGAGCGAGCAAAATCTATAATATGATGCTTTCCGACAAAAAATGCTCCGTCATTTTGTGCATCGCGGGGTCGCTTGTATCCGCCGGCCTGAAAAAAGTAGTGGTGGATATGATTCAAAACAATATGGTAGACGCGATTGTTTCCAACGGTGCCAACATCGTGGACCAGGACTTCTTTGAAGCGCTGGGCTATAAACACTATATCGGCACTCCCTACAACGCCGACGACAATTTGCTGCGCGATTTGCATATTGACCGCATCTACGACACCTATATCGACGAAGACCAACTCAAAGAATGCGACGAAACCGTCCATAAAATCTGCAACGCCTTGGAACCCCGCCCCTATTCTTCCCGCGAATTTATCTGGGAAATGGGCAAATGGCTGGAGAAAAAAGGCAAAGGCAAAGATTCTATCGTTTATAACGCGTACAAATACGGCGTGCCCGTGTTTGTGCCGGCGTTTTCCGACTGCTCGGCCGGTTTCGGCTTTGTAGCCCACCAGACCGAACACCCGGAAGCCCATGTGTCTATCGACAGTGCCAAAGATTTCTTGGAACTGACCAAAATCAAAATCAAAGCCAAAGAAACCGGCCTTATGATGTTCTCCGGCGGCGTACCGAAAAACTTTGCGCAGGATACGGTGGTGGCGGCCGAAATTTTGGGTGCCGATGCCCCGATGCACAAATACGCCGTGCAAATTACCGTAGCCGACGTGCGCGACGGCGCGCTCTCCGGCTCCACCCTCAAAGAAGCTTCTTCTTGGGGTAAAGTTTCCACCGCGCTGGAACAGATGGTTTACGGCGAATGCACCACGCTTATCCCGCTCATCATCGGTTACGGCTATCACAAAGGCGCGTGGAAAAAACGCAAAGCCGCCAACTACGTCAAGTTCCTCCAGGACGAAGACGCCAAAGTGGCCGCGCTGAAAGCCAAAAAAGCGAAAAAATAACTTGTAATGCGACTGAAAACCGCGTTTCTCAGTTTAGCCTTGCTGATCTGCCCGTGTGCGTTATGCTACGGGCAGCTCAGTTTTTCGGGGGTAAACGGGGAACGCGGCTATGCCGCCCTGCGGGCGTATTACCGGCTGGATTTGGATAACGGATTTGTGTTTACGCCGATGTACGGATATTACCGTATGACGGATAAAGAAATTGACGAAGCAGGCTCCACCTCCCGCTACGGGCTGGAGGTTTCGTATGAATTAAACGACGCCTGGCACGTAATGGCCGAAGGTTTTTGGCAGCCGCAGGCCGTGGGCTATCAGGCGGTGGGTTATGCGGCGGGGGCGGGGTGGATTCCTTTTTACCGCTGGGGGTTTTTTAGAAACCCGCTGCTGAACGGTTATGTGGGCCAAACGCGCTACCGTACGTATGTGGACAAGCGCGGCAACGATTTGCCCGGCGGCTCATTTGGGGAAGTGGAAACCACCGCATATGTGCAAGCCTCTGCCGACGCGGGAAATTTTAATTTGAAAGCCGCCTGGCAGAAAGTGCTAGAATATAGTAGCCAGCCGCCTGCCAATGTGACGTTTAGCTGGGCCAATATCCCTTTTATGACGGCGGTTGTGCAAGGGTTTGTAAAAGAAGCCGCCGCCCTGCGTATTAGCTACCGCACGCCATACATCACGCCGTATGCTTCGTTGGCGCGGTACCGCTACAACGAACTAAGTGATACGGCGGCCGCAGTCAGCGCGGGGCTTCACTTGCATTTGGGGGAAATGTCCCTTTCCGGCGGGGTGGAAGTGTTTGAACCGCGGCGGGAAGCCAACCGCAGGACCTATTTTTCTATGTCTGCCGAAGTAGAATTTTAACCGGAGGTTCTTGTGCCTATAACCAATTTACGCTGTAATATAGACGAAGATGCTTTTTCGCTGGCGGTTTTTATTACCCGCTTGCTTACGGGCGGCGTGTTGCTGTATGTGTCGGCGGGGTGTTTGCTCTATTACCGCGAGTTTTTGTACAATGCCGCGGCCATTGGCCTGCCGCTGCCGGTGCCGGCGGGGCTGACGGTGGCAGTGGCGGAACTGTTTTTGGGACTCTTTTTGATTTTAGGCTGGTTTACCCGGCCGGCGGCGGTGCTGTCGTTTTTATGCACGTCGGCGATGGGGGTAATCTTTTTCGCTGCGGATATTAATAAATTGTACGTGGCGTTGCTTGTGCTCTTGGCGGCGGCGCTTGTTCCGGCGGCTCTGCTGGGGCCCGGCAAAATCAGTTTGGATTATAAACACGCGCTGCGCCGCGCGCAGAAAACATACAGAGGTTAGTTTATGGAAATGTTTGACGAGAAAAACCAATATGTCAGTTTAGCCAACAAGTACCGCCCGCAAAAGTTCGAAGATATGGTGGGGCAGGAAAGCATTTCCAAAACGCTTCAAAACGCCTTAAAGCTGGGCCGCATTGCGCACGCGTATTTGTTTTATGGTCCGCGTGGCTGCGGCAAAACTACTACGGCGCGCATTTTAGCCAAAGCGCTTAACTGTACCGGCAACGGAAACGGAAAACCCACCGCCGAACCCTGCGGCCAATGCCCGCAATGTTTGGAAATTGCGCAAAGCGCCGATATGGACGTGCTGGAGCTCGACGCCGCCAGCAATACGCAGGTGGAAAAAGTACGCGAAGCCATTATCGATACCGTGGCTTTGGCGGCCTCGCGCGACCGGTTTAAAGTGTTTATTTTGGACGAAGTCCATATGCTTTCGGCCAGTTCCTTTAACGCCCTTTTGAAAACGATAGAAGAACCGCCCGCCCACGTTGTATTTATCTTGGCTACGACGGAAAAACACAAAGTCCCCGCCACCATCGTCAGCCGCTGCCAGACGTTCCGCTTCCGCCCCATTACGGTGGATGAAATCAGCACCCATTTGCTCGACCTGGCCGGTGCGGAAAATATCGATTTAACCCCCGGTGCGGCAAAAATCATCGCCAAAAACGCCGGCGGCGCTATGCGCGACGCGCTGACGCTGCTGGACCGCGCGATTGCTTATTCCGGCGAACGCATTGACGAAAAACTGGTGGGCGAAATGCTGGGGCTTACGCCGGATGAACTGCTTAAACAGGCGGTGGAAGCGCTGGTCAAAAAAGACGGCGCTGAATTGCACCGCGTGTTTGAAACACTTAAAGAAGAAGGCTTTGACGCCAATTCTTTCCTAAAAGATTTAAAAAATACGTTGGGCGATTTGTTCTACTTTTCGCTTGGGCAGGGCAGCGAACCCTTTGAAGGGGCGGCTGCGGTGCTGGCGGGCGTATCGGCCGGGTTTTTGGCCCAGCTGTCGCGCAAAATCAACAAGATTATAGAGGAAGTAAAATTTTCCGATAATGCGCTGGTCAGTGCGGAAGTGGGTATGTTTACGGTGATGGACAGCTGTTTGGATATCGACGCTTTCGTCCGCCGCTTGGAAGCTTTGGAACGCGGCGAAGCCTTGCCGCCCGCCGGGCCTTCTGCTTCAGGGCGGACGGCGGCTGTTCCGACGGCCAGGAAACTTTCCGAGGAGGCGGCCGCCTACAAGGCGCCCCGCCCGCAAACCAAGCCTGCACCCGCGCAAGCGGCGCCGCAGCCCAAAACCGACGCGACGGTGCGTGGAATGAGTGCGCCGGCGGAGCAGCCGGCTTCTGCCCGCCCCGCTCCGGCGCTGCGCCCGGCCCCGGCGGTGGAAGACATTGTAGCAGAGGAAGAAGAAGACGAATTGTCCGCTCCGGCGGCTCCAGCTGTCAGCCGTGCCGTCAGCAACCGCCAGATTTGGGATAAAATGCTCAAACAATTTGAAAAGAGCCCCTTTGTGTATGATGTGATGACGAATTGTTCCGTCAATTTTGGCGAAACGGAATGGACGCTGTGCTTCGCTCCCGGCAAAGAGTTTTATCAAATCCCGGCGCAAAACAAATTGCCCGAGTTGGAAAAATCCGCCCAAAAAATAAGCGGGCGCACCATTAAAATCAAGCTGGCTTCGGCTGCGGACCAAACGGCTGATGAAGCGCCTGCCGCAAAGCCTGTTGCCAAACGGGCCAAGGCCGCGGCGGCGAGCGCGGTTCCTTCCGCCCAGCCGCCTGCCCAGGCAGCAGCGGCCGCCCCTGTTATTTCCGACGAGGAGCCCTTTGTAAAAGGGAATTTTGAAGCCGATGTTCCCGGTGCGGCTGCGGCGCAAAACACGCCGGAAGAAGTGAAAGAAATTTTGGATATTTTCCCCGGGGAGCTGCTTGCTTAGTTTATGAAAAGTTTGGACCGCTTTATCCGTGCATTAAGGCGTTTGCCTGGGGTCGGCCCCCGGCAGGCGGAGCGGTTTGCCGCGTATTTTTTGCGGGCCTCGCAAGGGGAAACGGAAGAATTTGTAAATGCGCTTTTGTCTATTAAACAAGACGTTAAGCTATGCCCCGTGTGTTTTAACTATTGCGAAGACGGCCTCTGCGATATCTGCCGCGACCCGGACCGCGACCGGGGGCTGATCTGTGTAGTGGAAGACCCGCAGGATGTGGAATCCTTAGAAAAAACCGGTGCCTACAAAGGCTTATACCACGTACTGCACGGGGCCATTTCTCCGATGGACGGCCGCGGAGCGGAACAAGTGAAAGTGCGCGAACTCCTGCAGCGGGTGCAGCAAGCCAAAACCCCGGTGCGGGAAGTCATCATCGCCACCGACCCCGACAGCGAAGGCGAAACGACCGCCTTGTATTTGGCGGATTTGCTGCGCGGGCTAGTGGGGCAAGTGACGCGCATTGGCTATGGCGTGCCGCTGGGCGGCGATATCGACTACATCGACGAAATGACGCTGGGCTATTCGCTAAAAGGCCGTACCAAACTGTAATGCACCCCGATATTTACAAGCGGCCGCTGTTGTGGTGTTTGGCGGCGCTGATTATCCTGCTGTTGTGTTTTTACAGTCCCGCTCCTTCCCAGCGGGACGTTTTCCATTTCCTGCCTGCTAAAGACGTAACGCTTATGGGCCAAGTGGATGGCTTTGCCGTAAGCAAAAAACAATCGAAAAATGTCAAAGTAAAAGTGCTTTCCGTCAACGGCCAGCCGGCGGAAGGGTATGTGTATGCCCGGCTGCAGCAATTTGACCCACAGTGGAAGGACACGCTGGAAATCACCGGCCGCCTGCAAACGCCGTACGGAATCGATTTGTTGGGCAATTTTAACTGGCGCCGCTACTTGGCGTACCAGGGGATTTTTACGGAAATCAAAAGCGATGACGTCCGCCTGGTGCGGCGGGCGGCTTTTCCGTACCGTTGGATACGGGCTTTGCGGGCCGATATTTTGGACGTGTTCCGCTCCTCTTTCCCGCCGGAGCTGGCGTCTATTGCGGGCGGCGTACTGCTGGGGGAGCGCGGGGAAATTTCTTCCGATCTCTATACCGCGTTTCAAGACAGCGGCGCCATTCATTTGCTGGTGGCTTCGGGCGGGAATGTGGGGTTTGTTACGCTGGTGACGGTGGCTTTTTGCGGATTATTTGGGCTCGGCCGCAAAAAAACACTGCTGAGCGCGCTGGCGGTGGCGGGGGTGTACACGTTGGCCGCCGGGGCCGACGCCCCGCTGGTACGGGCGTATTTTATGGCGGTCTGTGCGTGCGGCGGATATTTTTTGGGCCGCAACAGCGGCGTCTTTCAAGGGCTAATCGTTTCTTGCTTTTTGATTTTGTGCTTTCACCCGGCTTCGGTGTTTGAAACGGGATTTCAAATGTCCTTTTTGGCCACATTGGCCATTATCGTTTGTTTAAATAATTACACCCTGCCCGGCCGGTGGCCGGCGTGGGTGCGGTTTTTCGCCCAAATCTTTTTAGCCACGCTTTCCACCCAACTGGTACTGCTGCCGATATTTACCAATGTGTTTTATAAAGTATCGGTAACGGGGCTTTTATCCAATATGATTTTGGTCCCGTGGGCATCGGTATTAATGGGGTTGAGTTTTGCATATTATTTGTTGGCTAAACTCCATTTAGGAGTGTTGCTTTGCGTGCCTACAGAGTGGTGTTTGGAAGGGTTCAAAACGTTGGTGGAATTTTTTGCGTCATTTCGGCTATCGGCGTTGCCGGTTGCCGCGTGGAGTACCGGTGCGGTGATTGCGTTCTATGCGGGGTTGTTTTGGTTGTTCCATTTGCCGCATAAAGAATTTGCGCGCAAGTTATGGCGGCCGTGTTTGGCGTTGCTGATCGGCGCGCCGCTGGTGCAGGCAATGTTCTTTGCGCCGGGGGAAGTGTATTTGTTAAACGAATGGAACAAAAGCGCGGCGCTGGTGCGGATGCCCAACGGGGAAATGTTTGTGGCGGGGACGGCGCTCGCGCCGGAGCAAATTTCCGCCGCGCTTCGCAAAGCGGGCGTGCTAAAAGCGGCGGCGGTGTTGGCTTTTACGGGGGAGGAAGCCCCTGGTGCGTGGGGAAACCTCAGCCGCCAAGGGAGCGTTCTCTATCCGTTTGCGTCCTTTTGGCCCGGGGAAGAAATAACCGTCGGGCAAACGCGTATCCAGGTGGAATGGGGCAAACACCGCACCCGGGCCGGCCGGTTTTGGGTGAACGCCGGATATTCCGGCACGGAAAAAGACGATGTGTCTTATTGCTTTAGCCAAGGCAACACCCGCGTGTGCGTGGGGGCGTTGGCCCGCTTTGCCCAAACAGACCGCCAAACCCTGCTGCAGCAAAGAAACAAAACCGTCCGGCTGAAAATTTAGCTATAATAAAAAAGCACCCGGGAGGTTGTGTTATGGAACAAGCGGAACTTGAACAGCATCAGAGATTTTTGAAAGAAGCCGTCAAAATGGCCCAAAAAGGAATAAGGAAAGGAAAAGGCGGCCCGTTTGGCGCCGTGATTGTAAAAGATGGCAAAATTATTGCTCGGGGCTGTAACCAGGTAACCTCGTCCAACGACCCCACCCGCCACGCGGAAGTGGACGCCATTCGCAAAGCCTGCAAAAAATTGGGAACTTTTGAACTGAAAGACTGCGTGATTTATTCCTCCTGTGAGCCGTGCCCGATGTGTTTGGGCGCCATTTATTGGGCGCGCCCGAAGGCGTTGTTTTTTGCGGCGGACCGATTTACGGCGGCCAAGTACGGGTTTGACGATGAATTTATTTATAAAGAAGTTCCCCTGCCGGTGGAAAAACGTTCCTTAAAAACGTATTGTTTGGCGTTAGAAGACAGAAACAAACCGTTTGAAGAATGGGACGAAAAATCCGATAAAATAGCCTACTAAACCTTTTTGTTAAAACCCCGCATCGGCGGGGTTTTTTAGGACCTATCCCTCAGTAGGCCTTATGGCCCTGGCGGGGAAAAAGCGGAACTTTTAAAATAACAGTATGAAATTGATTATTCTTTTATTTTTGTTTTTTCCGCTGGCGCTGCATGCCCAAACGTGGCAGAAGGTTTTTACGAGCGCCCGGCGTGCGGCGGTCATGCGGCCGCAGTTGTCTTCTGCGGCCAGCCGCAAAGACTTGCGCCGGGCTTACAAAGAGATGGAGGCGCTGGCGCCGAATATGCAAAAATGGCTGTCGGCGCGCCTGGGGCCGGTGAAGCCGGCGTTATCCGCGCGTTTAAACGGCTGGGCGGCGCAGAGCAACCGGCTGATGCTGAAGGAAAGCGCCTTGCTTCGCGCCCAAATCACTTTTTTCGCGCAGCATCTGCCTGCGGAGTCGCAAGCCTGGCCAAACGCCGCTTTCCGGCCGGAAAATCTGGCCGATTGCATAAAGGAATCGACGGATTATGTAATCGTAGGCGGGAAACAGGAAGAACCCCAGGCTTTTACGGTCTTTCAAAAATTAGTGCAAGACTACCGCACCCAGCACCCCAAAAAAGAAATAATTGTCTTTTTAGAAAATTTGCCCGATAAAGGCGTGCGGTTTGTTTCTCCGCTGTATGCCCCGCAACGGGTGCAGCCTGCCGTAGAAATGTTTAGCCAGTTTCGGGTGCGGGTGGCCGGCGTGGGGGACGCGTCGGTTCGTCCGTCCGGCTATTTAAAACAAGAAAAATCGCATCTGATTTTGCCGGCTGTCGCGGCGCCAGCCTCCGTTGCGGCCCAAAGCGCGCATATGCGGCGTTGTTTGGCCAACTGGCGCAAAGAATATCCGCAAGCGGTTTTCTTTGTCTATGCGTCCCCGCAGGCGGCAGCGTATGACACCCGGCACTCATTGGTCAACCGCTTGCCGGAAGAACAAGCCCTTTCCATTAGCGTGGCGTCTTTGCGGGAAACGCGGACGTTTTTATTCCATCGTTGGACGCAATTTAAATATGCGCGTTCGGGGATGTTTGCGTGGAACGAAAAAGAATGGGCCCGGATGAGCGGGTTTGATGCGCAAGTTATTTTGCCTTAACGGAGCAGACTTAGAGCGTAATGGGTAATTGGCCGGCTGCTTGCCATTTGCCCAAAAGAACTTCGGCGGCCGCCTGCTGGAATACAGGCGAAGGGCTGAAGGCAAATAACTGGCTGCGGCTGTTTAACCCGCGTACCGACCACGGATTGGCAAAACTGATGACCGCGCTGTCCGGGTGTTGCGCCAGCGCCTGCTGCACGGAGGCGGTTTCCTGCTCGTCTAATCCGATTTTCCCTTTAAAAGCCTGGTACCGCCGCCAGCATAAAACGGCCAGTTTCCCGCCGGGCTGCCCTTGGAAGGGCTCTAGCTGTACGCCGTGGGATTCCAACGTGTTTAAAAACGGCGCAGCGGACAGATTTTCATCATTTCCTACTGACAAATAATACACCGTTTCCCCGGCGCGCAAGTTGAAAGGCGCTCCTTGCCAGGTGAGCGCTTTGCGTGCCGTGCGGGCGGATAAATCCGTCGGGGTGAAAGCGGCCGCTTGTGTGACAGGCGGCACTTCATCCGTGCGGGCGCACAGCAGGTTTTGCATTTGCACGGCGCGCGTAACAAGCTGCGGCGGCAACGGCTGGGCGTGTAAAAAATCTAACAATTCAAACGGTTTTTCCGGCACCAGCAACACGTGCGCGCCCGCAAACAATGCGGCCAGGGCGGCTTGTTTTTCGTTCCCCAGCGCTTTCATACACAAAGCATCGGTGGAAATACATCCCGTAAAACCCATTTCTTCTTGCAACAAATCGTGCAGTATCGCGCGGGAAACGGAAGCCGGGTGCTGTTCGTCCAGCGCGGGTACCAACAAATGTCCGGCCATGACGCAGTCCGCTTGGTGGAGCAATTGGCGGAAGGGCAGGAGTTCGTGTTCCCAGATGTGTTGCTTGGTAGACAGTAATACCGGCAAGGCCAGGTGGGAGTCCGTCCCTGTATTGCCGTGGCCCGGGAAATGCTTTAGGCTGTTTAGCACGCCTCCCTTGCGGAGTCCTTCCATCAGGGCGCCAGCCAGCCGGGTTACCCGCGCAGGATCTGCTCCAAACGAGCGCGTATTTACGATGGGATTATCCGCCCGGTCAGCCAAGTCCACCACCGGGGCAAAAACCCAGTCCACTCCGATACTTTTGGCCTGGCGGGCTGTAAGGAGCCCTTTTTCAAACGCCAGTTGTGCATCGTCGGCGGCACCTAAAGCCAGATTGGAAGGCAACAGTTCTGCATCCGGCAGCCAGCGGCCCAGGCCGTCTTCGTAATCGGCCGAGATTAAAATCCGTTTTAAGGGAGAAGCCGCGCGCAGGGCTTGCGTTAAAGCCGCCACTTCTGCCCGGGTCCCTCCGTAGAGGCAAAAACCGCCTACCCCCATTCGGGCCAGCTGAAGGGCTTCTTCTTTATCTGTTTTGCCAAACCAAAAACCGGGGTGTACCAAGCGGGTGATGTTCATAATGAAATTTTCCCCAATATCGTCGTACGCGAAGCGCCTGTGGCCCGCGGGCAGTGGTTGCTGCGCCGGTTGATGGCCAGCCACGCAAACAAGGCAAACGCCGCGCTTTCTTTGGCTTGGGGGTCAATCCCGTAAGCCAAGGTGGTAGTTATTTTGAGGTGCGGCAACAACTCCTGCAAATAGGACAACAAGGTCTTATTGTAACATCCGCCGCCCGAAACGACCAGCTCTTTTTGGCAGGTTTTGGGCACAAAATGCGTGATGGCCTGCGCCACGGCGGCGGCGGTGAAATACGTAAGCGTGGCCAGGCAGTCGGCCGCGCGGGCAAAGCGACGGGGCGGCAGGTATTTGTTCAAGTAGCCTTCGCCAAAGGCGTTTTTATCTAAACTTTTGGGCGGTTTTTGCATAAAGTATTTTTGCCGCAATAGCCGCTGGACCCATTCTTTATCCGGGGTTCCTTTGGCGGCGGTTTGGCCGTTTTTGTCAAACGGTTTATGCAAGAGCTGCTGGGCGGCCAGGTCGATCAGCGTGTTGCCGGGGCCCGTGTCGAACCCAAATGTTTGTATGTTTTTGCCGACGACCGAAAAGTTGGAAATGCCGCCTACGTTGAGTAAAATTTTCGGAGCGGAGCGGCCCCAGAGGTATTCATCAAAAAACGGGATAAGCGGTGCGCCTTCTCCTCCCAGGGCGATATCCGCCGGGCGGAAATCCGACACAACCGGCTTGCCTAATTCCGCCGCTAAAAAAGAAGGTTCCCCAATTTGCAGCGTGTTGGGAACTTTGTCGTGCGGACCGTGATAAATCGTTTGTCCGTGCGAGCCGATGACCTGTAAGTCTTGCTGCGGCAAATGAAATTCTTTTAAAAATTTGCGCACGGTTTGGGCGTACAGGCGGCCCAATTCAAAATGCAGGGCCGATAATTCCGGCGCTTTGAGGGAAAATGCTTGCAGCAGCTTTTGCTGGAGCGCGGACGGATAGACGTAATTTTTAAAATGCAGTACCCGGAAAGGACGCACCGACACCGCACAGACGGTTAATCCGTCGGCGCTGGTGCCGCTCATCAAACCCAGTGCAAATTTAGTCATCGATTACCTTGGTTAAAAACCCGTTTTGTTTTTTTAATAATTTTTCCGCTTCGGATTTAGACACTTTTTTCCGGTGCATCACGACGGCTGTTTTGACGTTTTTCCCGGCGGCCGCCAGCAATTTTGCGGCCGTCTTTTCATCCGCGCCCGATACCGTACAAATCAGCCGGATGGCCCGCGCCACCAATTTTTGGTTGGTAGGCTGGACGTCAATCATCAAGTTGCCGTAAGTTTTGCCGCACAGCGTCATAGCGCCGGTGGTAATGGCGTTTAAAGCCATTTTGGTAGCAGTGCCGGCTTTCATTCGGGTGGACCCGCACAGGGCTTCCGGCCCGGTGGGCAGGCAGATATGCACTTGCGCCTGCGGGCAAACCGCCTGCGGGTTGCACGAAATCAGCGCCGTGCGCGCCCCCAAGCGGAGCGCTTCTTGCAGGGCCCCCATTACATACGGCGTGCGGCCGCTGGCCGTTAAACCGATGACCAAATCGTCTTTTTTGGCGGCGCGGCGGATTTCGGCGGCGCCTTGTTTGGCGTTATCTTCCGCCCCTTCCTGCGAGCGGAACACTGCTTTTTTCCCGCCCGCAATCAGCCCGATAATCTGCGACGGCTTTGTGCCAAACGTAGGCACGCATTCCACCGCTTCCAAAATGCCCAGCCGTCCGCTGGTGCCGGCACCGATGAAAATGATTTTATGCTTCTGCGCGTACGCCTGTGCGGCCATTACTATGACGGCCGCGATTTCTTTGTTGGCCGCTTGTACGGCGCGGGCGGCGGTAAAATCTTCGCGGTTTATTTTGCGCGCAATCTGGCGCGGGGTGGATTTATCCAAATCCAGCGTATGGGGGTTGCGCGTTTCGGTAGCGATGGCGTTTAAATTGACCGATTTCACTGGGCGTCCTCCAACGAATGTTTGTGGGCGCGGAAAGCGGCTTCGGTTTCTTCGATAGATTTAATTTTAAACGAAAGCGGCACCACCGCCACCGTAACCAAGCTGATAAAACTAGCCAGCAGGAAGAACCCTTCGTACCCGGTTTTGGCCTGCAGCCAGCCAGACGTCATCGACGGTACCATCATCCCCAGCGCCATAATGCCGGTGGAAATGGCATAGTGCGATGTTTTAAACGCACCTTGCGAAATGTACATAATAAATACCGTAAACGCCATTAACGCCAAGCCGTTGCCCAGGTGTTCCAACGTAATCAGCACCGCCACCACCCAGGTGGACGGCATAGCCCGCGCCATATAGGCATAGAAGAAATTGGGCAAAATTAAAATCACGGCAAACGGCCATATACATTTTTTGAACCCATATTTGGCTAGCAGCCATCCGCCGGCCAGGTTGCCTACGATGACGGCCCCCAGCCCCAGCGTGCCCTTAATCAGCCCGTAGGTTTGGACGCTTAAGCCCAATGCGCCTTCGGCCTGCGGTTTAAGCAAAAACAGCGGGACGATTTTTTCCAAAAACGCGTCGCCCAGGCGATAGAGCAAAATAAACGCCAATATATACAAAATGTTCTTTTGGGTAAAATAGGTTTTAAAGGCTTCGCCCCAGGCGGTGCCGTGTTCTGTGTGTACGGGGCCGTCCTCGGCCGGTTTTGGCAAGGTGTAATTGTGCCACAGCACACACGCCAAGAAAAAGACCGCCAAAAACAAAAAGAGAATGGCCCAGTTATACGGCCACGGAACCATATTCTCCGCCGGGTTTCCCTTGGAATTGGCCAAGGCGCCGGTGGCGGCCACCAAAATACCGCTGCCTAAAATCATTGCCAAGCGGTAAAAAATAGTGCGGATGCCGACGAATTTGGATTGTTCCACCGGGGTTAAAGCCAACAGGTAGTAACCGTCGGTGGCGATGTCGAGCGTAGCCGAAACGAACGCGCCGGCCAAAAAACCGAACAAGGAAAGCGAAAAGAAGGTGAGATTGTTAGCGGCCTGTGCGTGGGCAAAGGCGTTCCAGGCGCTTAACGCGGCCAGCACTAAAAACACGGCGGACATCAAGGTTTGCGCGCCCAAAAGCCAGCGGCGCTTGGTGGAGCGGGCGTCCACCAGCGGGCTCCAAAACATTTTAAGCGTCCAGGGCAGGTACAGCCACCCCGTCCAAAAGGCAATTTGTTCGTTGGAAAAGCCCAAATCGGCATACAGCACGGTGGAAACCGTATTGATGGCGATGTACGGAAAACCTTCCGCCAAGTACAGCGTGGGGATGTAATACCAAGGATTTTTTTTCATTTATTTAAACGTGTATTTTCCGCCCAGCAAATCCGCCAGCGGTTTGGTGGTTTCGTTGCGTTCCAGCACCATTTTAACGATAGCCGTCATCGGCACGGCTAACAGCGCGCCCATAATGCCCCAAACAAGCGCCCAAAAGATTAAGCAGGCGATTACGACGAGCGGGTCCAAATCCATTCCTTTGCCGAGCCATTTGGTTTCCAGAATGTTGCCAATGATAAAGTGGATGGTTGTCAGCAAAATAAGCGCCAGCAGGATGTGCCAATCCAGCCCGTATTGCAAAAACAGCACCGGCATCGGCAGCATCGTGGAGATAAAAGGCCCGATGTTGGGGATAAAGTTTAACACAAACGTCAGCACCGCCAGCATAGAAGCCAGTTCCGTTTTGACGGATGCCAGCACAATCCACGTAAAGCCGGCGGCCAGCAGCGAAACGAAAATTTTAATCAGCAAATAAAACGAAATCTGTTTTTGGATATTGCCCACTAAGGAGGGTTTTTCCGCCGAGGCTTTGCCCATAAAAATAAAGATGACAAACAGCGTAATCAGCATTAAGTTGGTTAAAATGGATACCAGCGTGCTGCCCACGCTTTTGACCATATTAAATACGGGCAGTTTGTCCACGGTATCGGCCACAAATTGGGCGTTCATATTAATACCGTATTTCTGCGAATGCAAGAGGAGCCAGTCCAGCGTGTCATTTAACCGTTCGGCATAGATGTCCGCCCCGGCCACGAAGCTTTCAATCGAACTGGAAATGAATAACACCGACAGCGCAATAATGGCTAAGAAAGCCAAAAAGCTCAGCACCAAGCCTAAGCCATAGGGCACTTTCCATTTTTGTTTGAGCCAGCCGGCCAGCGTGCCGGCCACCATCGAAATAAACAGCGCAATGACAAACGGCATCAGCACCGTTTTGGTATAGACGAGCACCCACGTAGCCGCGGAAGCCGCCAAAATCATCAAACAAACCGTATTAATAGGAGCTAATTTTTCCAATGAATTTTTGGGGAACATACATACCTCTCTTGTATTTAGTATAGCATAGGTGCGGGCCGTGCGTGCACGGGGTTTTTGCCCGAGCGGAAAGAAAAACTTTTCAAAGCGGGGCGGAAATTGATATAATAAATACACACGATTTATGGGCAGTTGGCGCAGCGGTAGCGCGTCCGCCTCACACGCGGAAGGTCACAGGTTCAAATCCTGTACTGCCCACCATTTGATAAAATCCCCACTTTTCGGCGGGGATTTTGTTTTAGATTGGGCAGTAAGCGCGCAAACTGCTTTGCGCGCGGCAGGATTTGAAAGCCGCAGCGATGTGCGAGTTTGCCTAAGGCAAGGCGAGCACCGCGAGGCGGGCCGGCAAGCGGCGAGGGTCAACGAGCCGACTTGTGGGCAAAGTCTGTACTGCCCACCATTTGATAAAATCCCCGTCTAAAAGCGGGGATTTTGTTTTTGTGGCGGATCGGTTGTTATTTTATATACTATGTATATAGCTTAAAACTGTCTGCTTTTTTGGCAGGCAATTTCTATTTTAGGAGCAACTGGCAAATATGGATTGGGGTCTGTTGGTAAACTCGTTTGTGGGTATGATTTCTATTTTAAACCCGATTGGCAACGTGCCGATATTTCTGGAGCACGTGGAAAACGAACTGCCCAAAGTACAGCGCGCCGTAGCGCTGATGATGGCGTTGGCGATTTTCTTGCTGTTAACGGTGTTTTTTGTGTTTGGCAACCGTATTTTAACATTGTTTGGCATTACCATTCCGGCCTTCCGGCTGGCGGGGTCCATTGTGATTTTGTTGGTCGGATTGCGAATGTTGCAAGGTAAAAGCAAGTTTGAAAGCCACGGCATTGAAACCGCCGCCGCCCAAGGCAATACTTTTGACCAAGCCCGCAACCGCTTGAGCCATATTCTGGTGCCAGTAGCGATGCCGCTTTTTATTGGCCCTGGTTCTATCACCACGGCTATTTTGTACGCTGAAAAAACAACTACATTTACGATGGCGATGATGATGATTGGCGTGTTGTTTGTAAGTTCTGCCATTGTGGGTGTTTGTTTGGTGGGGTCGCGTTATATTTTTAATAAAATCGGCCCGAACGGCACGCAGATTGTCATCCGTTTTATGGGTATGATTTTGTGCGCCATCGCTATGCAATTTATGATTGACGGCGTGGCCCAACTGCTGCCGGGCGTGTTGGATTCTACGTTTACCCACGCCGGGACCAGCGTTAAATAAAACTTTCCCAAACCAAAGGGCGGCTTCGGCCGCCCTTTTTTTGTGGGTTGGATATAAGTAGAATAAAAGTATGGACCATTTTAAACTTGTTTCTCCCTTTAAACCCGCGGGCGACCAACCCAAAGCCATTGCCGCGCTGACGGAAGGCGTGCGGGCCGGGTATCCGCGCCAAACGCTCTTGGGCGTAACGGGCTCCGGGAAAACGTTTACGATGGCCAATGTGATTGCCAACCTCAACCGGCCGACGCTTATTTTATCGCCCAACAAAGTGCTGGCCGCCCAGCTGTATGCGGAATTTAAGCAATTTTTCCCCGAAAATGCGGTAGAGTATTTTATTTCTTATTACGATTATTACCAGCCCGAAGCCTATATCCCGCAAACGGATACGTATATCGAAAAAGATTCCGCCGTTAACGAACACATTGATAAACTCCGCTTAAAAGCCACTACTTCGCTGTTGACGCGCAAAGATGTAATTGTGGTGGCGTCCGTTTCGTGCATTTAC
This sequence comes from Candidatus Avelusimicrobium pullicaecorum, assembly GCA_944322825.1. GTDB lineage: Bacteria > Elusimicrobiota > Elusimicrobia > Elusimicrobiales > Elusimicrobiaceae > Avelusimicrobium > Avelusimicrobium pullicaecorum. The sequence goes on from CALUQD010000003.1 coordinate 77,932, forward strand.
AACATTGGTTCGCCGGACAGCTTCCGCGAGATGCGCATTTACGTTAAAAAAGGGGCGGAAATGACCCGCTCGGCCTTGTCCGGCCAGCTCATTAAAATCCAATACCACCGCGACGAAATGGAATTTTCGTCCGGCAAGTTCCGTATGCGCGGACCCTTTACCGACGTGATGACGCCGTACAGCCAAAACGCCATACGTGTGGAAATTGCGGGCAAGACGATTGCCCATATTTACGAAATCCACCCCATCACCGGCAATGTGCTGGCGGAATTGGAAGAAGCGTGGATTTATCCCGCCAAACATTTCGTGGCGACGGATGAAGACACCCAAAACGCCATCGACCAAATCCGCCGCGATTTGGACGTGCGCCACACCGAACTCTTGCAAATGGGCAAGGAGCTGGAAGCCTACCGCTTAAAACAGCGCACGGAATACGATTTGGAAATGCTCCAGCAAGCGGGCTTCTGCCCGGGGATAGAAAATTATTCCCGGTATATGGACGGCCGCAAACCGGGGGAACGCCCGTCGTGCCTGCTGGATTATTTTAGACGCTACGACGACTTTTTGATGATGGTGGACGAATCCCACGTGGCCCTGCCGCAAGTGCGCGGAATGTTCAACGGGGACCGCGCCCGCAAACAAATGTTGGTGGATTTTGGGTTCCGGTTGCCGTCGGCATTGGACAACCGCCCGCTGAAATTTGACGAGTTTGAAAAACTGCTCCCGTCCACTGTTTTTGTGTCGGCCACGCCCGGCCCGTACGAACTGACGGTGTGCGGCAACCACATCGTGGAGCAAGTTATCCGTCCCACCGGCTTGGTGGACCCGAAAGTCTATATTCATCCCACGGCCGGGCAGATTGACCACTTGGTGGAAAAAATCACCGAGCACAAAAACCGCGGCGAACGTACGTTGGTGCTGGCATTGACCAAAAAAACGGCGGAAGATTTAAGCACCTTTTTTACGGAGAAAAACATCAAAACGCGGTATTTGCATTCCGACATTGAAGCATTGGACCGCGTGGAAATTTTAAAAGAGTTTCGGCAAGGCAAGTTTGATGTGCTCGTGGGGATTAACCTCCTGCGCGAAGGTATTGATATCCCGCAAGTGGGGTTGGTGGCCATTTTGGGCGCCGACAACGAAGGGTTCTTGCGCAACACGACGACGCTCATTCAAATTTCCGGCCGCGCCGCGCGCAACGCGGGAGGGGAAGTCATCTTGTATGCCGACCGGAAAACGGATTCCATCCGTTATGCCCTCAACGAAATGAACCGCCGCCGGGAACTCCAGGAAGCGTATAACAAAGAACATCACATCACGCCGAAAACCATCCAAAAAACGGAAGTGGAACTGAAAGAATTTGAACAGCAAACCAAGACCAGCGCCTTCGGCATTTTAAGCCAGGCGTTGCCGGAGCCGACGCTGAAAAACATCCAATCTGTAGAGAAGGATTTGGAACAGCAAATGCTCCAGGCCGCCGACGCGCTGAACTTTGAATTGGCCGCCGAACTGCGTGACCGCTTGTTTGAACTGCGCCAAATGCGCGTGAAAGGTACGGGCAAAAAGAAATGATACGCGGCGGGCGTCCGCCGAAAATTGGTAAAATAAAAGTATGGAAGAAACAACAATCCCTTTGCAAAGTGTTACAAAAGTAATCGGCCTGGAAACCCTGGGCAGTACGCAGGACCTGGCCTATGAACTGGCCCAAAAAGGCGAGCCGGACGGAACATTGGTGCTGGCGTGCGAACAGACGGCGGCCCGCTGCCAAAGCGGCTGTGTGTTTAGCGCGGGGGAAGGCGGCGTGTATTTCACGCTTATTTTGCGCCCGCAGAAAGCCGATTTGTGCGCGTTATCGCTTAGCAAGCACGCGGCGCAGGCCGCGGCGGATATGCTGGCCGAAGTATTTGAAATCAAAACCAAAGTGAAAGCGCCCCATGCCGTGTTGGCCCGGGAACCCAAAACCCGCAAATGGAAAAAAATAGCCGGCGTATTGGTGGAAACTTTTTTTGACGAAACAAACCGCGTTGCGCTGGTGGGGATGGGGGTGAATGTGAACAATCGGCTGTCCGCTTCCTTAAGAGAAACCGCCGTGAGCGTCAAGCAAATAATCGGGGCGGAAACAAGCAAAGAGCTGTTTTTGGACGCGCTGCTGGACTGCTTTTGGAAGCACTACGCGCATTGGAATGTTTCCGTTCGGTAGGGCTGGTAAAATATAGACAAAAAAATACCCGCATCCAGCGGGTATTTTTTTCATCTGCTGCAAAATTAATCGCCCAACGCTTGTTTGGCTTTGGCCACAAAATCCGCCAAAGCAAAAGGTTTGGAGCAGAACCCTTTTACTTGCGGGTACGTCAGGAACATCTTTTCCGATTCCACCAAAGCGGACGTAACGATGACCGGCGTAGAAGCGAGGGTTTCGTCTTCATTCATAATTTTAATAATGCTGGCGCCGTCCAAACCCGGCAGCATTACATCCAAAATCACCAAATGGGGATGAACTTTTTTCATCATAGCGACGGCGTCGCGCCCCGTTTGGCAGGAATATACTTCGTAGCCTTCGCGGGTCAATACCAGGGTTAACAAATCAATGATGCTGGCTTCATCTTCTACAATTAAAATTCTTTTTTTCATAAGCGCTTTTCCTTCTTCCTATTTAATTTATTATACTTTTTTATATGACAAAAAAAAGTTTTAATGCGTCCGTATTGCCGCGTATGCGTGCTTTTGCCTCCCGGCTGGTGGGCCGCGGGGACAGCGTTTTGGTGGGGCTTAGCGGCGGGGCGGATTCGGTTTGTTTGCTGCACTTTTTGCGTTATTTGTCGTCGGAACATCATTTTGCTTTGGCGGCCGCGCACATCAACCACGGCCTGCGCGGCAAAGCGGCGGCGGCGGACCAACGCTTTTGCCGGGAACTGTGCAAAAAGTTGGATGTGGAATTCCTGACGCTTAAAACCGACGCCAAAAAAACCGCCGCCCGTTTTGGGCTAAGCCCGGAACACGGCGCCCGCAAAGCCCGTTACGATGCCTATCTAAAACTGGCCCGCCAATGGGGCGCCAATAAAGTGGCGCTCGGCCATCAACTCGACGACCAGGCCGAAACTTTTTTGCTTAATTTGCTGCGCGGCACCAAAGCCAAAGGGCTTGCGGGCATTCCCGTGCGCCGGCCGCTGGCCGCCGGGGTGGAAATTGTGCGTCCGCTTTTGTGCATTACCCGGGCGCAAACCGAAGCCTACCTGAAAAACAACGACTTGCCGCACGTGACCGACCAAACGAATTTCGACGACGCGTTCACCCGCAACTGGGTGCGCGGCAAATTGCTCCCCTTATTGGAAACCAAACAACCGCAAATCAAACAGCACTTGGCGCTTATTGCTGCGGATATGGAAAAATTAGCGGCGGGCAACTAGGCTTAACGGGCCGTATCCTGCCTGGACGGCGGCTTGATTAGGCGGTTTGTAAAAAACGATAAAAGGCGCCGCGCGCGTGTGTTTCGGCAAAGGGGGAGTGGCCGCAATTTTCCCAGATAATTTGTGTTACGTCCGCCCCGCACGAGCGGAGCGGCTCCAGCACGCCTTGTACGGGGTGCGGGTCTTGCGCGCCGTGCAATACGGTAACGGGGCAGGTTATGTGCTGGGCGGCTTGCAAAAGGCGGCCGCGGCTGCGCAGGTGCGCCGCTTGTGGCCAAACGGCGGCATATTGGCGTTCGTCCGCTTCCAACAACTGGTCGTCATAGGGGCAAGGGGCGACGAAATCGGTTTTTTGCGTAAGATGTTGTAACGTTTCCAGGGCTTGCTGCGGGTTTCCCGGGCGGGACTCTTCCAAGACGGCCTGCGCTTGTTGGTAGGCGGCGGCTTCTGCCGGGGATAAACGTGCCAGGCGGCGCTGTAAAATCTGCGGGACGAATTTCTCTTCCAGCGGCGGGCAGGAAACCAATACCAAGTGTTTCACTTTTTCGGGGAATAGGGACGCATACAAAAGCCCCAGCCACGCACCCCACGAGTGGCCGGCCACCGTCAGCGGTTGTTCGGCCGGGGCCAGCTGTTCGTGCAATTCCTCCAGCAGTTCAGGCACGCTGTAACGCGTCTGCAAGAGTTCCCACACGCCTCGGTATGCGCCCACTTGCTGGGCGACCCCTGCCAAACTGCCCCGCGCCCCGGGGCCGCCGTGCAACAGCGCCAGCAAATAAGGAGGTTTTCCGTATATACGAAGGTTTTTCATACCTATTTTAAAAGCAGGACCTTTTTCCCTTTTCCTACATTCTATCAATTTGATAGTATATGGCTATGTCCCTCAGTCTTGTATTAGAAAAAGCAGCTCAAAGCGGCCTAAAAATTTCCGGGCTGACCTTCCGCTCGCAGGAAGTACGGCCGGGATTTGTTTTTTTTGCCATCAAAGGGGCGAATGTCGATGGAAATCAGTTTGTGCCGGAAGCCATAGCCCATGGAGCCGTGATGGTGGTTTCTTCCATTCCGGCCGCGAAGCCGTGCCCGGTGTTGTATTATCAGTCGGACGATATCGACCGCGATATGGCCGATGCCGCTTACGAATTTTACGGCCGCCCTTCGGACCATATGAAAATGATTGGCGTTACGGGCACCAAAGGCAAAACGTCTATTGCGTATTTGCTGGAATCGATTTTGGTTTCGGCGGGGCAGACCGTCGGCGCCCTGGGGACGATTAATTACCGTATGGCGGGCCGCGTGCTAAGCGCCGCACCCAATACCACGCCGGCGGCGTTGGTGCTGTTCGATTTGCTGAACCAAATGCGCCGGGAACCGTGCGACAGCGTGGTGATGGAAGTTTCGTCCCACGCGCTGGAGCTCCAACGCGTGCGCCACATCTGGTACGATACGGCCGTGTTTACCAATTTGCAGCGCGACCATTTGGATTTCCACCATACGTTTGAAAACTATTTTAAAGCCAAACAAAAACTGTTCGAAAACTTGCTGGACCCGCAAAACCCCAAAGCCCACCGCACCGCCGTTATAAACGTCGACGATCCGTACGGACGGCGTTTGCTGGAGCGGGTGCGCGGGCGCGTAAAAACTATTACGTTTTCTTTGGAAGAGCCGTCAGATTTACAAGCCACGCATATCCGGGAAACATTGGAAGGAACCTCTTTTGAAGTAAACGGCGTTGCAATGCATATTCATTTATTGGGGCGGCACAATGTGTATAATGCTTTAGGGGCGGTGGCCGCCGCGCAGGCCAGCGGGTTGACGCTCGAACAAGCCGCGCGCGGGCTTGCCCAGCTACCGGGCGTGCCGGGGCGGATGGAACGGATAGACGAAGGGCAGGATTTCTTTGTTTTTGTAGATTTTGCCTATACCGATGAATCGCTCCAGCGCGCTTTTGATACGCTAAAACCATTTAAGAAGGGCAACCTGTTAGTAGTCTTTGGCTGCGGCGGGCAGCGGGACCGCACCAAACGGCCGCTGATGGGAAAAACCGCCTGCACGGAGGCCGATTTTGTATTTTTAACCAACGACAACCCCCGCTGTGAGGACCCAAAACAGATTTTTACTGATATTTTACAAGGGATGGAGGGGTGTTCAAATTACGAAATCATCCCGGACCGCGCCGAAGCCATCGGCCGCGCTTTGCAAACAGCCCAGCCGGGCGATATTGTGCTGGTGGCGGGCAAAGGGCACGAAGAATGGCAGCTTATCGGTACGGAAAAACGTCCTTTTTCAGACAAAGAAACCATCCGCGCTTTTTTACGCGAAAGGAAAAAATTATGTTCAACCAAAAAAAAGTAAAAGGTCTAAAAGCCTGCATTTTGGGCTTGGGCAAAAGCGGCCGTGCCGCTGCCTCCCTGTTGGCCGCAAATGGATTTGAAGTGCTTATTAGCGAAGAAGCGCCGATTTCCCACATCGGTTCCTTTTCCTTCCCGGCGGGCGTTACCGTGGAAACGGGCGGCCACTCGGACCGAATTTACGACTGCGGTTTTTGGATTAAAAGCCCGGGGATTTTCCCGCAAAATCCTGTCTTGCTAGAAGCCAAGAAACGCGGCATCCCCGTGTTTAGCGAATTGGAGGTGGCCTTGTCTTTTATGCCTAAAGACATCCGCGTGTTTGCCGTCACGGGCACCAACGGCAAAACCACCACCACGGCGTTATTGGGCGAAATTTTAACCGAATACGCCACGCACGAAAACAAAGGCCGCCGGGTGCACATTTGCGGCAACATCGGCAGCCCGGTTTCGCTTTGCGCGGCGAATGTAAAAGCGGGCGACGATGTGGTGATTGAGGTTTCCAGCTATCAGCTGGAAGACAGCACCTATTTCCACCCGCAGTTTGCCTGCATTTTAAACATCACCCCCGACCATTTGGACCACCACGGCGGAATGAAAGGCTACATCAAGGCCAAAGCCAAAGTGTTTAAAAACCAACGGGAAAACGATGTACTCGTGGTAAACGGGGCCGACGCTGTATGCGTGCAACTGGTGGAAAAAGCCAAAAGCCAAGTGTTGGCTTTTTCTACGCATCCAAAACATCTGTTAAAAACGGATGTGTTTTTTGACGGGGACGAACTTATTTTTAGCGAAGGGCACCAAATCCGTCCGCCGCAGTTAAAAGGCATTCACAACGTGGAAAACGCCATGGCGGCCGCGTTGATGGCTTTGTCTGCCGGCGTGGACGCGCAAACCATTCAGGAAGTGTTTGCCCGTTTTGAAGCGATGGAGCACCGCATTGAACAATTTGCCTACCACCGCGGGGTCACGTATGTAAACGATTCCAAAGCCACCAATTTGGATTCCACCATCACCGCGCTAAAAAGTTTTGAAAAGAGCAAAAATCTGTGGCTGATTTTGGGCGGACGTGACAAAGGCGCTTCGTACGAAGTGCTTATCCCTTACCTGAAAGATTACTGCAAGCGGGTGCTGACCATCGGCGAGGCGATGAACAAAATCGAGGCTGAACTGCACGGCACGGTGGATTTGCTGCGTTGTGTGACGCTGGACCAAGCGGTCACTGCCGCGATGAATGGCGCTACGCGGGGGGATGTTGTGCTGTTATCCCCGGCGTGTTCCAGCTTCGACCAGTTTAAAGATTTTGAACACCGCGGAAAAGTGTTTAAGCAACTGGTCAATGCGCGCATTTTTAAAGAGCGTATGGACGGCGATAAATAACCGCCCGGCGAAAATAATTGCAAAAAAGCCCCGCTTTTCAGCGGGGTTTTTGCTGTTTAGCGGGGAAAACAAAAGATAAAAAACCTCCGGCAGAACCGGAGGGTTGGATGAACCGGCAAAACTATTTGGTATAGTGCAAACAGCAATTGCCCAGCATACAGTTTTGGCAGCCGGAAACGGCTTGACGTTCCTTGAGCGATGCCAAGAGTTTGCGGGCGAAATCCGTCAAGGTTGGGTCGCGCGCGCCCAGCACCAACAGGATGTCCCCCGGCTGTGCCGCGCCGGCCATTTCGGCCAGGATGCGTTCGCGGCAGTCGTCGTAGCTGACGCTTACGCCGCGGGCTTTTAGCCCTTCGTATACCGTCCGGCAAGAAACCCCTTGCGGGATGGTGCCGCCCGGATAGTATACTTCTGTTAGCCATAGATGGTCTTGCGGACCGATGTGTTTAGCGAAGCTTTCCACAAATTCCGGCGCCAGGAGTTTAATGGACGTAAACGCGTGCGGTTGGTAAAACGCCAGCACCCGTTTGCCGCGCAGGTGCGCCGCGGCAATAGTGGCGCCCAGCTTGTGCGGGTTGTGGGCAAAATCGTCAATCACTTCGATTTTGTCGTAACTGCCGACGCTGGCAAAACGCCGCGCAATCCCTTGGAATTTGTTTAACGCTTTGGCGCAGGTTTCCAAATCTACGCCCATTTGCAGCGCGGCCGAAACCGCCGCTACGGCGTTGCACACGTTATGTAAACCGGGCACGTGCAGGCGGAACGGCTGGCCCTGGATAATAAAGTCCGAACCGAAACCGTCCACTTTAATTTCTGTTGGGTGTACATCGCCTAACGAAAGGCCAAATGTCTTGGCGTCCGGTGCAATTTGGCGCAGGTTTTCTTCTTCGGCGTTGATGATGGCGGTTTTGCAATGGGAAATAAACTCTTTAAAATATCCTTGCAAAATGGCGATTTCTTTGTGGTCTTTTTGCAAGTTTAAGCACAGCCCCAAGTGCGGGTGGTATTTGACGATGGAGCCATCGCTTTCGTCGGCTTCTATCACTAAAATATCCGAATCTCCTTTGTATACATTGCCAAAGACGCCTTGTTCTTTTTGTAAAGATAAAATAGCGGCGCCCGTAATAACCGAGGGGCTTAGCCCTGCAAAGGCCAAAATATCGTACACCATTGCGGTGGTGGTGCTTTTTCCGCTCGTGCCGGATACGGCAATCGTGCGGTGGGCGGCTACGTGCTTGGCCAGCAGTTCCGAGCGGTGCATCGTGGGGATGCCTAAGGCTTTGGCTTTGACGAGCTCCGGGTTGTCTTCTTCGATAGCCGAGGACAAGACGACCAGTTCCGTATCTTTGGTTAAACCGCTGCCGTCCTGCGGGAAAAGTTCCACCCCCAATTTTTTGAGGTATCCCCATAGGGCCATATCGGTATACCCTTTGCTGATTAAGCGGTCGGACCCGGTTACCCGGTCCCCGCCCATAGCGTGCAGCTGTGCCAGCGCGCTCATCCCCACGCCGCCAATACCTACAAAGTGAATTTTCATTTTTTCTTTTCCTTCAATTTAAATTTTGCATAGTCCGACATGGTGTAAAAACCGCTTTCGCGCTTCATCAGCCACAAAGCAATGTGGATGGCCGAATCCGCAAACAAATCGCGGTTTTTGGCCTCGTGCGTGAGGGTGATTTCGTCCAAGGCGGACACGAAAGACGCCGTATGCGTGCCCACCACTTCGCCTGTGCGTTCGTAGGTCACGTCGCTATAAGCGAGGTCCATTACGTCGGCCAGTTTTTTGGCGGTGCCGCTGGGGGCGTCTTTTTTGTGCACGTGGTGAATTTCGTGCAGTTTAAAACCGTACCCCGCGTACATTTGGGCCGCCTGGCGCACCAGTTCGGTAAAAAAATACACGCTTAAACTGACGTTGGGCGCGTAAAAAACGGGGATTTTTTCTTCTTCCTGCATTTGAAACAAAAACGTTTCCGGCAGGTTTGTGGTGCCGGTCAAAAACGGCCGGCGGTGTTTGCGGGCAATGGCAAAGGCTTCCTGCGCGCCTTGTGGGGTGGAAAAGTCGATTACCACGTCAAAATCGCCCAAGACGGGCTGCGCCCCGTCGCGCTTAACGGATACTTCCAACCCCAGTTCCGGGTTGGTTTCTATAATGCGGGCAATCGCCTGGCCCATTTTGCCGTTTGCACCGTTGATGAATACTTTTTTCATACGAATTTCTCCAACAGCAGTTCCACAATCTGCCGGCCGTTCATTGCCGCACCTTTTAGCAAGTTGTCAAAGGTGACAAAATAGTGGATGATGTTCGGTTCTTCCACGTCCCGGCGCAGGCGGCAGATAAAGGTGGTTTCCAGGCCGCTGGCTTCTTTGGGAGTGACCACTTTTTCGCTGTACACTAGGTTGGGAAATGCGTTCCACAATTTTTTGACTTGTTCCAAATCGAAATTTTCTTTGGCTTTTAAAGTTACGCCCAGCGAGTGGGAATTCTCCACCGATACGCGCACCGTGTGGCAGTACACTTTAATATCCGGCAGTTCCATAATTTTGCGCGTTTCATACAGCCCTTTTAATTCTTCGCTGGTGTGGCCGTTGGGCTGGATGGACCCGATAAGCGGCACGCAGTTGTTTTCGTAATACGAACCCGGGGTGTGGAAGTCGTCCAGCAGTTTTTTTCCGCCGCCGCTGATGGCCTGGTAGGAGCAGAAAAACGCTTCCGTAAAATGATAATAAGGCGCCAGCGGGGCCAGGCTCATCACCAAACCTGTGGTCGTGCAGTTGGGGCTGGCGATGAGGTGAGTATCCGGCGTGATGGCGTGCGGGTTAATTTCCGGGATAACCAGCGGCACGCCCGGCGTCATCCGGAATTCGGAGGACATATCCACCGTAAATTTCACCCGGTCTTTAATTTGGGGCGCCAGTTGCGCGCTGACGGGGTTATCCGTGCACAAAACGGCAATATCCAGCGGCGTGATTTCGTCGTTGCGGCCAAATGTTTTAATTTCAAAAGGGGTATTAATTTTTTTCAGTTCGGCCAACATATTTTGGCCGACCATACCGTTAATACCAATAATACCTACGGTTTTCATACGGGCTCCTTAATGAATGAATAAAGTTTTATCCGCTGTTTCCAGCAAGGCGTCTATTTTGCGTTTGTTTTCGTCGGATATTTCGCCTAAGGGCAGGCGTACTGCTTCTGCGCCGAAGCCGAGTTTGGACAACATATATTTCACGCAAGTCGGGTTTGTTTCCAAGTAGCACGCCTTAATCAGCGGATAGGTTTTGGCAAACAAATCAAAAGATTGTTTGGTTTTCCCCTGCGCAAACAATTGGTAAATTTGTACAAAAGCCGGCGCCAGCACATTGGCCGCCGCGCTGATAATGCCCGAGGCGTTTAATGCCAAGTACTGCGGGAATAAATCGTCGTTGCCGCACAGGTAGCTTAAGCGGTCGGCATATTTAACGGCGGTATCGGTGACGTGTGCCATATCGTAATCCGATTCTTTAATCCCGGCTAACTGCGGCACCTCGTTAATCAACCGGTCCAATACGGCGGCCGGCACTTTTAAACCCGTCCGTCCCGGGATGTGGTACATCACCACCGGCGTACCCAGCGCAGCCACTTGGCGGTAGTGTTCCATCAGCCCGTTTGGATTGGGCTTGTTGTAATAGGGGGTGACCACCAGCACGCCGTCCGGGCTGAAGGCCTGCGCGGCGCGGGTGTTTTCCAGCGTGGACGCCGTGGCATTGGTGCCGGTGCCGATAATCACTTTTACGCGGCTGCGGATTTTATCTGTACAAAACTTTAAAATTTCTTGTTTTTCTTCGGCAGATAAGGTAGCGGCTTCAGCGGTGGTGCCCAACAGTACCAGTCCGTTTACCCCCGCGGCAATTTGCGCCTGCAGTAATTTTTCCAAGGCTACATAGTCCACCGTGCCGGAAGGGCACATAGGCGTAGCTAAAGCGGTAAATACTCCTTGAAACATAACGCCTCCCCTTTTGATTTCTTCCCGGCGGCGGCGCAGGGGGAGTTTGGCCCGGTGACGCAAACCGCCAGCAGCCCATATTTTAGCAATTTAATTTGTATAATTAAGTAACAATTTTATTTTGAGGATATCCCTATGCCCGAAAACGAACAAGAAGACCTTTCATCCAACACGAATATATCAATCCCGCAGGAAAAGTGGGAACAGAAAATGTTAGAAAACGAAAAGACGGCGGCACTGCCGCCGCTTACAGCCAAAGCGGAAGAAAAAAAAGAGGAAAAAAAGGAACCCAAAAAACCTTTTAAAAAACCGTCCGTTTCTGCGGTATGGGCTTTTTTGCTGCTGCTTACGTTTGGCGTGTCCGCTTTGTGCGGCATTTACTTGACGGTGAAACCGGTTTCCGCTTGCAAACCGTCCGCCGCGGATAAAAAAGGAGAATCTTTCTCGGCCGCTTTTGCGTCCAACGCGAAGAAAAAGACGGGTGTTGCGTGGATTAAAATCCGCGGCGTGATTGCCCAAGACAATAACACGTCGCCTTTTTCCCGTCCGTCCGGCGCGTCCGTGATTGCCAAAAAAATCCGCGAAGCCGGGGAAGATAAAAACGTAAAGGCCATTGTGCTGGATATCAACTCCCCCGGCGGGACGGTGGCCTCGGTACAGAACATTTACAGCGAAATCCTGCGCGCCAAGAAGAACAAAAAAGTGGTGGCTTTGTTCCGCGATGTAGCCGCCAGCGGCGGGTTTTACGTGGCGATGGCCGCCGATAAAATCGTAGCGGAACCCGGCACGATTACCGGCTCGGTGGGCGTGATTATGCAAACGGGTAATGTGGAAGGTTTGTTTGAAAAAATCGGAGTGAAAGTGACCCCCATTACCTCCGGCAAATATAAGGATATGGGCTCCGCCTACCGCCCGATGACCGATGCCGAAAAAGCTATTTTGCAGGATATGGTGGATGACACGTATGGCCAATTTTTGGCAGCCGTCAAAGCCGGCCGGCCTAATGTGAAGCCCGAAGATATGACCGAATATACCGACGGCCGCATTTTTACCGGCCAGCGGGCGTTTAACCTGGGCTTTATCGATAAACTGGGCGGCGAAGAAGAAGCCCTCCAGCTGGCGGGTGAACTGGCCGGACTGAAAGACCCCCAGATTATCAACCAGCGGCCCGAAAACCTGCGGGAACTGATTTTCTCGTTTGGGTCCTCGATGGAAAGCAAAACGCTGGCCCAGCAGCTCCAAACGTTGGCCACGCCCAGCGTAGCTTATTTGTGGGTGCATTAATATGAATTTATTGAAAGCCTATTTCCATTATATGGAACATCCGGCGCCGGCGCTGGAGGCGTTTGTGGCGGAAAAATCGTTTTCCCAGGCGTGCGTCGGTTATCTGGCGGCCGCGTTGGGGTGGGTGCTGTTTTTTAACATCGGGGCAGGGTTATCCGTTGCGGCCCTGCTGGCCAAATGGATCGTGTTGTTTGCCGCGGAAGTGACGGCCGGGTATTTTTTGGCCGCCGTTTGTGCGTTGTATTTGGATTTTGCCCGGGTAAAAGTATCCGCCGCCGAAATGTTTTGCCTGTTGGGTACGGCAGGATTTATTAATGGCCTGTTGATGGCGATGGCGCTCCTGTCGGCCGCTTGGCCGGCCGCCCGTTTGGGGGTGTTGGCCCCGCTGGGTATTTTGTTGGTGTGGGGGCTGAAACTGGGGTATTTGACCCGCGGCCTGATGCGCCTGTATAAGCTGCCGGCTGCAAAAGCCTTGGGCGCCTGGCTGTTTACGCTGGTGCCGCTGGGCGCGGTAGGCGTGCTGGGGGTGGCCTTTTTGGTCTGGGGCGTATCCTTGCTGTTTTAGCCGAACGGCTGTTTGCCGCCCCGCCTTGGCGGGGCTTTTTTATGGCCGGAAACAGTGTACAAAAGCCTAAGGATTATGGTAAAATATACCTACCGGTAGGTAAAGAATATGGCAACAAAGAAAACCGATACGGAAAAACACGACAAGACCCAACGGGAAACCCGTATGCGCACCGCTATCAAGAAGGCCGCATTTGAATTGATGGCAGAAAAAGGGCTGGACAAAGTGTCTATGCGCGAAATCGCCGAGAAAGTACACGTAACCAAGCCTGTGCTGTACTATTATTTTAAAAACAAAGAAGATTTGTGTGCCAGCATTATTGAGGACCACGAAAAAGCCTTTTGCAGCCAGCTGGCCAACGTCAAGCAATATGCCAAAGGGCCGGAAGATGTGTTATATGAGGGGCTTAAGCTGCATTTCGACTTTTTTATGAAAGACCCCATTCATTCCAAGTTTGTCATTCAAATGATTTCGTATACCTTGGATGTGTCGCCCAGAATGCCGGTGGAGCGCCCCAAAAATCGGTATATTCACGGAATGTTGGAACAGCTGTTGCAGCAGGAGGCCAAACGCGGCCATATCCCGGCAGATGCCATCGGCGATGTGGTGCGGCTGATATCGGGGGTTGCCACCGAAATTATGATGAGCGCTTACTTGGACCAGCACGTGTGCCCCCGGCACAGCAAAAGCGCCCTCTATACCCCGGAAGTGATTGCCCGGTTGGTCCAAATTGTTTTATTAGGAATTAAAGAATACTATAAGGAACGAAAATAAGGTATGAAAAAGTGGATAATACTCGCGCTGACAGCCGTTTATGCGCCCGTATGCCTGGGGGCTGCCCCGGATAAAAACGCCGCAAACAGCCTGTTTGCGGTGCGTGAGGAGGTAGAGGGGGAAAGAATCACCATCGCGGATGCTATCCGCATGGCGCTTTCGGACAGCTACCAAATCATTGATGCCCAAAAGACGAAAGAAATTTACGAAGAACAATTGGCCGAGGCTAATTCGTATTTTTATCCGTCTTTGTCTTTGGACGGTTCATACAGCCGTGCCTTGAAAAAAGGACAAATTATTATGGGCAGCAATCGCATTGAAATCGGCCAAAACAACACGTACACGGCGGGGTTAAATGGGTCCTACGTGTTATGGTCCGGCGGACAAATCCGCAATACGGCCCGTGCGGCCAGAGTGGGGGCGGAAACCGGGTTTTACAACTTGCGCCACGTGCAGGATTTGGTTACCCAGCAGGTCGTAAAATTCTGTTACGACATTATTTATGCCGCCGCGCTCATCCGCGTGCAGGAAGAATACTTGGATATTGCCAAACAGCATTTGGATGAGGCTCAGGCCAAGTACAAACAAGGGTTGGCCAGCAACTTGGATGTGCTGACTCAAAAAGTAAAAGTGGAAAACATTGAGCCGCTTGTCCTGCAGGCCAAGAAAAATTTTGAATTGGGCAACTTGTATTTACGCCAAATCTTAAACCGCGACCCGGAAGACAATATCTATTTGACCTGGACGGAAAAAGACCTGCGCTTGCCGCCTACGCCTTCGTTGGACGAACTGTACCGCATTGCAATGGAACGCCGGCCGGAATTGAAACTGTCCAAACTGGCGGTGGATGCGGCGCATTACAACATCAACATTGCCAAAGCCGGGCATATGCCGGTTTTGGCCTTGAACGCCGATTATACGTACAACGGGGTGACGGATAATGGATTCCCGCAGCATACGCAGGATTATTATTGGTCCTCCTCGGCCGGGGTCAGCCTGAGCATTCCGCTGTTTGAAGGCGGAAAAGTCAGCTCGCAGGTCGCCCAGAAAGAATTGGCCTACGAACAGGCGGTGGCGGCGTATCAAAACAAAATGAAAAACGTGCGCATCCAGGTAAAAGAAGCGTGGCTGAATTTGGAAGAAGCCCGCTCGCGCATTGAAGCCACCAAAGGCGTGGTAGACCAGGCGCGCGAAAACTTAAACGCGCAGATGAAACGCTACCGCGCGGGGCTGACCAGCCAGCTGGAAGTAAACGACGCTATTTCCAACGTAAACGATTCCGACTTGCAGTTTGTGCAAGCCGTGTATGACGGGGCGATTGCTTTGTCCGATTTAAAATTTGCCGTAGGGGCGGAGGTTGAGTTGTATGAAAAAAAGAACTAGAAACAAAATGATTTGGGGGGGAATTGCGCTGGCGTTTGTGATTGCGCTGGTAGCTATTTTTTGGCCGAAAACTTCCGGCCCGTTGGATAATGTAGCGCGGGATGTGTTTTTGGTGCGCCAAGAAACCGTGCAAAAACGCGATTTAAAGCACGAACTGTTGATGTCCGGCAGCATTAAAGCGCTGGAAGAAGCCACGCTTTTCCCGCGCGTAGAAGGCAAACTGCTTAAAAACTTGCTGCGCGAAGGCGATTCCGTAAAAAAGAACCAGACGGTTTCGCTGATTGAACGCGACGAAGTCGGCGCCGTGTATGAACCGGTGGTGGTTCCTTCTACGATTACGGGCTTAATTGGCCGTGTGTATTTGGACCCGGGCGCCAACGTGACGATTTCCACCCCGATTGCTCTGGTCGTTAACCAGGAAAAAGTACGTATTGCGGTGGATATCCCGGAACGCTATATCGGCGAAATTTACAAAGGCCAGCCCGCCACCTTGCGCGTGGACGCGCTGCCCGGGCAGGAATTTGAAGCCAAACTGAGCATCATCAGCCCGGTGGTGGACTCCACCAGCCGCGCCGTAGCAGTGGAATTTTATGCCGATAACCCCAAGGGGTTGCTTAAATCGGGTATGTTTGCCAAGGTGGATATCACACTGGCGGAAAAGAAAAACGCCGTGTCCGTTTCCAAGCAGAGCGTGTACACGGACGAAGAAACCGGCGAGACGTATGTGTTTGTGCCGTCTGCCGATGGCAAAACGGCCCAGCGCAAAACCGTCAAAACGGGTTTTGTAAACAGCAACTTCCTGGAAGTAACCGACGGCCTTTCCAGCGGGGAGCAGATTCTCTCCTTTGTCTATGGGCTTAAAGACGGAAGCAAAATCGTATTGGAAAAATAAGTATGGCTGAAAACAACAACAATTTATCCCAGTCCCGCGAACTGGAAAAGGAGAAGATGAAACGCGGCGGTTTTACCGCTGTGTTTATCCGCCGTCCGGTAGCCACCATTATGTTGTGTTTGGCGGTGGTGGTGCTGGGGCTGATGTCTTACTCCTCCATGGGGGTTGGTATGTTCCCCAACGTGGACGTGCCCTATGTGTTCGTGCAGACGACGCTGGCCGGTGCCAGCCCGGAAGAAGTGGAAACGTCCATTACCAAGGTGATTGAAGAATCCGTCAACCAGGTGGAAGGGATTGATGAAATCAAATCCCAGAGTATGGAAGGCGTATCCTTGGTCAGCATTAAATTTATGATGGATAAGGACCGCGATGTCGCCGCCCAGGAAGTGCGCGACAAAGTGGAACTCATCAAAAACGACTTGCCCGACGGGACCGAAGCTCCGGTTGTCCAAAAAATTGATATGGATGCTATCGCCGTGTTAAACGTAGTCGTATCCGGCGACCGCGATATTGTGGAGCTGACGGAAATCGCCAAGAAAAAAGTAAAAGAAAACATCGAAAACATCCGCGGCGTTGGCGCCGTGACGATTGTAGGCGGCCGCGAACGCGAAATCCATATCACCGTCAACCCGCTGAAATTGTTTTCGTTGAATTTGCCCATTGGCGATGTATCCAGCGCGCTGGCGGACCAGAACGTGGAAATCCCCGGCGGACGCGTGGAACAGCAGCACCAGGAATACACCTTGCGTATTTTAGGCCGTATTCCTACGGTAGCGGCGTTTAACGATGTGTTTATCGCCAACCGCAACGGAACTTCTATTAAAATTTCCGATATCGGTTATGCCGAAGATTCCGGTGAGTATGAACGCGAATCCACCTATTTAAACGACCGCCGTTCGGTCACGCTGGAAGTTACCAAACAATCTGGTTCGAACACGCTGGCCGTGGTGGAAGCAGTAAAAGAAAAGTTGGAAAAAATCCAACCTACCCTGCCGCGCGACATTTCCATTTCGCTAATGATGGACCAGTCCGGCAACATTAAAGCCTCTGTGCACAGCGTGTTGGAACACTTGGTGCTGGGCGGCTTATTGGCGGGCGTGATGGTGCTGCTCTTTATGGGTTCTTTGCGCTCCACCTTTATTGCCTTCTTGGCTATGCCTATATCTATCATTGGTTCGTTCATCTTTATGAAGATGTGCGGGTTTACCATTGATACGATGACGCTCTTAGGCTTGACGGTGGCCGTAGGTATCGTAATCGACGATGCTATCGTAATGCTGGAAAACATCTTCCGCCATATGGAAAAATACGGCAAAAGCCCCAAGGTGGCCGCGGTGGATGGTTCACGCGAAATTACCTCTACGGTAGTCGCTACGACGCTGTCCATCTTGGTTATCTTCCTGCCGCTGGCGTATATGAGCGGTATCGTGGGGCGCATTGTAAACAGCTATGGGATGACGGTAGTGTTTGCTATTGCGCTGTCCGGTGTGGTTGCTTTGACGCTGACGCCAATGCTGTGCGCCAAAATGCTCAAACAGGGCGAAAAGAAAACCAAACTGGATTTGATGGTGGATAACGTTAACAAAAAGTTGGTGGATTGGTATATCCCCTTGTTGGATTGGGCTATTCACCACCGCAAAACGATGGTAGGGTTGGCTTTTTTGTGTATGGCCTTGCTGGTGCCGATGTTGGCGCGTGTGGGCGGGGAATTCATCCCAACCGACGACAGCGGCAAAGTGCAGGTATCGGTGGAAGCCCCGGTGGGGACCAGCTATACGGATACATTGGATATCTTAAAACAGCTGGAAAAAGACATCCGCCGCTTGCCGCACGTAAAAGACACGTTGGTAGTGGCGGGGGTAGGCAATAGCTTTGAAGCGTCCAACCCGTCTAACAAAGGCTATATCCGCATAGAATTTGAAGACCGCGATCAGCGCGAAGGCATTACCACCCAGGAATACCTCAACGCTGTACGCGATTTGATGAAAAAATATACCGGCTTGCAAACCAACTCTTACGTGGTCAGCGATACGCCTTCCGCCGGTTCGTATGATTTGCAATTCGTAATTTCCGGGCCGGACATCAACAAGCTCGGCGACTACGGCAACGCCATGATTGAACAGTTGGCCAAAGACCCGCGGTTTATTGACTTAGACCTGTCGCTGGACTTGTCCAAACCGGAATACCGCGTAATTATCAACCGCGAAAAAGCACAGAATATGGGCGTGAAAATTTCGTCCATTGCTTCCGCGCTGCGCACGATGGTCGGCGGGGAAGACGACATCACCAAGTTTAAAGAAAACGATGAACTCTACGATGTGCGCGTTCGCGTGGCCGAAGAATACCGCGACACCAAAGAAGCTATCTCGGCTTTGATGGTGCCCGGCAGCATTGACGGCGAAGACCAAATCCTGCGTTTGGACAGCGTGGCCACGATCGAAGAAGGCACCGGCCCCAGCCAGATTGACCGCCATAACCGCCAGCGCCAAGTGACCGTGCAAGCCAACTTGAACGGGTTGGATACGCGCTCGGCCTTGAACATTATGGAGAAAGTGTTTGCCCAGCTGGATGCCGGCGCCGAATATACCGGCGGCGTAACGGGTATGAGTGAAGAAATGAACAAAATGTTTATGTCCTTCATCGTAGCGTTTATCTTGGCGTTCCTGTTCAAATATATGATTCTGGCCGCTCAGTTTGAAAGCTACACCCACCCGGTGGCGATTATCGTATCCCTGCCGCTGACGCTGCCGTTTGCAGTGCTGTCCTTGTTCTTAACGGGCCAATCCTTGAACTTGTACAGCTTGCTGGGTATCTTTATGTTGGTAGGCGTAGTCAGTAAAAACGCTATTTTGCAGACGGACTATACCAACCAGCTGCGCGCCCGCGGCTATGGCCGTACGGACGCTATCCTGCAAGCCAACCGTGTGCGCTTGCGCCCGATTTTGATGACCACGCTGACGCTGATTATGGGCGTGGCGCCGATGATCTTCTCCAATGCAACGGGTGCCGAACAGCGCCGCAGCTTGGCGATTGTCATCGTGGGCGGGCAGGCGCTCTCGCTGCTCGTTACGCTGTTGATGACGCCTGTTACGTATATTTTGATGGACGAATTGGGCGACTGGCTCAATTACAAGTTTAAAGGGATTCCTTATCCGGAAGATAAGAGCAAGGATACCATCTTGTCTGAAGTGCCGGAAGAAGATTAATCCTTACAGGAAAACAGTTCACGCCGGGGCAATGCCCCGGCGTTTTTGTTTCCTTGAAAGGTCTTTGCGGGTGCGAGGGGCCCGCCTTTGACAGTTGCGTCCAAGCAACTCGCACAAAAGGGGCGGACCCGTTAAAAGGCAATAAAAAACCGCGCGGCTGCGCGGCAAAAGGGAAAAGAAAAAGGTGCGGGCGGGAATCGAACCCACGAATATCAGTTTTGCAGACTGACGCCTTACCACTTGGCCACCGCACCATATACGGCAAATTGTTAGGACCTAATTATTATAGCAAAAAAAACCGTTTTTAGGAAGAAAGAAAAAATTTTTTAAATTAGGCCTTGATTTTTTATATACCCTGCCTATACTAGCAATATGGGAGTGCCACCATCACCCGGTTTAGGGTACGCCTCTTGTAGGGGACCAGGCCTCCCATCTTTTTTGCTTTCCCGGCGCGGCATACTGGCGCCGGGTTTTTGCTGGATAAAAAGTCCCCTTTTGTATCGGTTTTTTGCTATAATAAATAAAAGGCTCCCAAAACGGGGGCCGTTTTTAACGGCTCTGTACGGCCCGGCCCAGGCAAAAGGCTTTCGCCTTTGGTTGTTTTTTGATATAATAAAGTATATTGCCTGGCGCGGGCGTAGTTCAATGGTAGAACACTAGCCTTCCAAGCTTGATACGTGGGTTCGATTCCCATCGCCCGCTTGGCAACAATTTTGCAGCAAATGCTGGGGTAGCTCAGTCGGTAGAGCATCTCCATGGTAAGGAGAAGGTCGTGGGTTCGATTCCCACTCCCAGCTTAGCGATTTAAAGTAGGTTTGCCCCGCGAGGGGCCCGGCAGTAAATGCTGGGGTAGCTCAGTCGGTAGAGCATCTCCATGGTAAGGAGAAGGTCGTGGGTTCGATTCCCACTCCCAGCTTGTTTTGACTTAACTAAACAATAGACGTACAGACTAAAAACAGGAGAACTAAACAAATGGCAAAGGAAAAATTTTCCCGCAGCAAACCGCACGTGAACGTGGGAACGATTGGTCACGTGGACCACGGC